>JBEKEI010000073.1:0-20546 GCA_050013915.1 Roseiarcus sp.
GTCAGGGCGATCGCACGCGATCGCCCGCGGCCAGGAGGCCGCTGCCGCGCGTCGCTTCGCCCCTCCCTGCGATCCCGGGCGATCGCGTCGGGGCGACGGCGCGCCGTCGGCGGGGCGATTGGCGCGGCCGCACTCGGCCTGGCGCGTCGCGCAGCCGATCCGTTGGTCAGTCCATCACATTGTGCTCAGAGGTCGACCCGAAGCGTGCGTCCGGTCAGCGGCTCGACGGGCGCCCGCGCGAGATCGCCGAGCCGCGCGCGATAGACGCGCAGGTTTTCCGAGACCCGCTGGACGTAGTCGCGCGTCTCGTCGAAGGGAATGCGCTCGACCCAGTCGACGGGATCGACCCTCGCGTCGCGCGGATCGCCGTAGGCCTCGATCCATTGCTGCACCCGCCCGGCGCCGGCGTTGTAGGCGGCCAGCGCAAGCACGTAGGAGCCGCCCTCGTCGTCGATCAGCTGGCCGAGGAAAGCCGCGCCGAGCTGGATGTTGTAGGCGGGATCGCCGACCAGCCGCGCGAGGTCGAAGGGAACGCCGAGGCGCCGTGCCGTGTCGCGCGCGGTCGCCGGCAGGATCTGCATGAGGCCCTTGGCGCCGGCGCCCGATGCAGCGCCTTCGGCGAACTCGCTTTCCTGTCTGGCGATCGAATAGACGGCCGCCAGATCGGCCGAACGGGTCAGCGGCGCAAATCCCGGCACGCCATAGGTCGGGAACGCGGCCTCGTCGAGCGCAAAGCCGCGTTGCGTCGCCTGCTTGCCGATCGCCACGCTCGCCGGCCCGTCGCGCCGTTCGGCGACGACTTCCGCGAGCGCGGCGAGCTGGGCCTCGTCGGTGAAGCTGCGCGCGGCGTCGAAGGCCAGCCCGTGCGCGAATCCGTCCAGCCTGGCGGCGTAGAGGAGTTCGACGACGCGCGTCGCCTCGTCGCGCGTCTCGCCCGCCGCGACGCGCGTCGGCGCACGCAAGGCGAAGGCGGGCCGGCCCAGCTTCTCGCCGGCGAGCTGACCGTAATAGGCGATCGGATAGGCGGCGGCGTCTTCATAGAAGCCGCGCGCGTCGTCGGCGCGCCCGGCGGCCTCGGCGGCGCGGCCGCGCCAGTAGCCCGCGCGCGCAATCGCCAGCGGCGTCTGGGCGACCGCTGCGGCGGCGGCGAAATGGACGCTCGCGGCTCGCGGGTCGTCCAGAAAGCGCAGCGCGATCCAGCCGGCGTGGAATTCGGCGTCGACCCGCGCCGCGACCGAGACGGCGGCGTTTTCGGCGCACAGCCGATAGGCGTCCTTGGCGAGCCCGGCGTCGAGCAGGCGGCGCGCGATCATGCGGCGCTCGTCCCACCAGCGATCGCCGTCGACCACCGCCGCGCCGCGCGCCGCGCTCCTGATCAGCTGCGCGGCATCGAGAATTCGGTCTGCGCGGCGCAGCGCCTGGACACGGACGTAGAGCAGGTCGGCATCGCCGCGCAGCGCAGCCGGCAGCGCGCCCCAGGCCGCGTCGGTCGACGGGTGGGCCAGGGCGCCCGTCCAGACTTTGGCCAGGGCGAATGTTTCGGGCCCCGCGAGCGCCGCCGCGCGCAAGGCGGCCCCGATCCTCTCCTGATAGAGCAGCCGCACGGCGCGGCGCCTGTGATCGGAGCTGGTCAACAGCGTCGCGAATTCGCCCAGGACCGCCCCTTCGGTCCAGCCGTCGATGTCGTCGTCGCGCCAGACGCCGCGAACGAGCGTCGCGGCCTCGCCGATCCGGCCCGCCGAGCGCGCGGCGCGCGCCAGCGCGAGCTTGCCGACGGGCGTGCGCGGCGGGTCGGCGGCGAATTGCGTCAGGGCCGCACCGGAATGGGCGCGATCGTTGTAGATCGCGGCCTCCCGACGATCGCGGATCCACGCGCTGGCGGGCCAGCGGGGATGGGCGGCCTCGAAGGCGGCCAGCCTGGCATAGTCCGCCTGGGGCGAGGATTTGAGCGCGATCCATTCGAGCGCGACGCGTTGGAGGGGATCGCTCACCGCCGCGGCGAGCGCGTCGCCGGCGGCGAGGCCGCTCCTCATGTAGGCCGCCGCCGCCGCGTTCATCGGCGAGAGATCTGCGGCGCGCGGGGGCGCCGGGTCGGCCGGCGGGTCCTGCGGCGCCAGCAACGGCGTGGCCGGCGTCGATTCGAGGTTCGCCTCGAGCGTCCGCGGCGGCGGGGGAACGGCGCTGGGCGCGACTTCTCGCGAGGCGGCGGTCCAGCAGACCGCGCCGGCGACCGCCAGCGAGAGTAATAGACGACCAACGACCATGGGGGTCAGCTCCACAGCCCGATCCTGCCCGCGCTTCGTTTATCAATCGTTAACCAGCGCCCCGCGCGCCCCGCCCACGCGCCCCCTTTCGCCTGCCATCCACAAGGTTTATGTCCTGAATGTCGAACGGCGCCGGGCGCCGTCAGGGGCGCGCCGAGGCGATCGACCGGCTTGGATGGACCAAATGGAGAACAGGGCTAGGTTTCACGGGTCGATGCCGGCCCTCGTCACGCCATTCAGGGACGGCAGGATCGACGAGGAATCGTTCCGCGCCCTGATCGACTGGCAGATCACGGCGGGGTCGCACGGGCTCGTGCCCGTCGGCACGACGGGCGAGAGCCCGACGCTCTCGCACGAGGAGCACCGTCGCGTCGTCGACATCTGCATCGACGAGGCGCGCGGGCGCGTCCCGATCATCGCCGGCGCCGGATCGAACAACACGCACGAGGCGATCGAGCTCGCCCGCCATGCCGAAAAGGTCGGGGCCGACGCGGTGCTGGTGGTGACGCCCTATTACAACAAGCCGACCCAGGAGGGGCTCTATCGCCATTTCAAGGCGATCAACGATTCCGTCGACATTCCGATCGTCGTTTACAACATCCCCTCGCGCTCGGTCGTCGACATGTCGGTCGACACGATGAAGCGGGTGTTCGAACTCGAGAACGTCGTCGGCGTGAAGGATGCGACCGGCAATATCGGGCGCATTTCGCAGCAGCGCCACGCGATGGGGGCGGGCTTCATCCAGCTGTCGGGCGACGACATCACCGCGCTCGCCTGCATGGCCGCCGGAGCGCACGGGTGCATTTCGGTCGTCGCCAACATCGCCCCCGCGCTGTGCGCGGAATTGATGGAGGCGGTCTTCAAGGGCGACTATCGCCACGCGCTGAAAATCCAGGACCGGCTGACGCCGCTGCATCAGGCGATTTTCGTCGAGCCCGGCGTATGCGGGGCCAAATATGCGCTGAGCGTGCTCGGCCGGGCGCGCAACGAGGTCCGCCTGCCGATGACGCCGGTGACCGAGCCGGTCGAGGCGGTGATCCGTCGCGCGCTCGTGCACGCCGGCCTGCTCAACGCCTGACATCGGGAGGATTGCGCCCAAGTGGCCGTCAAGGAGAAGACCAGCTACAAGATCGTGTCCGACAACCGGCGCGCGCGGTTCGACTACGAGATCGGCGAGGTGTTCGAGGCCGGACTCATGCTGACCGGCACCGAGGTAAAGTCGCTGCGGACGGGCAAGGCGACCGTCGCGGAAAGCTACGCGGCGGCCGACCGCAACGGCGAGATGATCCTCTACAACGCCAACATCCCGGAATATCTGCAGGCCAATCGCTTCAATCACGAGCCGCGCCGGCCGCGCAAGCTGCTGCTGCACGCCAAGGAGATCGTCAAACTCGCCAAGGGAGTCGAGCGGGAGGGCATGACGATCGTGCCCTTGCGCATCTACTTCAACGACAAGGGCCGGGCGAAGATCGCGATCGCGCTCGGGCGCGGCAAGAAGCTTCACGACAAGCGGGAGACGGACAAGCTGCGCGACTGGGGCCGCGAGAAATCGCGGGTGATGCGCGAGAAGGGCTGAGGGACCGGCCAGTCCGGTCCTCCGACTCCCGGCTTCGGGATCGGGCGTGGATCGCCCGCCGGATTGATCTGGCCCAAGAATCGCAGGCCGGATCCGTCCTATGGGGCCTGCGCGGCATCGGCGTCGGGAAGGCGTTCGGTTCCGAACCGCCCGCGCCCCACGGGGTGGATGGAACGATGGCAGAGATGCTCGACGAGAACGCCCGCGTCGCCGACGCGCCTGACGAAGGCTCGCGCGGCGTCCTGCCGGCCTCATGGGAGGCGGCGGCGACGCGCTGGCGTCTGCCGCGGATCGATCGGCGCAGCGCGACCCTGGCCGCGCTGCTGGCGATCGTCGCCTGGCTGGCGACCGCGGTCTACAAGGTGCAGCCGGAGGAACAGGGGATCATCCTGCGTTTTGGCAAGTGGGTCGACACGACGCCGCCGGGTCTCCACGTCCACTGGCCGTGGCCGATCGAGACCGTGCTGCTGCCCAAGATAACCCAGATCAACCAGATGCAGCTCGGCAATGCCGCGGCGGCCGGCGCGGGCGAAGGCGGAGCGGGGCGCGATCGCCAGATGCTGACCGGCGACGAGAACATCGTCGAGGCCGATTGCGCGGTGTTCTGGAAGATCGCCGACGCCGGGCAATATCTGTTCCGCGTCGACGACCCCGAGGCGGCTGTCAGAATCGCCGCGGAGGGCGCCTTGCGCGAAGTGATCGGACGCACGCCGATCCAGGCCGCGATGTCCGAAAAGCGCCAGCAGATCGCCGACGAAACCCGGGCGCTGCTGCAGAATCTCCTCGACGCCGAGCACGCCGGCATTCTCGTCACCCAGGTGCAGCTGCAGCGCGCCGATCCGCCGGCGGCGGTGATCGACGCCTTCAACGACGTGCAGCGGGCGCGCGCCGACCAGGAGCGCGCGCGCAACGAGGCCGAGGCCTACAGCAACGACATCCTACCGCGCGCGCGCGGCGAGGCCGAGCACATCCGGCAGGAAGCGGAAGCCTACAAGACCCAGGTGGTCAACCTCGCTGAAGGCGAGGCGAACGCCTTCCTCTCCGTCTATCAGAGCTACGCGGGCGCCAAGGAAGTGACCGCCTGGCGGCTCTACCTGGAGAGCGTCGACGAGGTGTTGAGGAAATCGACGAAGGTGATCGTCGATTCCTCCGGCAAGGCGGTGTCCGGTGTGGTTCCCTACATGCCGGTTTCCGAGTTTAGGCAGAGGCCCGCGCCGCAACCGGCGCCGGCGCCGGGACCCGGCCCGTCGGGGGCGCTGCGATGACGTCCTGGCTGAAGATCGCGCTCGCCGCGCTCGTCTGTCTCGCGCTGGCCGCGCTGTGGTCGTCGCTCTACGCGGTCGGCGAGGGCGAACAGGCCTTGCTGGTGCGGCTCGGGGCCCCGATCGGCGCCAGCGCCGAACCCGGTCTCAAGATGAAAATGCCGTTCATCGACAGCGTCATCGTTTATGACGCCCGCCTCCTGCTGCTCGAGCCCCCGGCCGAGCAGGTGATCCTCGGCGACCAGAAGCGGCTCGAGGTCCAGACGGATACGCGCTTCCGGATCGTCGATCCCCTGCGGTTCTACCAGTCGTTGCGGACGATCGATCAGGCGCGCGCGCAGCTCACCCAGTTCGTCAGTTCGTCGCTGCGCCGTGAACTCGGCCAGGTCATGCTGCACGCCTTGCTATCGAACGAGCGCAGCGGCGTCGTCGCCAGCATCAAGGCCGAGGTCGCCGCCGAGGCGCTGCCGCTCGGCGTCGAAGTCGCCGAGGTCCATATCCACCGGGCCGATCTGCCGTTCGAGACGAGCCAGGCGATCTACGACCGCATGAAGTCCGAACGCCAGCGCGAAGCCAAGGAATTGCGCGCCCAGGGCTTCGAATGGGCCCAGCAGATCCAGGCGCGCGCCGACCGCGAGCGGACGGTCGTGCTTTCCGAGGCCCAACGCGGCGCGCGAATCAACCATGGCGAGGGCGACGCCGAAGCGAGCCGACTGCTCGCCGACGCCTACGGCAAGGACGCGCAGTTCTACAAGTTCTATCGTTCCCTGCAGACTTACCGCCAGGCGATGGCGGACGCGGGCCCAACGCTGGTCCTGACGCCTGACGCCGATTTCCTGCGCCTGTTCAGCGCCGGTCCCGATCGTCAGGCGCCCTAGGGCGGCGGGGGAAAGAGCGGGATGGACTGGAGCGCCGGCGCGTCGTGGATCGTCATCCCGATCCAGATATTCTGCCTCGATCTGCTGCTCGGGGCCGACAACGCCATGGCGATCGCGCTGGTCTGCCGCACGCTGCACCCCGCCGATCGGCGCAATGGACTCCTGCTGGGCGCGGGCGGCGCGGTGCTTCTCAGGCTGCTGATGACGATCGGGGCGAGCGCGCTGCTGAGCGCCCCCTACGTCAAGATGATTGGCGCACTTGCCCTCGCCGCGATCGCGATCAACGTCATCCGGCGCGACAGGCCGGGCGCGGCGGCGGCCCTCGGCGCCGGCGCCGCGTCCCCGGCGCGCCGGAGCCTGCTGTCGGCGGCGTCGATCATCGTCGTCGCGGATGCGGCGATGAGCATCGACAATGTCATCGCGCTCGCCGCGATCGCGCGCGGGAATTTCTGGCTGCTGGCGGCGGGCGTCCTGTTGAGCATCCCGCTGCTGGCGTTCGGCAGCGCGATTTTCGCCGCCTTGTCGCGGCACTTTCCCGCGCTGATCGCCCTGGGCTGCGGCCTGCTCGGATGGATCGCCGGCGGAATGGCGATTTCCGACCCGGCGATCGCCGATTGGGCCGCCGTCCAGGCGCCGGCGCTCGTCCTGATCGCGCCCGCGCTCGGGGCGATCTTCGTGCTCGGCGAGGCGTGGTTCGTCGCCGGCGAGCGGGTCGGTTCGCTCGAGTCGGCCGGCGTCGAAGCCGCCCGCGCCGCCCGTGACCTCGCCGGAATGCTCGACCCGCGGCCCGAGGGCCGCGGCGCTGCCCTTGCTCGCTCCGACCCGGCCGTCCGCACGCGGAGCGGGCCCGCGCCGGCCGATCCCGCGCCCGCGAAGGCCGCCGTCGCGCGCCCGGCGCGCAAGCGGGCGACCCGCGAGGACCGCATCATGCTGGTCGGGCTCGTGATCTTGTTTCTGATGGCGGCCGCGATGATCGGCTTCGTGATGTACATGGTGCAGAGCTACGCCGTTGAGCGCTTCTCCTGACCCGATCCCTCGGTCGCTCATCACGGCGCTCTTGGCGTTGTTCGAGGCCGGTTCAGCCAGCCGGCCCGCGGCGGTCTAGTAGCGGGCGGGAACGAACATTTCGGCGGGTATCGCCTCGCGCGCATAATTCGGGTTGTGGATCCGCTCGGGAAGCGCGGGCGCGACATGCGGCACGGCCTCGTAGGGAATCAGGCTGAGGAGATGGGCGATGCAATTGAGGCGCGCCCGCTTCTTGTCGACCGCCTCGACGACCCACCAGGGCGCCTCGGGAATGTGCGTTCGTTCGAACATCGTCTCCTTGGCCTTGGTATATTGCTCCCAGCGGCGGCGCGATTCGAGATCCATCGGGCTGAGCTTCCACTGCTTCAGGGGATCGTGGACTCGCATCATGAAACGCAGGTGCTGCTCGTCGTCGGTGATCGAGAACCAATATTTGATCAGGATGACGCCCGACCGGCTCAGCATCTTCTCGAATTCGGGGGCGTCGCGGAAAAATTCCTCATATTCGTCGTCCGAGCAGAAGCCCATGACGCGCTCGACGCCGGCCCGGTTGTACCAGCTGCGGTCGAACAGAACCATTTCCCCGCCAGCGGGCAGGTGCGGCGCGTAGCGCTGGAAATACCATTGGCTGCGTTCACGCTCGCTGGGCGCGGGCAGCGCGACGACCCGGCACACCCGCGGATTGAGCCGCTGGGTTATCCGCTTGATCACGCCGCCCTTCCCCGCGGCGTCCCGGCCCTCGAATATCACGACGACCTTCAGCTTCCGGTGGAGGATCCAGTCCTGCAGCTTCACAAGTTCCTTCTGCAGGCGCAGGAGCTCCCGGAAATAGACCTGCCGGTCGAGGGTCTCGTGCTGAGGATGGCCGGCGAGTTCGCCCAGCAGATTCGACAGACGATCGTCGTCGATCTCCATTTCCAGTTCTTCGTCGAAACTGTCGAGCAGTTCGCCGTGAATGCGGCGATAGAGGGCGCCCGCCTTGTCCCGTTCCGTCCCGTTCATCCGAATGTCCGCGTCAGGGGCGACATGATCGGCGCAACCGCCGATGACCCGACAATGACGGACGCCTGTGATGGATTTGCGACGGTCGTCGGGCGGCTCAGCGGTTCGCGTAGGTCGCAAGCCGCGCGGGGTCGCCGATCGCGAGCCAGACGTTGGGATCCTCCTGCGACTGCCGCTTGACGAAACGATAGCCGGTGACGTTCCACGGCCTGACCTCGTCGGACAGGTTGTCGAGCACGAACTCGCCGTGATCGGTCTTGACCGTGAGGATCGCATGGCCCTCGCCGTGGAGGTCGCGAACGATGGTCATCAGCAGCGCCTGGCGGGGAAATCCGCTGTCGAGCAGCAGCTTGCGTTTGTAGAGCGCGTAGATCTTGCAGTCGCCCTTGCCGTCGACCGGATAGTCCCAGTGATCGAGCAGGGTGCCCCAGTGCTCCAGATTGCTGATCGGCTCGATGGCGGCGTTGACGTCGCGATTGATCCTGTCGAGCAGCGCCCACGTTTCCTCGGTCAGCCGCACGTCGATGGCAGGAAGGCGCGGGACCTCACATTCTTCGGGCCGCCGGCTGCAGAAGTCCATCCAACCGTAGGGCACGCTCGTTTCCGAGCCGACTGCGGCGTAGCTCGCCAGCAGCGGCCGCGCCTGCCCTTCGGCGCCCGCGACCGCGGCGGCGATCAGGATTACGGCGGCGAACGCGGCTTTGATCGTTGTCGTCGTCATTGGGATGGTCTCAACTTGTTCAGTCGAGGCCATCGTCTGCAATTCATTTTGCAATCGGTGTAAATAAATCGATCAAATTCTACCGATCCGCGTTAATTGTTGTGGAGATTTTTAGTATATACTTCGGAAACAGACAGGGTATACAGTTTGTTACGAGGCGCAACCGGGGACGTCGAGAGGCGAGACGCCGAGCGTTTCGCGGCCTCGCTCGGGGATCGACGACCGAACGCCGGCTGACGGCGCCCTTGCCCGACGGCGAATCGCCGCATAGGCTCGTCGAGGATGGTTCCCTTCGGGGATCAAAAGGGAACGCGGTGAGGACGGCGACGTTCGAAGCCGCGGCTGCCCCCGCAACTGTAAGCGGCGAGTCCGACTGCCATTCGATGACCACTGGGAAACCGGGAAGGTCGGCGGCCGGGCGGCGAACCGCGAGCCAGGAGACCTGCCATCCCAAGGCGAATGCGAAGCATTCGTCGTTTCGTGCGGCCGATCTCGGGCGAGGCGTCACCGATGACGACAATTCACGCGCCAATGCGGCGCGCCCTCGATCGCGCCGACCAACCTGGTCATCTGCATGCGAGGGTTCCATGCTCGGCTACGTCTCCCGCATTTTTTCAGACGGCGATTCGAATCTGAAGAGCCGAACTGTCGGCGTCTACGCCTTCCTGATCGGTGCGAACGTTCTGGCCTGGGCCTGGGCGCTGGCCGTGCTACACGACCAGCCGGTGTTGCTGGGAACGGCGATGCTCGCCTATACGTTCGGCCTGCGCCACGCGGTCGACGCCGACCACATCGCCGCGATCGACAATGTCACCCGCAAGCTGATGCAGCAGGGCCAACGCCCGATCGGCGTCGGTCTGTATTTTTCGCTCGGCCATTCGGTCGTCGTGATCCTGCTCTCGGTCGCCGTGGCGTTCGCGGCGTCCGCGGTCTCGGGGCGGTTCAACTCGCTCAAGGCGTTTGGCGACGTCGTGGGAACGTCGATTTCCGCATTGTTCCTGTTCGCGATCGCGATCGTCAACATTCTCGTACTGGTCTCGGTCTGGCGCACGTTCCAGGCGGTCAAGCGCGGCGAGCCGTTCGTCGAGAATGACTTCGACATGTTGCTCAACAATCGCGGCTTCCTGGCGCGGATATTTCGGCCGCTGTTTCGCATCGTCACCACGAGCTGGCAGATGCTGCCGATCGGCTGTTTGTTCGGGCTCGGTTTCGATACGGCGACCGAGGTGGCCCTGTTCGGAATTTCGGCGGCGCAGGCCAAGAGCGGCGCGTCGCTCGCGATCACCCTGGTGTTCCCCGTGCTGTTCACGGTCGGCATGTCGCTGATCGACACGACCGACGGCGTCCTGATGCTCGGCGCCTACGGCTGGGCGTTCATGAAGCCGATCCGCAAGCTCTACTACAACATCACCATCACTGCGGTTTCGGTGATCGTCGCGGTGGCGGTCGGCGGGCTCGAGGCGCTCAATCTCATCGGCGACGAATTCGGCCTCGCCGATGGCGGCGGCTTTTGGGGCGCGATCGGCGCCATCAACGACAATTTCGGGATCTTGGGCTATGTCATCATCGGCATATTTACGCTGAGCTGGGTCGGTTCCATCGCATTCTACAAGTTCAAGCGCTACGACGAGATCGAGGTCAAGGCGGCGGCTTCCTGACCGCCGCGAGCCGCGGGACGCGGCGGCGCCGAGGATATCCGCTGCGATGCGCGTCGGCCGGAGCCTCTTACCGGCATCGGCGCCGCGCGTTGACGCGAGGGAGAGACCATGAGCGATCATCAGCACGACCACGGCCCGCCCGAACCCGCATGGAAGCACGACGGCGTGCGCGTCGTGCCCGGCGGCAGCCTCGAAGCCAATACCGCGCAGACCCCGGGCATGGACCGGAAGGCGGCGATCAATTTCGCCCGCGTCGGCGCGCAGAAACTGTGGGCGGGCACGGTGACGATCCACGCCGGCGCCAGGACCGGCGCCCATCACCACGGCGCGCTGGAGAGCGTGATCTATGTGGTGCGCGGCAGGGCGCGGATGCGCTGGGGCGAGCGGCTCGAATTCGTCGCCGAGGCCGGGCCGGGCGACTTCATCTACGTCCCGCCCTATGTGCCGCATCAGGAGATCAACGCGAGCCCCGACGAGGCGCTCGAATGCGTGCTGGTGCGCAGCGATGGCGAGGCGGTCGTCGTCAATCTCGACATCGAGCCGGTCGAGCGGCCGCTGAACGTGCCCTGGATCGACCCGATCCATCGCGCCTGAGCGGGCTGGGCGCGATCAGCGCCGCCAGGCCGGCCAGTCCACGACCCCGGCGCAGAACAGCGCCCACCAGACCAGGACCGGCTGCAGCGCGAGGCGCGGGCCATGATACCACCAGCTCGACGGAAGGCCCGGGACGACGACGTGATCGAGCGCGTGCTTGACGTTGGCCGGAAACACGCAGACGGCATAGAGCGCGAGCATCGCGCCGGCCGACCAGCGCAGGCGCCGCGTCAGCAGGGCAAGCGCGCCGGCGATCTCGCACACGCCGGTGAGCAGGATCACCGCCCGCGGCGCCGGAACCCAGTCCGGCACGATCGGCAGGAACGCGCCGGGCGAAGTCAGGTGCAGCGCGCCCGCCGCGCCGTAGAGGATCGCCATCGCCCAGCGCATCGCGCGCCTGACCCGTTCATCGTTCATGGGGCATGGCCCGCACGTATTCGGATCGGCGCCCGAACCGAAGCCTCCGGCGGCGGTCGATGAACGCTCGCGCCCGGGCGCAGGACGACCGGCGCCAGCCACTGGACGGCGCCGCCGGCGAGATCGGCGCCGGGGCCGGGCGTCGCCCGCGCCATCGCGACCATGAGCGCCTCGCCCAGCTGCGCGCCGATCCCGGTCCAGTCGGTCTGATAGGCGGTGAGCGCGGGCGAGAGTATCCAGGCTCGATGCTCGGGCAGGATGCCGATGACCGAAATGTCGCGCCCCGGCAGCAGGCCGCCCTCGGCGAGCCGGCGATAGAGACCGGCCGCCTGCATCGCTTCGGAGACCAGAATCGCGGTCGGCGGCGCCTCCGCGGCCAGCAGCGCCTCGCCCGCGGCGTAGCCACCGACCTCGTCGCCCGGGCGACGCTGGAGATAGGTGCGCGGCGCCGGCAGGCCGAGCCTGGCGATCGCGGCCTTGTAGGCATTGAGGATCAGGTGCAGGTAATTGGTGTCGCCGGGCGGCAGCGCAAGCGCAATCCGCCGATGGCCGCGCGCCGTCAGCATGGCGATGGCGGCGTCCACGGCGCCGCCGAAGTCGGGATCGACCCAGGCGTGATCGCCGCCCGACAGGCTGCGGCCGAATGCGACGAACGGCTGCTTGCGCTCGATGAGATAGTCGATGCGCGAGTCCACCCGCTGCGTATCGGAGACGATCAGGCCATCGACCAGCCCGCGCTCGGTCAGCCGGCGCAGCGAGCCGAACAGGTCCTCGTCCGCGCCGTGCAGGAAGATTGCGAGATCCAGGCCTTGGGCGCGCAGCGAACGGCGCAGGCCGTCGAGCACCGACAGGAACACCGGATCGATCAGGGTCTGCCCGCCGCCGGTCGGCACGATGACGCCGACGAGATCGGTCTGGCCCCGGCGCAGGCTGCGCCCGGACTGGTTGGCGGAGTAGCCGAGGCGCGCGGCGGCCTCGAGCACCCGCTCGCGCGTGCGCGGATTGACGTCCGCCTTGCCGTTGAGTGCGCGCGAGACGGTGCCGATCGACAGATCGAGGTGGCGCGCGAGATCGCGGATTCCAGTCACGGCGAAGGTCTCGGTTCGAGGGGTCCGCCCGCGCGCGAAGGCCGGACGACGAGGCGGACTCTTGACAGCGGAAAACAGGGAAACTAGGATCGTAAACGTTTACGGCAAATCTTGCGCCGACGTCAACGAGAAGAGCGCGGAATCGCGGCACGCGAGGAGGATCGATGGCGCTGAGGGCGGCTCTGATCGGCTGTGGGGCGATGAGCCGGGCCTGGCTCGAGGCGGCCGCCGAGATCGACGGGCTGGCGATCGTCGGCCTCGCCGACCTCGATGCGGGCCGGGCGGAGGCCCGGGCGGCCGAATTCGGGCTGCGCGACGCCGTGGTGGCGCGCGACATCGAGGGGCTGCTCGCGCGCGCGCGCCCCGACATTCTGTTCGACGTCGTCGTTCCCGCTGCCCGTCACGCGGTCGTCTCGGCGGGCCTCGCCGCCGGTTGTCACGTGCTGAGCGAAAAGCCGATGGCCGAGACGCTGGCCGAGGCGAGGGAACTCGTGGCGCGCGCGGGCGCGGCCAGGCGCATCCACGCCGTCATCCAGAACCGACGCTACATCGGGAGCGTGCGGCGGGTGGCGCGCGCCCTGCGCGCTGGGACGATCGGCGCGGTCACCAGCATTCACGCCGACTTCTTTCTCGCGCCGCATTTCGGCGGCTTCCGCGAGGAGATGGAGCATGTCCTGCTGCTCGACATGGCGATCCACGGCTTCGACGCGATGCGCTGCATGACCGGCCTCGCCGCCATCGGCGTCTATTGCCGGGAATGGGACCCGAAGGGCTCCTGGTATCGCCAGGGCTCGTCGGCGCTCGCCGTCTTCGACCTCGACAACGGCGCCGTGTTCACCTATCGCGGCAGCTGGTGCGCGGCGGGCCTGGGCACGAGCTGGGAATGCGCGTGGCGGATCGTCGGCGCGCGGGGCACGCTGCTGTGGGACGGGCGCGACGACATCCGGATCGAGGTCGCCGGCGCCGGCGAGCGCGACGGGCTGTTCGACGCTGTTTCGGCGGCGGCGGTTCCGCCGCTCGATCCGGCCGACCGGATCGGCGGCCAACTCGGCGTCATCAGGGATTTCGTCGCCGCGGTGCGCGGCGGCCCCGCGCCCGAAACCGTCGGCCACGACAACATCCGGAGCCTCGCGATGGCGCTCGGCGCGATTCAGAGCGCCGGGCAGGGGCGGCGCGTCGACATCGTCATTTGAGCGAGCGAGCACGATGAGAGCCTTGAAGGACATTCGAATCGGAACCATGGTCCGCGGCAATCTCGCCGATCCCGGCGCCTATGTACGCGACATCCTCCGCCACGGGTTCGAGAGCATCGAGCCGTTCTTCTGGCAGACGATGGACGCCGATCTGCCGAGGCTCGCGCGCCAATTGAAGGAGGCGATCGGCGACGCCGACGTGACGATCGACACGCTCGGCATGTTCGGCAATCCGCTCGAGGAGCGCGACCTCGACCGCCGGACGCTGGCGGGCTGGGAGGCGCTGATCGATCACGCGCATCTGTTCGGCGCAACGACGATCGCCGGCTTCACCGGCCGCATTCGCGGAAGGCCGATCGAGGAGAGCCTGCCGCGCTACAGGCAGATCTGGGGCGAACTGGCGCGGCGCGCCGCCGACCGAGGCGTGCGCCTCGCGTTCGAGAACTGCGCGATGGAAGGCAACTGGAGCGCGGGCGACTGGAACATCGCGCACAATCCCGACGCCTGGGAGCTGATCTTCAACGCCTTGCCGCACGACAATATCGGGCTCGAATGGGAGCCGTGCCATCAGCTCGTCTATCTCATCGATCCCATTCCGCAGATTCGCAAATGGGCGCCGAAATTCTTCCATGTCCACGGCAAGGACGCGACCGTGCGCTGGGACGTCATCCGCGAGCACGGCGTGTTCGGCAGGGTGCCGTTCGTCCAGATGCGCAGTCCGGGATTCGGCGACAGCGACTGGACGCGCATCATCAGCGAGTTGCGGCTCGCCGGTTACAAGGGCTCGATCGACATCGAGGGCTGGCACGATCCGGTCTATCGCGACGAACTGGAGCTGACCGGCCAGGTCCACGCGCTCAACCATCTGAAGACTTGTCGCGGCGGCGCGATACTCATACCCAACCCGTCGTGACGATGCACCCGGCGGCGGTCCGCCGGTCTCGATCGCGTTTCCGGATCAACCGGCAGGCGCAGGAATGGCGATGAGCCGATCAAAAGGGGAGGACGTTTCATGGTTGAATCTCGGTTTGGACGGGCGTTGCGCGGATCGGCCGCGCTGGCGCTGGCGGGAGCGGCGCTGCTCGGCGCGGCGGATGCGGCGCAGGCGGCGGCGCTGCGCGACAAATGGTGCTCCAAGGCGCATATCCGGTTCTTCGTCGGCGGCGCGGAAGGCGACGCCTTCGGCACGATCGTCTACAACGGCGCAAAACAGGCCGCCGCCGACACTGGCGCCCAGGTCGACTACGTCTTTTCCGGCTGGGCC
This sequence comes from Roseiarcus sp., assembly GCA_050013915.1. GTDB lineage: Bacteria > Pseudomonadota > Alphaproteobacteria > Rhizobiales > Beijerinckiaceae > Roseiarcus. The sequence continues at coordinate 14,944 of JBEKEI010000073.1, forward strand.
AACGAGAAGATGACGCAGCAATTGCGCGAGGCGGTCGCCGCGCATCCCGACGGCATCGCGATGATGGGCCATCCCGGCGAGGCGGCGATCGTCCCGCTCGCCCAGGAAGCGGCCAAGGCCGGCATCAGGATGATGTATCAGAACGTGCCCGTGCCGGCGGCGGTCGACAAGGTCGGCGGCGGCTATGTCGGCGCACAACAGGCGCCCCAGGGCCATGCGCTCGGCGTCGAGATCGTCCACCGCTTCGGCATGAAGAAGGGCGACCTCGCCATAGTGCTCGGCGGCTTCGACGATTCCATCCGCGCCGCGCGCGAACTCGGGACCGCGAAGGCGCTCGAGGAGGCGGGCGTGAAAGTCGTCCAGCTGAATTCGCCGCCGGAATGGGCGACCGACCCGAATCTGGCGATTCCCGTGATCACCGCAACGCTGCAGGCCAATCCGACCGCCAAGCTGATCGTCTATCCCGGCGGGCAGGAGCTCGGCAATGCCGCGACCTACATGAAGGCCGCGGGCAAGAAGCCCGGCGAGGTCATCAACGTCGGCTTCGACACCAGTCCGCAGATCGTCGAGGCGTTCAACGGCGGCTGGGTCCAGCTGACGGCGGACCAGCAGCCGTTCCAGCAGGGCTACCTGCCGATCCTCAGCCTGTGCGAGACCATCGTCTACGGTCTCGCGCCGATCAACGTCGACACCGGGGCCGGCTTCGTCACGCCCGACAATTACAAGGCGGTCGCCGATCTCGCCAAGGACGGGCTGAGATAGCGCGATTCCCCTCCCCGCCGTTGCGGGGAGGGGAGCGGAAAGAGAGGTACGTGGATGCCCGAGCGCCTCATCGAACTTCGCGACATCGCCAAATCCTACGGTCGCGTGTTCGCGGTCGGCGGGGTCAACCTGCATGTCGACCGCGGCGAGGTGGTCGGGCTGATCGGCGACAATGGCGCGGGCAAATCGACCCTCATCAAGATGCTCGCCGGCGCCATCGAGCCGACCAGCGGCGAGATCCTGGTGCGCGGCAAGCCCGAGCCGAACTGGAACGCGGCGCGTTCGCGGGCGGCGGGCATCGAGACCGTGTTCCAGGATCGCGCGCTGTGCGTCCAGCAGACGATCGTGCGCAACATTTTCATGGGGCGCGAGCTGACCGGCTGGCTCGGCCTGCTCGATCCTGGCCGCGAACGGCGCGAGGCCGAACGGCTGATGCGCGAGATCGGCTTCACCTCGAAAGTGTTCTCGCCCGATTCGATCGTCGGCCAATTGTCGGGCGGCGAACGCCAGGGCGTCGCGCTGGCGCGCGCGATCTACAACAAGGCGGACCTCATCGTGATGGACGAACCCACGACCGCGCTGTCGCTGACCGAGACCGAGAAAGTGTTCCGCTTCGTGCGGACCGTGCGCGCCGGCGGCCGCTCGGTGCTGTTCATCGGTCACAACATCCACCACGTCTTCGACATTGCCGAGCGATTCGTGGTGATGGACCGCGGCCGGGTCGCGCTCCAGGCGACCAAGTCGGATGTCGGCTCCGCCGACCGGCTGATCGCGTTCATGGAAAAGCTCGCCCATCCCGACGGTCTCGCTTCGTTCGACCCCAACCACGCCGAATCGGGAGCGCCCGCATGAGCGCCTCGCTCGAGCCGATCGCGCGCGCAGCTCCGCTGGCGCCGCCGCGCGACGGCGCGCTCCGGCGCTTCTTCAACGCCAATCGCGCGGCCGTGGGCACCTTCGTCGTCTTCGTGGTGATGATCGCGATCTTCATGATCGCCAGTCCGCGCGTGTTCCTCAACTGGCCGATCTACAATTCGGTGCTGGTCACGCTTCCTGTCGCGCTGTGCCTCGTCGTGCCGCTGGTGTTCGTCGTCACCGTCGGCGAGATCGACCTGTCGTTCCCGGCGACGATGGGGTTTTCCGCCTGGATTTTCGCGCTCGTCGCCCATGCCGGCTACGATCCGTTCCTCGCCATCCTCGCCGCCCTGCTGACCGGGATGGCGCTCGGCGTCGGCGTCGGCGCGCTCGTGGTGATCGCCAACCTGTCGAGCCTGATCGCGACGCTCGGCATGAATTTCATGCTGCGCGGCTTCATCATGATCGTCACCCAGGGCAAGTCGATCGCGCTCCTCGATCTGCAGGACACGACCGCCGGCGCGCTGCTGTCGGGGCAGGTCGCGGGCTTTCCGATCCAGATCTTCTGGGCGCTCGGCTTCGTCGCCTTCGCCGCGCTGCTGTTCAACCGGCACCGCTTCGGCGCGCGCGTCCACGCCGTCGGCGACAATCCCGACAGCGCGGGGCAGATGGGGATCAACGTCGTGACGACGCGGATCGCCACCTATGTGTTCATGGGCCTCGGCGCCGCCCTCGCCGGCGTGTTCTCGACCATGGTCAATTACACGTGGTGGCCGACGACGGGCGACGGCTATCTCCTGCCGGCGATCGCCTCGGTGTTCGTCGGCGGCACGCCGACCTGGGGCGGCACGGGGACGATCGTCGGCGGCGCGATCGGGGCGCTGATCGTCTCGTTCATCCAGAGCGGGGTCGTCGCCGCGGGCCTCAGCGGCTTCTACGTCCAGTTCTTCAACGGCCTCATCATCATCCTGGCGCTGCTCGGGCACAGGTGGAACCAGAAGCGCTATCGATGATGCACGCGCCCCATCCCGGGCCCCTCCCAGTAAGAACCCAGGGTGAGCACGCGTCTCGATCGCGCCTGCAATCATGATGATTTGTCCGATGCGCTGGCGGGGAGCGGGCGCGGATCGCCATGGGCCGTGCCCGCCATTCCTCCGCGTCGCCCGGGTCCGAGAGCCGGCGGAATTTTCGGCGTGGAAACTTTTGGCAATTCTTTTTTAGGGGTTTTGAGCGATTTCAGGGGTTTGCGGGCAAATTGAAGCCGCGTGGAGGGGCCTGCGCCGTTTCGGCGGTCAAAGGGCCCCGGCGGCGGCGGCGATTTGAACACGGACGAATGGCGCTGCGAACGAACCAGACTCGCCAACCGCGCGGATCGCCCCGGTGGGCGCTTCTCGACGTCGCATGAGCGGGCGCCGCGGGAGTTGCGCATAAATCGACCCCTTTCGAATTCCAGTCGCGATTCCCGCCCCGCCGCCGCCGGCGCGCCGCCGCAGTCATCATCTATGACGGCCACACCATATCCAGAAATCTGGAACATGTCCAGCATAATTTCTATATATCAGAACGCACCAGGCGAAGGCGCCGGCGTCAGTCGATCCGGCAGGCGGGCCGATCGCCGGGGCGGGTCGGGAGCGGCTGCCTCGACGACCGCCGTCCGGCCGGCCGTCGCGCGCGGCGCGTGCCGCCGGCGGTCGCCGACCTCGGCGCGGATGACCCGGCTGGAAGACGGCGGAATCGCCAGATAACGGCGAATCCCTAGCCCTGGGACGAGCCGGCGGCCGAGCGCATCTCGACCACCCTGCCCCGGTCGAGGACGGCGATGTCGCTGGCGAGGCGCTCGACCTCGCTGACGCGATGGCTGACGAAAATGATCGGGATCGCGAGGGCGTCGCGCATCGTTTCGATGAAGCCGAGCACCTCCATGCGCCTGGCGTCGTCGAGCGCCGAAAGCGGTTCGTCCATCAGCAGGAGGCGCGGACTGGCGAGCAACGCGCGGCCGATCGCGACGCGCTGCTTCTCGCCGCCCGACAGACCCTCCGGCCTTCGCCCGAGCAGCGGCGCGAGATCGAGCAGCGCGACGACCGCGTCGAAATCGACGAACCGGACCGCGGCCGGGGCGAAGCGGGCGCCATAACGCAAGTTCCCGGCGACGCTGAGGTGGGGAAACAGCCGCGGCTCCTGGAAGACGTAACCGATGCGGCGGGCGCGCGCGGGAAGATCGATGCCCGCGGCGGTGTCGAGGAACGTCGTTCCATCGATCGCGATGCGGCCGGAGTCGGGACGCATGAGACCGGCGACGATCGACAGCACCGTGGTCTTGCCGGCCCCGGAGACGCCGCAGATCGCCAGAACGCGCCCCTGCGCGGCGATGCGGGCGGCGAGGCTGAACCCGCCCAGACGATGCGCGACCTCGATTTCGATCACAATTCCCCCGCCCGCCGCGAGACGCGCGCGGCCAGCAGTTCGGACGCGATCAGGGCGCCGAACGCGACGATGATCGCGACCAGGGTGAGGCGCGCCGCGCCGGTCTCGGCGCCCGGCTGCTGGGTGTAGTCGTAGATCGCGGTGGCGATCGTCTGCGTCTCGCCCGGAATATTGGCCACGAAGGTGATCGTCGCGCCGAACTCGCCGATCGCCTTGGCGAAGCCGAGAATCAGCCCGGCTATCACCCCCGGCAGCGCCAGCGGCAACGTCACCGTCGCGAATACCGCCCATGGCGGCGCGCCGAGCGATTCAGCGGCCTGTTCGAGCCGGACGTCGACCGCTTCGATCGACAGGCGGATGGCGCGCACCATCAGCGGAAAGCCCATGATCCCGGCGGCGAGCGCCGCGCCGGTCCACCGGAACGACAGGACGATCCCGCAGCAGGCATGGAGCGCGCGCCCGAATGGGCCGCGCTGCCCGAACGCGATCAGCAGCAGCCAGCCGGTCACCACGGGAGGCAGCACGAGCGGCAGATGGACGAGCCCGTTGAGCAGCAGCTTGCCGGGGAAGCGTCGGCGCGCGAGCAGCCAGGCGACGGCGACGCCGAACGGCAGGCTCGCCAGCGCGCCGACGCTCGCCACTTTCAGCGAAAGCCCGATCGCCTCCCAATCCTGCGGCGACAACGCCAGCCACGCTCCAAGCCCCGCCTCCTGCCCCACGCCCGACGCCTCGCTCGCGACTGACGCGACCCGTCGCGCCGCCTATATCCGCTGCGATATAGCGCGAGCGCCGTCCGACGGGCAAATCGCCGACCCGCCCGGGTCGGGGATGGCGATCAATCCTCGATGATCGCCACCGCGCGCGTCCAGCCGGCCGAAGCGCGTTCGATCTTCACCGGGAAGCACGAGATGGTGAAGCCGGCGGCGGGCAGACGTTCGAGATTGTGCAGCTTTTCGATGTGGCTGTAGCCGATGTGGCGGCCGGCCTTGTGACCCTCCCAGATCAGCGAGAAGTCGCGGGTCTCGGCGTATTTCCTGGCGGTGTGCACGAACGGCGCGTCCCAGCTCCACCCGTCGGTGCCGGTCAGGCGCACGCCGCGCTCGAGCAGATACATCGTCGCCTCGTAGCCCATGCCGCACCCAGAGGCGACATAGTCGGGCTCGCCGTATCTGAGGCCGGCGCGGGTGTTGACGACGACGATTTCGAGCGGACGCAACTGGTGGCCGATGCGCTTCAGCTCGGCCTCGACATCGCCCGCGCCGACCACGTAGCCATCGGGAAAATGGCGGAAGTCGAGCTTGACGCCGGGCTGGAAGCACCATTCGAGCGGCACTTCGTCGATGGTCGCGGCGCGCTCGCCGCGATTCATCGTGGGATGGTAGTGCCATGGCGCGTCCAGATGGGTCCCGTTGTGGGTGGTCAGGCGCACGTTCTCCACCGCCCAGCCCTGGCCTTCGGGCAGGTCCTCGCCCCTCAGGCCGGGAAAGAACTTCAGGATTTCCGGCACGCTCTGGCTGTGGTCGACATATTCGATCGTCGGCCCGCGCCCCGGCGGATCGGCCGCG
>JBEKEI010000074.1:0-32174 GCA_050013915.1 Roseiarcus sp.
TGGAACGTCGCCACCAGTGCGAACAACAGCGTCAGGATGGCTGGGAACGGATGGCTGAGCTCGGCGCGGACGCCGTTGTAGTCCTTGTTGAGCAACGTCAGCAGCAACAGCACGAAGCCGCTCGCCAGAACGATCAGCGCCGCCGCGCTCACTTGGATCAGCCAGGCGTCCTGCGAACCGCGGTGCGCCGAGCCGAGATAGCGCGCGCGACCCAGCGCGCTGCGCATGGACTTGTCGGATTCGCTCATCGCCGCCGCTCCCTCATCCCACCACGTAGACGATCGCCCAGACGACGAGCGTCAGCACGAGGCCGCCGATCAGCGTCGCCTGCGCCATCTGTTCGCGTTCGGGTTCGTCCATGCCGTAGCCGGCGTCCATGATCAGGTGCCGGACGCCGCCGAGCAGGTGTTGGAACAGCGCCCAGGTGAAGCCGAACAGGATCAGCCGGCCGAAGATCGACTGGATGAACCCGGAGAAATAGGCGAAGGCGGCCGCGTCCATCGAGGTGGCGAGCAGGAACCAGGCGAGCAGCAGCGCGCCGAGGTAGAGCCCGGCGCCGGTGATGCGGTGGGCGATCGACATCGCCATCGTCAGGGTGAAGCGATAGATGCCGAGATGGGGAGACAGCGGCCGGGCGGCAGGTGAAGGCGAGGTCGGATCGCTCGAAGCCATCGTCGGATGTCCGGTTGCGCGGGGCCCAGCGCCTTTTAGCCGCCCGGCCGGGCCCGCGCAACGCGCCCGCCCTACGCCCTTGGTTCGATGCGGGGGCTCAGGCGAACCCGAGCGCCGCCATCTCTTCGCGGGTCGGCGGGTCGGAGCCTTTGCGGGTGCAGGTGAAAGCGGAGGCGGCGGCGGCGAAGGCGAGCCAGGCGGCGAGGCGTTCGCGGTTCGGCTCGGGCGCGCCCGCGCCCAGCGCGCCGTCGCGGTCCATCGCCGCCAGCAGCGCCGACATGAAGCTGTCGCCGGCGCCGACGGTGTCGACGACGTCGATCCTCGGCGAGGGGGCGACCAGCCGTTCGGCGCCAACGAAGGCGAGGGCGCCCTTTTCGCCGCGCGTCATCACGCAGAAGCCGGGCCCGAGCGTCGCCCAGTGCGCGATCGTCGCTTCCGGGTCGCGGTCCCGATAGAGCCAGGCGAGGTCTTCCTCGCTCGCCTTGACGAAGCTCGCCAGCGCGACCTCCCGCTCGACCAGCGGCAGCACGGCGGCGCGGTCCGGCGTCACCATCGGCCGTATGTTGGGATCGAAACTGGTGGTCGCAAAGCCGCGCGCGCGCGCCAGCGCCTCGGCCGAACTCGCGCCGTGCTGATGATCGACGGCGCAGAACGAACCGACGTGCAGATGCCGGGCGCCGGCGGGCCAGACGGCGGGAAACGGCCAGGCTTCGTCATAGGCGGTGGCGTCGAGATAGAACGCGTAGCGCTCGCCCGCCTCGCCCGCGCCGCGCGTCACGAAGGCGAGCGGCGACGGCTTGGCGTCGCGCGCGACGAAACCGAGGTCGACCCCGGCCGCGGCGAGCGCCGCGGCGAGCGCCTCGCCATTGGCGTCGCGCGAGAGGCGGGACACGAAGGCGGCCGGCGCGCCGAGCCGGGCGAGGCCGATCGCGACATTGAACGGCGAGCCGCCGAGGGCGGCGTCGTAGCGGCCCGCCTGAGCGCGATCGGGAATGAGGTCGATCAGCGCTTCGCCCGATATCAGGATCATGGTCTCCCCCGGCCCGGCGCCGCCCCGGCGTCACGCCAGAGTATAGGCGGTCTTCACGCTGGTGTAGAATTCGGCGGCGTAGCGGCCCTGCTCGCGCGAACCGAAGCTCGAGCCCTTGCGGCCGCCGAACGGCACGTGATAGTCGACGCCGGCGGTCGGCACATTGACCATCGCCATCCCGACTTCGATATTTCGCTTGAAATGATTGGCGTATTTCAGGCTCGTGGTGCAGATGCCGGCGCACAGGCCGAATTCCGTGTCATTGGCGAGCGCGAGCGCATGCTCGTAGTCGCGCGCCGGGATCATCGCCGCCACCGGCCCGAAAATCTCCTCCCGGGCGATCCGCATGTCGTTGTGGGCGTCGGCGAACAGCGCCGGGGTGAGGTAGAAGCCGGGCGTCGCCCGCTCGACGCGCTCGCCGCCGGTCACCAGCCGCGCCCCCTCGTCCTTGCCGATCCGCAGATAGGACAGATCCTGGTCGAGCTGGTTCTGGTCGACGACCGGCCCGATCTGCACGCCCGGCTTCAGCGCGTCGTCGACGACGAGGCCCTTCATGCGTTCGGCCATCGCCTCGGCGAAGCGCGCATAGACGCCCTGCGTGACGATCAGGCGCGAGGAGGCGGTGCAGCGCTGGCCGGTCGAGAAGAAGGCGCCGTTGACCGCGCATTCGACCGCGTTCTTCAGATCGGCGTCGTCGAGCACGATCAGCGGATTCTTGCCGCCCATTTCGAGCTGGAACTTGCGCATGCGCTCGGCGCAGGCGGCCGCGACCCGGCGGCCGGTGGCGACCGAACCGGTGAAGGTGATCGCGTCGATCCCCTTGTGTTCGAGCATCGCCTGGCCGACGACGGAGCCGCGACCCATGACGAGGTTGAACACGCCCTTCGGGGCCCCGGCGCGCACGACGATCTCGGCGAGCGCATGGGCGCAGCCGGGGACGAGATCGGCGGGCTTGAACACCACGCAATTGCCATAGGCGAGCGCGGGCGCGATCTTCCAGGCGGGAATCGCGATCGGAAAGTTCCACGGCGCAATGATTCCGACGGTTCCGACCGGTTCGCGCGTCAGTTCGATGTCGATGCCGGGCCGCACGCTGGCGAGCTTCTCGCCGGGAATGCGCAGCGCCTCGCCGGCGAAGAAATCGAAAATCTGTCCGGCGCGGTTCGCCTCGCCGATCGCCTCGGGCAGCGACTTGCCCTCCTCGCGGGCGAGCAGGCGGCCGAGCTCCTCGCGCCGGGCGAGAATCTCGGTCGAGGCGCGCAGAAGGATGTCGTGGCGCTCCTGCGGCGTCGTGCGCGACCAGGCGGGAAACGCCGCCTTCGCCGCCGCGACCGCGGTTGCGACCTGGGCGGCGCTGGCATGGGCATAGAGGCCGACGAGGTCGTCGGTGTTGGACGGGTTGACGTCGCGCGACACCGCGTCGCCCTCGACCCATTCGCCCGCAATATAGTTCTCGTGGAGGTCGCTCATGCCTTCTCTCCCGGGATTCCCGTCATATTGGGTCCGCGCCGGCGCTGTCAAAGCGCGGTCCCGTCTGTCATATGTCTCGAGGCCGAGCTTCTGCGCCCGGCGGCGTCACAGCAAGCCCCGCCGGGCGAGATTGCGCATGAGATGGCTGGCGCCGAACGTCCAGGGCGGGCACTGGTCGCAGTGGCGCATGCGGTTGGTCAGCCGGCCGAGCCGGTCGGCGGCGACGGTGACGAGGTCGCCCGGTCGATGGGTGAAGCCGCGGCCCGGCGCGTCGCGGTCGGCGACCGGGGCGAACATCGTGCCGAGGAACAGCGCCGCGCCGTCGGGATATTGGTGGTTCGGCCCGATCATCTGCGCGACGAGATCGGCGGGATCGCGGCTGATCCTGGCGATCGACGAGCCGCCCTCGAGACGATAGCCGTCCTCGCCCTCGACCGTGAGTTCGACGTTCATCGCGCGCACGTCGTCGAGCGAAAAGGCGGCGTCGAACAGGCGCAGGAACGGCCCGATCGCGCAGCTCGCATTCTGGTCCTTCGCCTTGCCGAGCAGCAGTGCGGACCGCCCCTCGACGTCGCGCAGATTGACGTCGTTGCCGAGCGTGGCGCCGACGATCCGCCCGGCCGAACTCGCCGCCAGAACGACCTCGGGCTCCGGATTGTTCCACGCCGAGGCGGCCAGGAAGCCGGCGTCGTCGCCGTGGCCCACCGCCGACATCGGCTGGCTCTTGGTGAAGATTTCGGCGTCCGGCCCGATGCCGACCTCCAGATATTGCGACCAGGCGCCCTGCGCGACCAGCGAATCCTTGAGGCGCATCGCGGCCGGCGAGCCGGGGCGGAGCTTGCCGAGATCGTCGCCGATCAGGGCGCTCATCTCGGCCCGGATCGCGGCGGCCGCGTCGCGGTCGCCGCGCGCGCGCTCCTCGATCACCCGCTCCAGCATCGAGGTCGCGAAGGTGACGCCCGCCGCCTTGATCGCCTGCAGGTCGACCGGCGCCAGCAGCCACGGTCTGCCTCGGTCGCGGACGGCCTGCGGAGTATTGGCGAGTATGTCGGCGAGCGTGGCGAATGGCTCCCCGGGCGCGGCGCGCAGCGCCGCGGCGGGATCGCTCGCCTCGCAGAGATCGCGGATCGTCGGGAAATGTCGGCTCACATCGAACAGCCCCTCGGCGCGGACCGCGACGACCGATGGGCCGTCGAGTTCGGGCCGCCAGACCCGGCCGGCGAGCGCCCCCTCGAAGCGGTCGACGGGGAGGGTCGCGGTCGGCGTGAGATTCGATCTGAGGTCCGGCATGAGCAGCCCCGAACGGCGCGAACGAACGCGACGTCCTTGCAGAATTGGCGCTCGCGCGCCATCTCAATAGCGTCTAACATGTCAGTGTGGAAGTCATTTGCGCGCCGCAGCAAAGCGGAAACGCGCAGGATCGGTCGGATGGACGTGACGGAGGCGCGACGAAGCTCCAAGGCCGAACACGTCTACCGCGAGCTGAAGGAGTCGATCCTGTCGGGCGTTCTGGCGCCGGGCGGCGCGATCGACAAGCACGCGCTGTGCGAAAGACTCGGCGTTTCGCGGTTTCCCGTTTCCTCCGCGGTGAGCCGGCTCGCCTATGAGCGTCTGGTGACGATCGAGCCCCAGCACGGCTCGTTCGTCGCCAAGATTTCGATCGACGACGTGCGGGAACGGCTGATGGTGCGGCGGGCGATCGAATCGGAAGTCGCGGCGCTGGCGGCGGCGCACAGGCCGGCCGACGGCGGCGCTGCGATCGAGCGCAATCTCGGCGACCAGAAGGCGGCGATGGAAGCACGCGATCTCCCCGGCTTCTATGCGCTCGACGTCGAATTCCATCGCCTGCTGACGGCGATGCTGGGCCTGCGCCATTGCGCGGAGATTCTCGACGGGCTGCGCACCCACCTGGAGCGGGTCCGGCGCCTGCTGCTGGCGCCGCCCGGCCGCATGCCCCGGACGTTCGCCGAACACGGCGCGATCGCAGAGGCCGTGCTGGGCGGCGACGAAGCGGGCGCGCGCGGCGCGATGCATCATCACCTGCAGCAGACGACCGACCTGTTCGAGACCTTCGCCCGGGAGCACGCGAGCCTGTTCTCCCGATGACCTCTCCTGATGGAAGACGCCAATGACGAGCCCCCGCGCGCTGCGCCTGAACGCCCAAGACAATGTGATGGTCGCGGTCGACGAGATCCGCCCGGGCGACCAGCCCGCGGGCGGCCCGGTCGCGTCCGCGCGCGTGCCCAAGGGCCACAAGATCGCGACGGCCCCGATCGCGGCGGGCGCCCCGATCCTGAAATTCGGCCAGATCATCGGCTTCGCCGGCGGCGCGATCGCGCCGGGCGAATGGGTGCACGAGCATAATGTGGTCATGCACGAATTCTCGCGCGACTATCATTTCAGCGAGGGCGCGCGGTCCGAGATCATCCTGCCGCCGGAACAGCAGGCGACGTTCCAGGGCTATCGGCGCGCCAACGGCAAGGCCGGAACGCGCAACTATCTGGCGATCCTGACCAGCGTGAACTGCTCGGCGACGGTGGCGCGGCTGATTGCGCGCGAGGCCGAACGCTCCGGCCTGCTCGACGCGCATCCCCATGTCGACGGCGTCATCGCGCTGGTCCACGGCACCGGCTGCGGCATGGCGGCCAAGGGCGAGGGATTCGACATTTTCAAGCGCACGCAATGGGGCTACGCCGGCAATCCCAACATCGCCGGCGTCGTGCTGGTCGGGCTCGGCTGCGAGGTGTTCCAGATCGGCCGCATGAAGGAAGAATACGGCCTCGTCGAAGGCGACCTGTTCCAGACCATGACGATCCAGGCGACCGGCGGTACCCGCAAGACCATCGAGGCGGGCGTCGCGCGCCTCGCCGCGATGGCGCCGATCGCCGACCGGGCGCGGCGCGAGACGCTGCCGGCGAGCGAACTGATGCTCGCGCTGCAATGCGGGGGCTCCGACGGCTATTCCGGCATCACCGCCAATCCGGCGCTGGGCGCCGCGGTCGACATTCTGGTGCGCCACGGCGGCACCGCGATCCTGTCGGAGACGCCTGAGATCTACGGCGCCGAACATCTGCTGACGCGACGCGCCGCGACGCCGGAGGTCGGCCGCAAGCTCGTCGACCTCATCCACTGGTGGGAGGACTATACCGCGCGCAACCGCGGCGAGATGAACAACAATCCCTCGCCCGGCAACAAGGCGGGCGGCCTGACGACGATCCTCGAGAAATCGCTCGGCGCCGCGGCCAAGGGCGGCACCACGACGCTCAACGACGTCTATCGCTACGCCGAGCGCGTCACCGCCAGGGGCTTCGTCTACATGGACACGCCGGGCTACGATCCGGTCTCGGCGACCGGCCAGGTCGCCGGCGGCGCCAATGTGCTCGCGTTCACGACCGGTCGCGGCTCGGCCTATGGCTGCAAGCCGACGCCCTCGATCAAGCTCGCCACCAACAGCGACATGTATCGGCGGATGAGCGAGGACATGGACATCAATTGCGGCGACGTGCTCGACGGCGTCTCGATCGAGGACAAGGGCCGCGAAATCTTCGAGAAGGTGCTGAGCGTCGCCTCGGGCGAACATTCCAAGTCCGAGGCGCTGGGCTACGGCGACGCCGAATTCGTGCCCTGGCAAGTCGGGGCGACAATGTAGGCGGCGCCGCGGTGGCGACCGCGCTCCTGTTCGATCTCGACGGCACGCTCGCCGACACCGACGCGCTGCATCTGACCGCGTTCCGGGCGGTGTTCGCCCGTCACGGGGTCGACCTGACCCGGGCGCAATATATCAGCGGGATCATGGGCAATTCCAACTCGGGCATCGGCGCGCAATTCCTGCCCCACCTGGGCGAGGACGCGCGCGGGGCGGCGCTGGAGGCGAAGGAGGCGCTGTTTCGCGACGCGCTCGGCGCGCTCGAACCGGTCGCCGGCGTCGTCGCGTTGCTCGATTTCGCGCAGGCCCATGGCGTCCCGTGCGCGATCGTCACCAATGCGCCGCGCGCCAACGCCGTCGTGATGCTGGAGGCGCTCGGCCTGACCGGACGATTGCCGATCCGGATCATCGGGCACGAGCTGGCGCGCGCCAAGCCCGACCCGCTGCCCTATCTGACCGGCCTCGAGCTCACCGGGGCGGACGCCGCCCATTCGCTCGCGTTCGAGGATTCGCTGTCGGGCCTCGGCGCGGCGGTCGGCGCGGGCCTGACCGGCGTCGGCGTCACCACCACGCTCGACGAGGCAACGCTGCTCGGCGCCGGCGCGTCGATCGCGGTCGCCGATTTCACCGACCCGCGCATCTATGAATTGCTCGCGCGCAAGATGGCCTGTAGCAAGACCTGAGAAACGCTCGATCGGGGGGAGACAGAATGCGGCTCGCGCAGATCGTCGATGAAAAAGGCAAGCGCGCGCTGGTCGTCACCGCGCGCGGCGAGAGCCGCCTCGTCAAGGGCGCGCGCACGACCACCGCGCTGTGCCAGCAGGCGCTGGTGGCGGGCGGCTCGATCCGCAAGACGATCGCCGATCGCGGCGTCGGCAAGCCGGTCGATCTCGCCGCCGCGCTGAAGGAGCGCCGGGTGCTGAGCCCGATCGACCACGAGGACCCCGCCCATGTCTTCGTCACCGGCACCGGCCTCACCCATCTCGGCTCGGCCGAGGGCCGCGACAAGATGCACAAGAACCTCGCCGATGCCGAGACGCTGACCGACTCCATGAAGATGTTCAAGCTGGGCCTCGAGGGCGGCAAGCCGAAGGGCGCGGCGCCAGGCGTCCAGCCGGAATGGTTCTACAAGGGCGACGGCTCGACGATCGCCGCCCCGGGCGCCGATCTCGTCTCGCCAGCCTTCGCGCTCGACGGCGGCGAGGAGCCGGAGATCGTCGGCCTCTATCTCATCAGCCCGGAGGGCGCGCCGGTCCGCATCGGCTTTGCCCTCGGCAACGAATTCTCCGACCACGTCACCGAGCGGCAGAACTATCTCTACCTCGCCCATTCCAAGCTGCGCGCGTCGAGCTTCGGCCCGGAGCTGCTGCTCGGCGACCTGCCCGCCGACATCCAGGGCGCCTCGCGTATCCGCCGCGGCAAGACGGTGCTGTGGGAGAAGCCGTTCATCTCCGGCGAGCAGAACATGTCGCATACGATCGCCAATCTGGAGGCGCATCACTTCAAATACGACCTGTTCCGCCGCCCCGGCGACGTCCACGTGCATTTCTTCGGCACCGCGACGCTGTCGTTCTCCGAAGGGATCAAGACCGAGAAGGGCGACGTGTTCGAGATCGAGGCCGAACCCTTCGGCCTGCCGCTACGCAACCGGCTGACGATCGGCAAGGCGGCGAAGGTGAAGGTGCGGGCGCTCTAGCTGGACCGAAGTCACCCCTCGCCCCACCCCGTCGGCAGCCCGTCGATCGAAACCCGGTTCTGCGCGTCGCGATAGGCGGCGGCGCCGTCTTCGCCCTTGGCGCGCCAGTAGTCGCCCATCGTCGGGCGGTGGCGGACCAGCGCCATTTCCGGCACGCCGAAGCCGCAGGCGGTCTGCGCGGATTCGACGTCCATCGCAACGATCTGGCGCGCGCCCGGATAGGCCTCGAAAAGCGGGCTGAATTCGTCCCACAGCGCGCTGCCTCGGGCCCCGGTCCGCGTGTGGCCGAACAGCCGCAGCACGAGCGGGTTGCGGCTGAACGAGCAGAACATGATCGTGGCCCGGCCGCCCGCCCGTGCATGGGCGGCGGTCTCGTTGCCCGATCCCGTGATGTCGAGATAGACGCAGAGGTCGGGTGAAACCACCCGGAAGGTGTCGAGCCCCTTGGGCGAGAGGTTGATCCGGCCCTCGGCCGCCGCCGAGGCGATGAAGAACATCGGCTGCGCCTCGATGAAGGCGATCAGTTTGGGGGTCAAAGCGGGGAAGAACTCGGCCATCGCCCATGCTCCTGTCGGGATGTCGCTCTCAATAGCCGCGCGCGCGGTCGACGAGGTTGCGGAGCGGTTCGCCGCGCTCGAACGCCTCGATCTGGGCGGCGATGGCGGCGGCGATCGCCTGCGGGGTCGAGATCGCCGCGTTATGCGGGCTGATCGTGACCCGCGGATGGCGCCACAGCGGCGAGTCCTGCGGCAGCGGCTCGACCTCGAACACGTCGAGCGTGGCGGCCTTCAGCACGCCGGACTCGAGCGCTTCGACAATGTCGGCCTCGACCTGCAGCCCGCCGCGCCCGGCGTTAAGCAGGATCGGGCCGCCGAGCCGGCCGTCGGGCGCGAGGCGCGCGAACAGGCCGCCGTTCAGCATCCCGCGCGTCGCCGGCGTCAGCGGCAGCAGCGCGACCAGCAGATCGGTGCGGGCGAGCATTTCGTCGAGGCCGTCCGCGCCATGGAAACAGGCGATTCCGTCGAGGTCACTCGGCGTCCGGCTCCAGCCTGCGACGTCGAAGCCGATCGTGGCGAGCTTGCGCGCGGCGTCGGCGCCGAGCACGCCGAGCCCGAGCACGCCGACCCGCACGTCGGCGGCGGCCGGCTGATCGGCGTCGTCCTCCCAGATCGCCTGGTCCTGCTGCCAGTCGTACATGCGCTGCTGGCGCAGATGGATCAGCGCGTGCAAGAGGACCCATTCGCTCATGCGGTCGCGCAAGTCCGGATCGATCGCGCGGACGATCGGCGCGTCGGGCAGCAGGGGATCGCCGAAGAGATGGTCGACGCCGGCGCCGAGCGAGAAGATCGCCGCGAGATTGGGCAGGTCCGCGAGCGCGCCATGGGGATGGCGCCAGCTGACGGCCCAGGTCACCGCAGCGCGATCCCCTGCTGTCTCCGGGGTGACGATGGTCCGCCCCGGCAGCAGTTCGCGGAACCGCGCGAGCCACGGCTCGACATCCCAGCCGCCGACCGCGAGCAGGATCGTCATGACGCCCCGGCGATTCGTTCGACGACGGGATCGCGCAGCGGCGGCGGCGCGTCGCCGATCCGATAGGCGGCGGCGAGCGCGGCGGCCGCGGCGTCGGCCTCAGCGGGATCGCGCGCGTGGACCAGCGCGAGCGGCGCTTCGGCGCCGACCGGCGCGCCGAGGCCGGCGAGCCGGGTGAAGCCGACGGCGTGATCGATCGGATCGGCGGGCCGGGTCCGGCCGCCGCCGAGCGAAACCACCGCCATGCCGACCGCGCGCGCGTCGATCGATGCGACGAAGCCCGCGCGGGGCGGCGCGACCGCGCGAACGACCGGCGCCGCGGGTAGATGGCGCGCGGCGTCGCGCAGGAAATCGCGGGGTCCGCCGAGCCCGGCGACCATCCGCTCGAAACGCTCCGCCGCGGCGCCGCTCGCCAGCGCGCGCTCCAGCGCCGCCCGGCCCGCCTCGGGGCTCGCGGCGAGGCCGCCGAGCGCGAGCGCTTCGCCGCCGAGCGCGAGCGTCACCGCATGGAGCCGCGCGTCGCGCAGATCGCCGGTGAGATAGGCGACCGCATTGGCGACCTCGACCGCATTGCCGGCCGCGCTCGCGAGCGGTTCGTTCATGTCTGATATCAGCGAGACCGTCGGCAGGCCGGCGCCGACCGCGACGGTGGCGAGCGTGCGCGCGAGGTCGCGCGCGCCTTCGAGGCTCGCCATGAAGGCGCCCGAGCCGGTCTTGACGTCCATGACGAGGCCCTGCAGCCCGGCGGCGAGCTTCTTGGACAGGATCGAGGCGGTGATCAGCGGGATCGATTCGACCGTGGCGGTCACGTCGCGGATGGCGTAGAGCCGCTTGTCGGCGGGGGCGAGATCCTCGGTCTGGCCGATGATCGCGCAGCCGGCCTCGGCGACCGTGCGGCGGAACAGCGCGAGATCGGGCTGGGCGACATAGCCCGGGATGGACTCGAGCTTGTCGAGGGTGCCGCCGGTATGGCCGAGGCCGCGCCCCGAGATCATCGGCACGAAGGCGCCGCAAGCGGCGAGCATGGGGGCGAGCATCAGGCTGACATTGTCGCCGATGCCGCCCGTCGAATGCTTGTCGAGGATCGGGCCGGGCAGCGCGGCGCCGCGCCAGTCGAGCACGGATCCCGAGCGCATCATCGCGCGGGTGAGCGCGACGCTCTCGTCCAGACTCATGCCGCGGAAGAACACCGCCATCGCGAAGGCCGCCGCCTGGCCCTCGGTGACGGCGCCGGAGGTGAGGCCGGCGATGAAGGCGTCGATATCGGCCGCGTCCAGCGCCGCGCCGTCGCGCTTGCGGCGGATGATTTCCTGCGGCGGCGTCACGCGGCCGCCGGTTCGTGCGCGACGATGAACGCGCGCAGCAGCTGCTTGAATCGCGCGGAGCCGAGCGCCGCATATTCCTTGGTCTCGGCATGGGAGGGATCGCCGCCCGACAGGCCCGCCGCGAAATTGGTCACCAGCGACACCGCGAGGCAACGCAGCCCGTGCAGCCGGGCGAGGATCACCTCAGGCGCCGTCGACATGCCGACGAGGTCGGCGCCGAGGATCTGCGCGGCGCGGATTTCGGCGGGCGTCTCGAAGCTCGGCCCGGAGAACCACATGTAGACGCCTTCGTGCAGTTCGATCCCGGCGTCGAGCGCCGCGTGGCGCAATTGCCTGCGCAGCTCGGCATCATAGGCGTTGGTCAGCGGCACGAAGCGGTCGTCGGAATGCAGGCCGATCAGCGGATTGGCGCCGGCGAAATTGATGTGGTCGGTGATCGAGACCAGCGCGGGCGGCGCCCATTCCGGCCGCAGGCCGCCGGCGGCGTTGGTGAGGAACAGCGTGCGGCCGCCGAGCCGATGGAACGTCTCGATCGCCACCGCCATCGCGCGCGCGTCGCCGCGCTCGTAATAGTGGCCGCGGCCCTGGAACAGCGCGACCGGCCGCCCTTCGAGCCGGCCGACCACGAGCCTGCCGGCGTGGCCCGACACGGTCGGCACGGGAAAGCCCGGCAGGTCCTCGTAGGGGATCGCGGTCGCGCCCTCGACTTCGTCGGCGAGCGAACCGAGCCCCGAGCCGAGCACGATGCCGAGCGGCGCGAGTTCGATGAGGCCGCGCGTATGCAGCGCCTTGATCGCCTTGTCGGTGTCGGCGTGATGATGGGTCACGGCTTCAGATTCTCCGGGGCCGCCGCACGGCGTGCACAGGCCGTCGCCGTCGCCGATCACGAGCATTTCCGCGATGCGCCGCTCGCCGGCGAGCGCCATCGCGCCGATCGCGTTGGCTTCCGCGCAGGCGCCTTGAGGATAGGCCGCGTTCTCGACGTTGCAGCCGGCGAAGATCGCGCCCGATTCGGTGCGCAGGGCGGCTCCGACGTTGAAGCGCGAATAGGGCGCATAGGCGTTGCGCTGCGCCGCCTTGGCCGCACCAAAGAGGGTCCGGATCGCCGCGTCAGCGCTCTTTGACATAGGGGATGCCCGAAGCCTTCGGCGGAATCGCCTTGCCGATGAAGCCCGCCAGCAGCACTACCGTCAACATATATGGCAGCGCCTGGATCGCCTGCACCGGCACCGCCCCGACGAGCGGCAGTTCGACCCCCTGGATGCGGGTGGCGAGTGCGTCGAGGAACCCGAACAGCAGGCAGGTCGCGAGCGCCGGCCAGGGCCGCCATTTGGCGAAGACCAGCGCCGCGAGCGCGATGAAGCCCTTACCGGCGCTCATGTGGGGCTGGAAATAGGCGGCCTGGGCGAGCGCGAGATAGACGCCGCTGAGCCCCACCAGCACGCCGCAGATGATCACCGCGCTGTAGCGCAGCGCGCGCACGGAAATGCCGGCCGTGTCGACCGCCGCCGGGTTCTCGCCGACGGCGCGCAGACGCAGGCCGAACCGCGTGCTGTAGAGCGCCCAATAGGTCAGCGGCACGAAGGCGAAGGCGGCGTAGGTGACGATGTCGTGGCCGGAGATCAGATGGCGGTAGATCGAGCCCAGGATCGGCACGGCGCCGAGGCTGTCGGCGAAGGGAAGGGCGATCGGGCTGAATAGCGCGGTGTCCGGCAATTGCGGCGTGCGGCCGCCCTGCGACCAGATCGCATTGCCGATCAGCGCGGTCAGCCCGTCGGCGACCATGTTGATCGCCGTGCCTGACACGATCTGGTTGGCGCGCTGGTCGATCGAGGCGTAACCGTGGATGAGCGAGACCACGATCGTCGCGCCGACGCCGCCGAGCAGCCCGAGCCAGGCGCTGCCGGTGAAGATCGCGAAGCTCGCCGCCGCGAAGGCGCCGGTCAGCATCTTGCCTTCGAGGCCGATGTCGACGACCCCCGAGCGCTCCGACCACAGGCCGGCGAGGCAGGCGAGGATCAACGGCACGCCGAGGCGGATGCCGGAGCCGAAAACCTGGATGAAGGTGTCGAACATGTCCATCCGCGACGGCCCTCAGATCGGCGGTTGGGTGGTGCGGCGCGCGAGCAGAACCGCGACCGGCCGGCGGAACAGGTGCTCGAGCGCGCCGGCGAACAGCACGACGAGGCCCTGGATGACGATGATCATGTCGCGGCTGATCTTCGGCTTGTCGAACGCGAGTTCGGCGCCGCCCTGATAGAGCACGCCGAACAGGATCGCGGCGAGGATGATGCCGACGGGATGGGCGCGCCCCATCAGCGCGACCGCGATGCCGACGAAGCCGAACCCGGCGGTGTATTCGAGGATCAGCCGATGCTCCTCGCCGAGGATCACGTTGACCGCGAGCCCGCCGGCCAGGGCGCCGGACAGCAGGGTCGTGACGATGGTGATCCGGGCGGGCGAGATGCCGCCATAGACGGCGGCGGTCGCATTGGCGCCAACGGTGCGGATTTCATAGCCGAGGCGGGTGCGCCAGATCAGCAGCCAGACGCCGGCGGCCGCGGCGAGGGCGAGCAGGAACGACAGGTTGAACGGCGTCACCGGCCATTCGATCCCGAGCGGCTTCAGCAGTTCGTGGAATTGCGGCACGATGCCGCCCGGCGGAAACTGGGGCGTCTCCGCGTTCATCTGGCTCGGCGAGCGCAGCACGTCGACCAGCAGATAGCCCATCAGCGCGGAGGCGATGTAGTTGAACATGATCGTTGTGATGACGATGTGGCTGTCGCGTTTGGCCTGGAGATAGCCGGGGATCGCGGCGAAGGCGGCGCCGAACAGCGCGGCGGCGAGGATCGCGACGACGACGAGGCTGTAGCCGGGCAGGAAGGGGCCGAGATAGAGCGCGGCGAGCGCGGCGCCGAGCCCGGCGACATAGGCCTGACCCTCGACGCCGATGTTGAACAGGCCGGCGTGAAAGCAGATCGCGACCGCGAGGCCGGTGAAGATGAAGCTGGTCGCGTAATAGAGCGTGAAGCCGAGCCCTTCGAGATCGCCGAGGGCGCCGGCGATCAGGATCTTCACCGCTTCGATCGGATCCTCGCCGATCGCGAGCACGACGAGTCCGGAAATGAGGAACGCCGCCGCGACGTTGAGCAGCGGGATCAGCGCGACGTCGGCCCAGGCGGGCAGGGCCTTCAGCGGCGTGCTCACGAGACGAACCCGGAGCGGAGGACTCTCCCCTCTCCGCACTTGCGGGGAGGGGCCGGGGGTGGGGCCTGCGGCGCCGGGGCGAACACCCCACCCCCGACCCCTCCCCGTGAGAACGGGGAGAGGAGATGGAGCGGAGCAAGCCGGCGGGACGCATCCATCTCGATCTCTCGGGTCACGCCGCGCGCTCGGCGACGCCCGCCATCAGCAGGCCGAGATCCTGGGCGTTGGTCGCCTCGGGTTTGCGCTCGCCGGTTATGCGCCCCGCGCAGAGCACAAGGATGCGGTCGGACAGCGCGAAAATCTCGTCGAGTTCGACCGAGACGAGCAGCACCGCCTTGCCGGCGTCGCGCAGCGCGACGATCCGCTTGTGGATGAATTCGATCGCGCCGATGTCGACGCCGCGCGTCGGCTGACCGACGAGGATCACCGCCGGATTGCGTTCGATTTCGCGCGCGAGCACGATCTTCTGCTGGTTGCCGCCGGAGAAATTGGCGGTCTTCAGCAAGGGCGCACGCGGGCGGATGTCGTACGACTCCATCTTCGCCGCCTCGTCGGCGATGATCGCCCTGCGGTCAAACAGGACGCCGCGCCCGTAGACCGGCTCGTCCTGGAAGCCGAGCATCGCGCTCTCGCAAGCCTCGAACGGCATGACGAGGCCGACGCGGTGGCGATCCTCCGGGACATGGCCAATCCCGAGCGCGCGCATGCCCTTCGGGTTGCGCTCGGCCGCGCTCGGCGCGGCGCCCGCGACGAGGATTTCGCCCGCCGCGAGCGGGCGGATGCCGGCGAGCGCCTCCAGCAATTCGGACTGGCCGTTGCCCGCGACGCCGGCGATGCCGACGATCTCGCCGGCGCGCAGGCTGAACGAGACATCGTCGACGCGGGCGACGCCGCGATCGTCGCGCACGGTGAGCCCGCGCGCCTCGAGAACGACCGCGCCGGGGTGCGCGGCGCCCTTGTCGACCTTCAGGATCACCTTGCGGCCGACCATCGCGTCGGCGAGTTCGGGCGGCGAAGTGGCCGAGGTCTCGTAGGTGACCACGATTTCACCGCGCCGCATCACCGAAACGCGGTCGGTCAGGCTCATGATCTCGCGCAGCTTGTGGGTGATGAAGACGATCGTCTTGTTCTGCGATTTCAGCACGCGCAGCATGGAAAACAGCTGGTCGGCCTCGGAGGGCGTCAGCACCGCGGTCGGCTCGTCGAGCACGAGAATCTCCGCCCCGCGCACGAGCGCCTTAAGGATTTCGACGCGCTGCTGGAGGCCGACCGACAATTCGCCGACGATCGCCTCGGGGTCGACGTCGAGCGCATATTCCTTGGCCAGATGCGCGAGCTTGACCCGGATCGCCGCCGCGCCGCCGGCGAGGAGAGCGCCGCCCTCGGCGCCGAGCATGACGTTCTCGAGCACGCTGAGCGGCGGCACGAGCATGAAATGCTGGTGGACCATGCCGATGCCGTGGCTGATCGCCTCCTTCGAGGATCGGATTCGCACGGCTTCGCCGTTGACGCGGATTTCGCCGGCGTCCGCTTCATAGAACCCGTAGAGGATCGACATCAGCGTCGATTTGCCGGCGCCGTTCTCGCCGACGATGCCATGGATCAGGCCGCGTTCGATCCTGAGATTGACGTTCTTGTTGGCGTGAACCGGACCGAAGCTCTTGTCGACGCCGATCAGTTCGATCGCGGGCGCGGATGGGCCGGCTTCACTCGTCACGCGCATGCCCCCACAGCGAAGACGGACCTGTCCCGCGAAATCCCGGCCGCTACCCGTCCCGCCGTCGCGGCCGGGAACTCCCCGGCCGCACCAACGACGACGATGCAACCTCGGCGCCATGCGCGCCGATCAGGCTCGACCCGCCGGTTTCGATCCGCGCGCCGCCGTCGACGCGAGGATGGCCAGCGATGATCCCGGCCATGGCGCTGCGCGAGAGAAGAGCAATCCTACACCGGGCACTTGTTGTCGGACATGTAGTTGTGGACGTTGATCTTGCCCGAAATGATGTCCGCCTTCGCCGCCTCGGCGGCCTTTTTCGCGTCGGGCGTCAGAACCGCCTTGTTCCACTGGTCCTCGGCGTAGCCGACGCCATTGTCCTTCAGGCCGAACACCTGCACGCCGGCCTTCCAGCTGCCGTCTTTGGCGGACTTGAAGGAATCATAGGTCGCAATGTCGACGCGCTTGAGCATCGACGTCAGCACCTTGCCGGGGAACAGATTGTCCTGGTCGGAATCGACGCCGATTCCGAGCTTGCCGGCGTCGGCCGCCGCCTTCAGCACGCCCTGGCCGGTGGCGCCCGCCGCCGCGAACACGATGTCCGCGCCGCGATCGATCTGCGACTTGGCGAGCTCGCCGCCCTTCACCGGGTCGTTCCACGCCGCCGGCGTGGTTCCCGTCATGTTGGCGAGAACCTCGTCCTTGCCATTGGCGTATTTGACGCCCTGCGCATAGCCGCATTCGAAGGCGGAAATCAGCGGGATGTCCATGCCGCCCACGAACCCGACCTTGCCGGTCTTCGAGGTGGTGGCTGCAATCACGCCGACCAGGAACGAGCCTTCCTCGGCCTTGAACACGATCGACTGGACGTTCGGCTTGTCGACCACCATGTCGATGATGCCGAACTTGGTGTTGGGAAATTCCCCCGCGACCTTGTCGAGCGCGGTCGCCCAGGCGAAGCCGACCGTCATGATCGGCGAGAAGCCGTCCTTGGCGAACTTGCGCAGGACCTGCTCGCGTTGCGCGTCGTTCTGGATTTCGAGGTCGCGGAAGTCGACGCCGGTGTCCTTCTTGAATTTCGTCGCGCCGTTGAAGACGCCTTCGTTGAACGACTTGTCGAACTTGCCGCCGAGGTCATAGACGACCGCCGGCTTGACGTCGGCCGCGAAGGCGGCGGTCGAGGCCAGCAGCGCCGCGGCGAAAGCTGACGAAAACGTAGTGAATTTGCGACCGGTCATGCAAAACTCCCAAGTGGATAGGTTGCCGCCGGACCGCCCGGCGTTTCCTGGCCGCGCCCGCGGCGATATTCTGGCTCGGCAAGGGTTCTTGACCGAATGGTCAAGCATACTGCCGACGGCGCCGACAGAGTCAAGCCGCGCCGCGCGCCAAAAGACGCCGACCGCTCGGCTCAGTCGAACAGCACCGAGACGCTTTCTTCCTTGGCGATGCGCGCGATCGCCTCGCCGATCAGCGGCGCGATCGAGATCACCCGGATGTTGCGGGCGACCCGCACCGCCTCGGTCGGCGCGATCGTGTCGGTCAGCGCCAGCTCCTTCAACCTGGAGGCGGCGATGCGGGCGACCGCGCCGCCCGACAGCACGCCATGCGTGATATAGGCGGACACGCTGAGCGCGCCCTGGGCGAGCAGCGCGTCGGCCGCGTTGCACAACGTCCCGCCGGAATCGACGATATCGTCGAGCAGGATGCAGTTGCGGCCGCGGACGTCGCCGATGATGTTCATCACCTCGGACTCGCCCGCCCGTTCGCGCCGCTTGTCGACGATGGCGAGCGGCGCGTCGAGCCGCTTGGCGAGCGCGCGCGCGCGCACCACGCCGCCGACGTCGGGCGAGACGACCATGACGTCGGCGATCGCCTCGCGCGCCTTGATGTCGCGCACCATCGTCGGGGCGGAGAACAGATTGTCGGTCGGAATGTCGAAAAAACCCTGGATCTGGCCCGCGTGCAGGTCGACCGTCAGGACGCGGTCGGCGCCGGCGCGGGTGATCAGATTGGCGACCAGCTTGGCCGAGATCGGCGAGCGCGGCCCCATCTTCCGATCCTGGCGGGCATAGCCGAAGTAGGGCATGACGGCGGTGATGCGCTGGGCCGACGCGCGCCGCAGCGCGTCGATCATGATCAGCAGCTCCATCAGATTGTCGTTGGTCGGATAGGAGGTCGACTGGATGATGAACGCGTCGCGGCCGCGGACGTTTTCCAGAATCTCGACGAAGATCTCCATGTCGGCGAAGCGGCGGACATGGCAGCGGGTGAGCGGTTCGCCGAGATAGGCGGCGATCGCCTCGGCGAGAGCCTCGTTGGAATTCCCGGCCAGTATTTTCATCGCGCCTATCATGCAATGGACCCTCAATCTCGGCCGCCCGGGCCTTCGATAAGCGCCGAAGTCCCGCCAGCCCGCGGCGAGGCCCGCGCGTCATAGCAGCCGGGCCAGCGCCGAACAATGTGTCGGAACCGCGACGGCGGTTCGCGCGGCGCGATCGGCGTTGATGTTGCAAGTCCCTGAAATCAAGACCTGAACGACTTGTCGAGAGTTCCGCGGAAGCACCCGATGTTCAATCGACCGGCGCGAAGCTCAGGGGCTTGCCCTCGGCCGCCGGCGGCGGCGCGGCGTCGATCGCCTCGGGCGTATTGGACAGGAAGGCGGCGAGATCGTCTGCGCTCCGCGCGGCGACGCGGGCGAGGGCGGCGTCGCCGGCGATCCGCCAGGGATCCGCGCCCTCGCCCTTCACTTCGACGACGTCGCTGAGCCGCTGCGCGCGCTGGCGGTCCGTGTTGAACACGTCCCAGACGAATTCGACGGCCGCGCCATCGGCCGTCGCGTAGGCGGAAAAATAGCCGCGCACGAGATAGCGAGCCTTTTTCGCGTCGACGACGACGATCTCCTGCGCCGCGGCCTCGCGCGCCAGCCTCTGCGCGAAATCCGCCGAAATCGCCGTCGGCGGTCCGTCGACCGAAACGAACGCGACGCTCGCCCCCGCGATGCTGACGCCGGGCCGGCGCACGAATTGCGCCTGCGCCTGAGCGGCCGGCGCCGGCGCCAACGCTTCGACGCAGCCGGCCACCGGCAGCGCCGCGGCGACGAGGATCCACGCGGCGAACGCCGAGCCGGCTACGGACGAGCGACCGGCCGGAAACGGGCCGGCCGCCTCGGAGGGTTCTCGCTCTGACATGCGGCCGCACAGCTACCGCTATTTCACGACCAGGTCCAGACCGGCCGCGTTGAGCGGTTCGGCGCCCGCAGCGCCGACCAGATAGGTCCGGCCCAGGCACATGGCCGTCCGGCTGTCGCTGTCCATGAGGATCATGTGCAGGAAATAGACCTGGGACGGCGCGATCTCGAACGGATTGCCGTCGTAGAACATCGGCGCATCCATCCACGACGGCGTGAATTTCGCGCCCAGCGCATAGCCGCAGGCGTTGAGTCGATGCTGCGAAAGGCCGTGCCCGTCGAGGATGCGCGCATGGGCGGCGAACACGTCGCCCGCCGTGCGGCCGGGACGCAGTTCGGCCGCGCAGGCCTCGAGCGCCTCGCGCGCGGCGGCGTGATAGGCGCGATGCAGCGGGCGCGGCCGGCCGACGATGTGGGTGCGCATGATCGCCGCGTGATAGTGCCGATAGACGCCGGCGAATTCGAGGGTGAGCTGATCGTCGGCTTGCAGCCTGCGCCGTCCGCTCTTGTAGCGGCACAGCAGCGCGTCGTCGCCCGACCCGATGATGAACTCATTGCCGGGATAGTCGCCGCCGCCCTCGAAAATCTCGGCGTGCATCGCCGCGAGAATGGCGCCCTCGTCGACGCCCGCCGCCGTCCGCCCGATCGCCGCCCGATCGGCGCGATCGGAAAGCTGCGCGGCGGCGCGGACGAAAGCGAGCTCCGCGGCGGATTTCGTCGCCCTGAGGCCGGCGACGAGCCGCGAGGCGTCCACCAGGGTCGCCAGGCCGTCGAGCGCTCTCTCCAGCCGCGAGCCGTTGTAATGGGTGAGGCCCTGGCTGTCGTTCTCGACGCCGAGGCGGCCGCGCACGCCGAGGTCTTCGAGCATCGTGCGCAGGTCCATCGCAGGACTGGCGCCGGCGCCGTCCCGCCAGATCCTGATGTCGGCGATGTCGGAGGTCCGCTGCGCCTGGCGCAGGTCGGCCGAGCGCGTCAGCAGCGCCGTGCGGCCGTCCGCGCCGAAATACAGGCACTGGAAGAAGCAGAAGCCGAACGTGTCGTAGCCCGTCAGCCAGAACATGCTCTCCTGGGCGAACAGCAGCATGCCGTCGAGCCGACCCGCCGCCATCGCCTCCTGGAGACGACGTTTGCGCGCGGACATTTCCTCGGCTGAGAAATGGACGGACACGAGATTGCGCTGCTACAGGAGGGGTGACGGCCATCGCGAGATTTTGCACAGGCGTCGCCGTTGGTCAAAAGGACGGGAAGCCCGGGGGAAATTCGCGATTTCTGTGGATAGGAGCTTGCTCCGGCCCTGGCGGCGACGCGATCGGCGCTCCTCGCCCGCCGAGGCGACGGTCGCCCCGCCGCTGCGCGCCGCCGGGATCGATCGGGCCTTGCCGGTCTGGATGCGCGCCTTCGTGCGCGGCCGCGAGACCGGACTCCTCGTCGCCGCCGCGATCATCGGCCTGGCGAGCGGCGCGGTCGTCGCGGCAATGAGCGCGGCCTCGCAGAGGCTGCACGAAATCCTGTTCGGGATTGCGCACGGGGCGGCGCTCAGCATCACCATCGTCGAGCAGCCGTGGCGGGTCGTCGTGGTCCCCGCGGTGGGCGGCGTGGCGCTCGCCGCGCTCGGCTTCTGGGCGCGTGACCGGTTCCGCGGCCGGCTCGCCGACGCGATCGAGGCCAATGCGCTGCACGGCGGCCGGCTCTCGATCGGCGGCAGCCTCTACATCGGCCTGCAGACGATGATCTCGAACGGCGTCGGCGCCTCGGTCGGCCTCGAAGCGGCCTATACGCAAATTTGCGGCATGCTCGGCTCGATTCTGGCGCGCGGGCTCGGCGCGCGTCGATTCGATACGCGCCTGCTGGTCGCCTGCGGCGCGGCGGGCGCGATCGCCGCCGCCTTCGACGCTCCGCTCGCCGGCGCCTTCTACGCATTCGAGGCGATCCTCGGCGCCTACAGCGTGCCGATGCTGATCCCCATTGCCGGCAGCGCGGTGCTCGCCACCGCGGTCGCCGACCGTCTGCTCGTCCACAAGCAGGCGCTCGGCCTCACCCAGCTCGCCGTGACGACGCCGCTGCTGGCGGCCCACGCGATCGTCGTCGCGGTCGTCGCGGCGGCGGCGAGCGTGCTGTTGATGGAGGGCGTCGCGCTGGTCGAACGCGGCCTCGACGCGGTCTCGTTCCCGCGGCTGTGGCGGCCGGTCGCGGGCGGCGTGCTGGTCGGCGCGCTCGGCCTGATCGGCCCGCAGGCGCTGGCGGCCGGCCATGGCGCGCGCGGCATGGTGCTGACCACCGAACTCGGATTCGCGCCGCTGCTGACGATCCTCGCGCTCAAGGGACTGGGCTCGGCGGTCTCGCTCGGCGCGGGCTTCCGCGGCGGCCTGTTCTTCTCGTCGCTGCTGATCGGCGCAGTGGTCGGCCGCCTCTACGGCCAGGGCCTCGAAGCGCTGGTTCCGGGCGCCGGCGTCGATCCCGCCCTGCTCGGGGTGCTCGGCATGGCCGCCGTCGGCGCCGGCATCATCGGCGCGCCGCTGGCGATGACCTTCCTCGCGCTAGAGGCGACGGGCGATTTCCGCATCATGGTCGCCGCGTTGATGGCGAGCGCGCTCAGCAGCCTGATCGTCCGCGAGACCTTCGGTTATTCCTTCGCGACATGGCGCTTTCATCTTCGCGGCGAGGCGATCCGCGGCCCGCAGGACGTCGGCTGGGTCCGCGACCTCAAGGTCGGCCGGCTGATGCGCAAGGATTTTCACGCCGTCGCGGCCGATCGCACGATCGGCGCAGCGCGGGTGATGTTTCCGATCGGCGCGGCCAGGGAGCTGTTCCTCACCGATCCCGCCGACGCCTTCGCCGGAACCGTCCTGGTCAGCGATCTCCACGCCGCCAAGGCCGAAGAGTCCGGCCGGCTCGACTCGCTCGCCGCCTGGCGCGACGACTTCCTGCTGCCGCAATCGACGATCCGCGAGGCGCTCGACCTGTTCGAGGCGAGCGAGGCGGACGTGCTGCCGGTGCTCGACGACGCCCAGACGCGCCGGATCGTCGGGACCCTGTCGGAAGCGCACGCCCTGCGCGTCTACGGGCGAGAGCTCGAGAAGCGCAACCGGGAATTCATCGATCGCTGACGAGGCTTCCCAGAGGGCGCCCCGGCGCCTAGATGGACATCGCATGAACGATTCCCCCAAAGACGCGCCGATCCCCGATGCGCCGCCCTTCGACGGGCCCGAGGCGGACGACGAGGTCGCCAGCCCCGACGTCGATCTCGATCTCGGCGAGGCGGACGCCGAGCCCGGACCGCTCGCGCGCGGCGCGGCGGTCATCAAATCCTTCTGGCGCCACGCGCCCAACGGCCCCGGCGTCTACCGCATGGTCGCGGCCGACGGCGAGGTGCTCTATGTCGGCAAGGCGCGCAGCATCCGCAAGCGCATCGCCAACTATACGACGCCCGAGCGCCAGCCCGGCCGCATCGCCCGGATGATCGCGCAGACCGCCTCGATGGTGTTCGTCTCCACCCAGTCGGAAGCCGAGGCGCTGCTGCTCGAGGCCAATTTCATCAAGCAGATGAAGCCGCGCTACAACGTGCTGCTGCGCGACGACAAGAGCTTTCCCTATATCCTAATCACCGGCGACCACGACGCGCCGCAGCTGCTCAAGCATCGCGGCGCGCGCACCGGCAAGGGCGACTATTTCGGCCCGTTCGCAAGCGCCGGCGCCGTCCACCGCACCCTCAACGCGCTGCAGCGCGCGTTCCTGCTGCGCACCTGTTCGGACAGCTATTACGAGAATCGGACGCGCCCCTGCCTGCTCCACCAGATCAAGCGCTGCTCGGCGCCCTGCACCGGCGAGATTTCGATTCCCGACTACCAGCGGCTCGTCGCGGAGACGCGCGATTTCCTGTCCGGCCGCAGCCGGTCGATCCGCCACCGGCTCGCCGCCGAGATGGAGGCGGCGGCCGAATCGCTCGCCTTCGAGCAGGCGGCGCGGCTGCGTGACCGCATCGCCGCGCTGTCGGCGATCCAGGGCGAACAGAGCATCAACCCGAAGAGCATTCCCGAGGCCGACGTGTTCGCGGTCGCCGAGGAAGCGGGGCAGTTCTGCATCGAGGTGTTCTTCTTCCGCACCTACCAGAACTGGGGCAACCGCGCCTATTTCCCGCGCGCCGACCGCAGCCTCGGCCCCGCGGCGGTGCTCGACGCCTTTCTCGCGCAATTCTATCTGGAGCGGCCGGCGCCGCGGCTCGTGCTGCTCTCGCACGATATCGAGAGCCATGACGCGCTGTGCGCGGCGCTGAGCGCGCGCGCGGGCCATCGCATCGGCATCGGCGCGCCGCGGCGCGGCGAAAAGAAGGAGCTCGTCGAGCACGCGGTGCGCAACGCGCGCGAGGCGCTCGCGCGCAAGCTCGCCGATGCGGCGACCCAGGAAAAGCTGCTCGGCGCGCTCGGGTCGGCGTTTGGGGTCGATCATCCGATCCGTCGCGTCGAGGTCTACGACAATTCGCACATCATGGGGACCAATGCGATCGGGGCGATGATCGTCGCCGGCGCCGAGGGCTTCGTGAAGGGCCAGTATCGCACGTTCAACATCAAGAACGCGGCGCTGACGCCGGGCGACGATTATGCGATGATGAGCGAAGTGCTCGGGCGGCGCTTCGCGCGGCTCGCCGCCGCCGACGCGCCCGAGCCGCCGGGCGGCTTCCCCGACCGGCCCGATCTGGTGCTGGTCGACGGCGGCCGAGGGCAATTCGAGGCGGCGCGGCGGATTTTCGCCGAGCTCGGCGTCGACGGGGTGCGGCTCGTCGCGATCGCCAAGGGGCCCGACCGCAACGCCGGTCGCGAGACCTTCTTCGTCGAGGGGCGCGAGCCGTTCCGGCTTTCGCCGCGAGACCCCGCGCTCTATTTCGTCCAGCGGCTGCGCGACGAGGCGCATCGCTTCGCCATCGGCACGCATCGCGCCAAACGGAAGAAGGATTTCGTCAAGAGCCCGCTCGACGAGATCCCGGGGATCGGCCCCGCGCGCAAGCGCGCGCTGCTCAACGCCTTCGGCACCGCCAAGGGCGTCGCCGGCGCCGGCCTCGCCGATCTCGAAAAGGCGCCCGGCGTCAATGCGGCGACGGCGCGGCTCGTCTACCAGTTCTTCCACGAGGTCGACAGCGGCTGAGGCCGCGTGCTAGCTCGCCCGATGCTCGAAGGCCTGCCGCCCAACAACGCCGCCCACATGATGCGGCTCGTCTGCGACGAGGCGCGCGCGCGCGCCATCGCCGACCTGGTCGTCGAGAGCTTCGAACCCGCGGAGACCGCGGCGTCCGCGTTCGAGACCGACGCGCCGCTCGCCAACGGCAAGGCCTGGATGGTCGAGGTCTATTTCGGCTTTCCGCCCGACGAGGCGGTATTGCGTGACCTCGTCGCCGCGGCGGCCGGCGAGGCGGCGGCGGCCGGGCTCGAATTCGGCCGCACGCCCGAGCGCGACTGGGTCGCCAACGCGCTCGCCGGCCTTTCGCCGGTGCGCGCCGGGCGCTTTCTCGTCCATGGCGCGCATGACCGCGCGCGGGTGCGCGCCAACGACATCCCGATCGAGATCGAGGCCGCGCTCGCCTTCGGCACCGGCCATCACGGCACCACCCGCGGCTGCCTGCTGCACTTCGAGCGCGTCCTGCGCCGCCGCCGGCCGCGCCGCGTCCTCGACGTCGGCTGCGGCACCGGCGTGCTCGCGATCGCCGCCGCCAAGGCGCTGCGCCGGCACGTCGCGCTCGGCGACATCGATCCGGTCGCGGTCGCCGTCGCGCACGACAACGCGCGACTCAACGGCGTCGGCGCCTACGTGCGCCCGCTGGTCTCGCGCGGCGTCGAGCGGGCCGAGCTCCGCGCGGGCGCGCCCTACGACCTCGTATTCGCCAATATTCTGGCGCAGCCGCTCCGCCGCCTCGCGCCCTCGCTCGCCGCGCTCATCGCGCCTGGCGGCGAGGCGATCCTCTCCGGCCTGCTCGGCGCCGACGTGCCGGGCGTGCTCGCGGCGTGGCGCGCGCAGGGGCTGTACCTCGCCGAGCATATGGAGCTGGAGGGCTGGGCGAGCCTGCTCCTGCGGCGCGCCTCCGCCGTGCGCGGGGCGCGCCGCTTCGTCTGACCGGCCCGGGCGACGCTCCCGCCCGGGCCGCGCCCTCATCGCGCGAGCGACGCCCGGCGATCGCCGTTCAACCGCGGCGAGCGCCGGCCGTCGCGCGCCTGTAGGCCTTCGGCGTCAGCCCGGCGGATTTGTGGAACTGGCGGGTGAACACCGCCTGGTCGGCGAAGCCGCATTCCTGCGCGACGAGGCTGATCGGCGCCTCGGTCTGGCGCAGGCGGTTGCACGCGAGCTCGATCCGCGCGCGCATCAGATATTGCTTGGCCGAGAGCCCGAACAGAGCCCTGACGCGCTGGTCGAACCGGAACGCCGAGAGCCGCGCGCGGGCCGCGAGATCGGGGACCCGCAGCGGGAAGTCGAGGTGATCGTGGACATAGGCGAGCGTGGCGGACAGCGCGGTCATGTCGGGCCGCGGGCTCGCCGGCGCCGGGACGTCGCGCGAAATGCCGGAGATGCCGACAATCTGCCCGCTCCGGCTGGTCAGCGGCTCCTTCCAGGTCAGGCACCACCCCTGCCGGCCGCCCGGATAGAGATGCAGCTCCAGCCGGCCGTCGATCGAGGCCGCCTCGCGGAGCACGCGCCGATCCTGATCGTCGAAACATTCGCCGAGCGGCGCGGGAAATATCTCGCGCGCGGTTCGGCCGAGCAGATCCGCCTTTCCCGAGAGACCGCACCGTCGGACCAGGGTCTGGTTGACCGCCACGTAGCGCGCGGCGCGATCCTTCAGGAAGAACACGGTGTCGGCGATCCGGTCGAACAATTCCTCGCCGAGGAATGGGCGCCCGAGCGCGTCCAGGAAATCCTGCCGATGGTCGGGAGGCTGGGTCATCGTCGCCGATATTGTGCGGATTATCGATTCTCCGCCAGCGGTTCCGACAAGATCGGAACCGGCGTCCGTGGGAGCCTCCGCGTCGTCCGTCGCAGACGAGCGGGAGGAGATCGCCATGGCCTCGAACATTTTCAAGGGCGTCATTCCGGCCCTGATGACGCCCTGCAAATCCGATCGGACGCCCGACTTCGACGCGCTCGCGCGCAAGGCGCGGCAGCTGATCGAGGCGGGCATGTCGGCGGTCGTCTACTGCGGATCGATGGGCGATTGGCCGCTGCTGACCGACGAACAGCGCATGACCGGGGTCGAGCGTCTCGTTGAGGCGGGACTCCCGGTCATCGTCGGCACAGGCGCGCAGAGCCCAGCGCGCGCCGCGGCCCTCGCCCGCCACGCCCATGCGGTCGGGGCCGCAGGGCTCATGATCATCCCGCGCGTCCTGTCGCGCGGCGGCTCGGCTGCGGCCCAGCAGGCGCATTTTTCCGCCGTTCTGGAGGCCGCCGTCGACCTTCCCTCGGTCATCTACAACAGCCCCCATTACGGCTTCGAGACGCGCGCCGAACTCTTCTTCGCGCTGCGCGGCGAGCATCCGCACCTCGTCGGCTTCAAGGAATTCGGCGGCGCCAGGGCATTGAGCTACGCGGCCGAGCACATCGTCGGTCGGTCGCCCGACATCACGCTCATGGTCGGCGTCGATACGCAGGTGTTCCACGGCTACGTCAATTGCGGCGCGGCCGGCGCGATCACCGGCATCGGCAACGTCCTCCCCGGGGAGGTGTTGCACCTCGTCGCGCTCTGCGCGCGCGCCGCCGAAGGCGACGCCGAGGCGCGCAGGCGCGCGCTCGAACTCGAGGGCGCGCTGGCGGTCCTCTCCGGCTTCGACGAAGGGACCGATCTCGTCCTCTACTACAAATTTCTGATGGTGCTGGCCGGCGACCCCGAATATGGGCTGCATTTCAACGAGTCCGACGCGCTCAGCGCGAGCCAGAAGCGTTTCGCCGAGACTCGATTGGCCCTGTTCAGATCCTGGTACGCCGATTGGCGCCGGGCGGGAGGCTGACTCGATGCGCGTCATCGATTCTCATACCGAGGGCGAACCCACGCGGCTGATCGTCGACGGCGGGCCGCCGCTCGGCGATGGCCCGCTCGCCGAACGGCGACGGCGCCTCGCCGAGCAATTCGATCATGTCAGAGGCTTCGCCGTCGGCGAGCCGCGCGGCCATGACGCACTCGTCGGCGCGCTGCTCTGCGAGCCCGAGGACGCGCGCTGCGCCGCCGGCCTGATCTTCTTCAACAATGTCGGCTATCTCGGCATGTGCGGGCACGCCACGATCGGCGCCGCCGTGACGCTCGCCCATCTCGGCCGCATCGGCCTCGGCGCGCACCGTTTCGAGACGCCGGTCGGGATCGTCAGCGTCGAGTTGACAGGCAGGAATCAGGCGACGGTCGAGAACGTCGAGAGCTATCGCCATGCGAACGGGGTCCGGGTCGAGGCGGAGGGTCTCGGCGCCGTGTCCGGCGACGTCGCCTGGGGCGGCAACTGGTTCTTCCTCACGTCCGCCGGGCGCCGACCGCTCACCGTCGGCGAAATTCCGGCGCTGACCTCGACGGCGCAAACGATCCGGCGGGCGCTCGCGGCGCAGGGCGTCACCGGGGCTGACGGCGCGGAAATCGACCATGTCGAACTGTTCGGCGCTCCCGCGTCGCCGGGCGCCGACAGCCGCAATTTCGTTCTCTGCCCCGGCGGCGCCTATGATCGCTCGCCATGCGGAACCGGCACCAGCGCCAGGCTCGCCTGCCTCGCCGCGGACGGCAGGCTCGGCCCGGGCGAGCGCTGGGTTCAGGAGAGCGTCATCGGCGGCCGGTTCGAGGCGAGCTACCGGCCGGGGAATCGCGGAGGAATAATTCCGCGCATCGGCGGCCGGGCCTTCATCTGCGCCGAGTCCGAGCTGCGACGCGATCCCGCCGATCCCTTTCGCGACGGCGTCGGCGGCCCGCGCCGCGAATGCGCGTGACCCCACGCCGCGTGCGGATCGGATGCGCCGGCGAGACGGAACGGGCCAACCATTCGCCCAGCTTTTCGATCGCGCGCCGATCCGGCCCGCACTGCTGGAGGCCGCAGAAATTTCCAGGGTCGCGCTTCCTCGTGATATCCAGCCAAGGATGCTGACGCTGGGATCGGTGAAGCGCGATGACGGGGCGGCTGGGCGGCATCGGCGAAGCCTTCGCGGACCGCAATTTTCGCGTCTATTCGGTCGGCTCCATCCTCTCCTGGCTCAGCTTCTTCGTCCAGGTGGTCGCGATTTCCTGGACGGCCTGGGAACTCACGCATTCCACCACCTGGCTCGCCATCATCGCCGGGCTCGACATCGCGCCGAATCTGGTCTTGCTGCCGCTCGGCGGCGCGCTGGCCGATCGTTTCGACCGGTTTCGGATCGTGCTGGTCGCCTATGCCGCGGCATGGCTCCATGTGCTGGCGCTGACGGTGCTCGCCTATGCCGGCGCGCTGACGCTCGCGCCGCTGGCGGCTCTCGCCTTCCTGCACGGCGCCATCCACAGCTTCAGCGTGCCGGCCTATTTCGGAATGATGCCGCGTTTCATCGCGCGGGAGCGACTCGCCTCGGCGATCGCCGTCAGCTCCGCCTATACGCAATTTGCGATCTTCGCCGGTCCGGCGCTCGCCGGCTGGATCATCGTGCGCTGGGGCGTGGCGGCGGCCTACGCGACCAATGTCGCGGGCTATCTCGTCTACTTCGCCTCGGTCGCGTTTCTGCGCACGCCCGCCGGCTATGTCCAGCCCCCGCCGAGCGGGCGCTCGGTCCTGGGCGACATCGCCGACGGCGCGCGCTACATCGTCGGCCATCGCGGAATTTCGGCGTTGCTGCTGCTCATGCTGATGGGGGATGCGCTGGCGACGGCGGTGCGCCAGATGCTGCCGGCGATCGCCGACGAGCTGCTCGGCAGCGGGGTTCAGGGCATGTCGAGCCTGCTGTCCGCGGCGGGGCTGGGCGCCACGGTGTCGGCGCTCTGGCTCGCGCATGGCGGCGCGGCGCGGGCGAGCCCGAATCGGGTTCTGTGGGCCTTTCTCGGCTCGACGCTGGCGGTCGCGGCCCTCATGTTCGCGAACGACCTGATCGTCGCGATCGCGATCATGGCCGCCTACGGCTTCGCGGGCGAGGCGCGCCGCACCGGCACGGTCTCGATTCTGCAGGCGGCGGTCAGCGACGCGCAGCGCGGGCGCGTGATGAGCACCCAGTTCCTGCTCGAACGGGTCGCCGGCGGGATCGGCGCGATCCTGATCGGCTCGGCGGCCGAGCGGACCGGCCTGCGGATTCCGATGCTGGCGGCCGTGGCGATCGCGCTCGCGCCATGGTGCGTGGCGATCGTCAACAGGAAACGCATATTCGCGGCGTTTGAACCCACCGCTCCAAGACCGCCGGCGTGATCCGGCAGCCAGCGCTCACCCCAGCTCCCGCACCGCCTTGGCGAGCATGCGCAGATCCCGCCACGCGGCGCGCTTCTGCGCGGGCTGGCGCAGCAGATAGGCGGGGTGCAGCGTCGGCAGCGCCTTGATGACGCGGCCATCCATCGCGTAATCGTACCAGCGGCCGCGGGTGCGGGTGATGCCGTCCTTGAGGCCGAGCAGGGTCTGGGCGGCCGAGCCGCCGAGGCAGACCAGCAGGTCGGGACCGACGAGCTCGATCTGGCGGCGGATGAACGGCAGGCAGGTCGCGGTCTCCTGGGGGGTCGGCGTGCGGTTGCCGGGCGGGCGCCAGGGGACGACATTGGCGATGTAGACCTTGGTGCGGTCGAGGCCGATCGCCGCGAGCATGCGATCGAGCAACTGCCCGGCGCGGCCGACGAAGGGGCGGCCGATCCGGTCCTCGTCGCCGCCCGGCGCCTCGCCGACCAGCATGATGCGCGCATCGGGCGCGCCGTCGGCGAAGACGAGTTTCGTCGCGGTCGCCTTCAGGCCGCAGCCGTCGAAGCTCTCCAGCCCGGCGCGCAATTCGTCGAGCGTCCGCGCGGCCGCCGCCAGCTCGCTCGCCGAGCGGCGCGCCGCATCGGCGGGCGTCGCGAGCGCCTCGATCCGGGACGGCGGCGCCGGCGGGGCGGCCGGCGGCCTCGGCGCCGCAGCCGCGGGCCGCTCGGCGAAGCGGTCGTGCGGCGTCTCGTCGAGCGCGAGATCGACGCCGGCCTCCACCCACCAGCGCAACGCGGCGGCCGCCGCCTCAGCGGTCAGGGCGCTCTTGGCCGGATGGGCTTCGTCTGGCGGCATCATCCGTGAGTTCGGAACGGCGGGAGGGCTGGCGACGAAAGCCTATCACGGGCGTCGCTGCGACCGAAGAGCCAGTCGACATTTGCCGATCCGCGGTCCAGAACAGCGTGACAATTCAGGGAGCGCGGCGCCGACGCGCACTCTCGCGCCCGTTGCGCCCAGGGGAGACACATGGCCGGCGAAACCGAACTGCCCGACCGCGAATCCATGGACTTCGACGTCGTCATCGTCGGCGCCGGGCCCGCGGGGCTTTCCGCCGCGATCCGGCTCAAGCAGCTCGAACCCGCGCTGTCGGTCGTCGTCGTCGAGAAGGGCTCCGTGGTCGGCGCCCATATCCTCTCCGGCATGGTGCTCGATCCCGTCGGCCTCGACCGGCTGCTCCCCGACTGGCGCGAGGATCCCGACCGGCCGCTGAAGACGGCGATGACCCGGGACCGTTTCCTCGCGCTCGGACCCTCGGGCGGGATCGCGCTGCCGAACTGGCCGATGCCGCGGCTCATGAGCAACCATGGCAATTTCATCGGCTCGCTGGGCGCGACGACGCGCTGGATGGCCGCCCGCGCCGAGGCGCTCGGCGTCGAAATCTATCCCGGCTTCGCGGCCTCGGAGGTCCTGTTCGGGCCGAACGGCGAGGTCGTCGGGATCGCGACCGGCGACATGGGGATCGGCCGCGACGGCCTGCCCAAGCCCGGCTTCACCCGCGGCATGGCGCTGCGCGGCAAATACGTGCTGTTCGCCGAGGGCGCGCGCGGTTCGCTGACCAAGCAGCTCGTCGCCCGGTTCAGGCTCGACGAGGGCCGCGAGCCGCAGAAATACGGCATCGGCATCAAGGAGGTCTGGCAGGTCGAGCTGGCGAGGTTCCAGCCCGGGCTCGTCCAGCACAGCTTCGGCTGGCCGCTCGGCTCCGGGACCAGCGGCGGGTCGTTTCTCTATCACTACGACGACCGGCTCGTTTCGGTCGGCTTCGTCGTCCATCTCAACTATACAAATCCGACAATTTCGCCGTTCGACGAATTCCAGCGGTTCAAGACCCATCCGATGATCGTCGACACTTTCCGCGGCGGCCGGCGGCTCGCCTATGGCGCGCGCGCGATCAGCTCGGGGGGCTGGCAATCCGTGCCGAAGCTGTGCTTTCCCGGCGGCGCGCTGGTCGGCTGCGCGGCGGGCTTCGTCAATTTTGCGAGGATCAAGGGCGTCCACAACGCGATGCTCTCGGGGATCATGGCGGCCGAAGCGGTGCGCGATGCGCTCGCCGCCGGACGCGCCAACGACGAACTGACCGCCTGGGAGGCGTCCTGGCGCGGCTCGCCGATCGGGCGCGACCTCTACAAGGTGCGCAACGTCAAGCCGCTGTGGTCGAAGCTGGGCCTCGCCGCCGGGGTGACGCTCGGCGGCGTCGACATGTTGACCAACGACCTCTTCGGGTTTTCGCTGTTCGGGACGATTAAGCACGGCAAGCCCGACAGCGCGACGCTGAAGCCGCTCGCGCAGGT
>JBEKEI010000075.1:0-20071 GCA_050013915.1 Roseiarcus sp.
CCATGAGCGAAAACGGGGCGCGCCACCGATAGCGCAAGCGCGCCTATTCGACCAATCACCCCAGCATCGTGCCCATCCCTTCAACCTCTCCTAAACCCCGATCGTTTAGCGTTCCGCGTGACCAGGAGCCGAGGGGGCGCGGATGGACAAGAGGCTTCTCACCCTGGCGCTCGCCGCCGCCGTCGTCGCGATCGGCGCCGGCTTCTTTCTGTCTCGGCGCGCTGCGGAACCGTCGGCGGATGCGGCGAAAATCATGGCCGCGGCGCAACGGCTCGCCGTGTTTCCGGGGCTGACCGACGCCGCCGCCGTCTCGTCGGCGTTCGGCGTGACCTTCGGGCCGCCGGGCGACGGCACGCGACAAACCATCTGCGCGGGCCGTCCCGTGCAAGCCTCCCGCAGCTGGCAATCCTCCGCCTCCGGCGACTGGTGGTTTCGCGCGGACACGCCGGGGCCCCGCCGCCAACCCGTGTTCCTGCTGCAGGTCGAAAGCCGACCGGCGGCATGTCCCGCGGACCGGTTCTCCCGCCTCGTCGATGCGCGGTTTGTCAACGCGCAGAACTGGCGTTGCGTGAAGCTCGCCGATTTCGGCCGGCTGGCGGCCGAGTTCAGGACCACCTATCAGGGCGCCAACGGCGTCCATATCCTGGCCAGGCGCGTCGATCGCCCGGATGGCCGCGCGGCGAACCTCGAGATCAATTTCGGGGCCGCGGACTCCCACGAGTGCCTCTACTCGCTGGCGATCACGATCGCGAATACGTGACGGGGCGCGGCTCTCGCCATCGCGGGTCTTTGGGGGTGGGACGCGTCCGGGATCGCCGTCGTCGCGGTCGCGGGTTGCGGGGCTCGTGGACGGCGGCCGTCCTCGCCGTGGACTTCGCAACAGCGCATGTTCGAACAATCACCGCAGCATCGTCCACATCCCAAGGCTCGCGGAGTTTCTTCATCAATTTTGATCGCCCGGCCCGGTTCGCGCGGCTCCGCTTGCGATGGCCTCCGCCTGGATGATGAATTCCGCCGAGCGTCCAGGCTCGATCGCGGGATGACCAGATCAGGGCCGTTCGTCGCCGCCCATTGCCTAATCCAGGTGGTGGGTACATTAATCAAGACAGCGATCCTGGCGCCAGCCGGACGGCAGCGGGGGCAAACGAAGCATGGTCGGCGAGTCCTGGCCCTTGACCTGCGCGGGAACGCGCATCTCGAACTCATCTTCGGCCTTTGCCTGCCGTTAGGAGCGCGGGAACGGCGATGCCCGACCGTGACGTGGCCGGCAAAATCGCTGCGGTTACCGGCGGTCTCGGCGGAGGAATCGTCGTCGCCCCCGCGAAGCGCGGCCTTGATGTCGTCGTCTGCGACCGGACAACGGACGAAGCCGTCGCCGGCCTGATCCGCACGCCGACGACCGGCGTCGCCAAGGATCGTTTCGACAAGCTGTGGCAAGACGGATTCACGCCGACCGATCGGCGGGGAACGCCCGCCGATGCGGGGAAGGCCGCCGCCACGATGGCGGCGGGAGATCCGCGGTTCACGACCGGCGCCGCCATTCAGGTCGATGGCGGCATGCCTGGTCACGATTGTTGAAGCCCCGCGCAAGCGACGCGTCGCGAAAGGCGATCATCGGATCGCAGTCTTCGCACTGGCCAACAAACAAAGGGGGAGGAGGAGACCATGACGGGTGCAAACGATCACGAGCCCCAAGGCATTCATCAGTCGAAACGGGCAGCGGCGAGCGGCTGGATCGGCTCGGCGCTCGAATACTACGACTTCTTCATATACGCCACCGCGGCGTCGCTGATCTTCCCGCAGATATTTTTTCCCAAGGGCGACCCGGCGACCGCCATCGTCGCGTCGCTGGCGACCTATGGCGTCGGCTATGTCGCGCGCCCCATCGGCGCGTTCGTGCTCGGCCATTACGGCGATACGCACGGGCGCAAGAATGTTCTCGTTCTCTGCATGATTGCGATGGGGCTCTCGACCATGGCGGTCGGATTGCTGCCAACCTACGATCAGGTTGGCCTTCTCGCGCCGATCCTGCTCGTCATCCTGCGTCTCGTTCAGGGTTTCGCAGTCGCCGGCGAGATCTCCGGGGCAAGTTCGATGATCCTTGAACATGCGCCGTTCGGTCAGCGCGGATATTTCGCAAGCTTCACCCTGCAAGGCGTTCAGGCCGGACAGATCATGGCGGCGGCGGTCTTCCTGCCGCTGGCGACCTACATGCCAGCCGACGCCTTCAATTCCTGGGGCTGGCGCATCCCGTTCCTGGCGAGCGCGATCGTGATCATCGCCGGCTACATCATTCGTCGCGAGGTCGCGGAGACGCCGGCCTTTGCGGCGGAAGCCGCCAAAAAGGCGATCCCGCGCGCCCCGATCATCGAAGCATTTCAGCTTTGCTGGGCCGATATGTTGCGCGTCGTCTGCGCCGCGCTGATGAATGTGATCGCAACTGTCGCCACGATATTCGGCGCCGCCTATGCGGTTCAGCCGGCCTATGGCATCGGGTTTTCCAAGGCCATTTATCTGTGGATCCCCGTGGCGGGAAATATTCTGGCGGTTCTCGTCATCCCATTCGTCGGCCGCCTCTCCGACCGGATCGGGCGCAAGCCGCCGATCATCGTCGGCGCCCTCGTCTCGGGCCTGCTCGCCTTCGCCTATCTCTACGCGATCAGCATCAAGAACGTGCCGCTGGCGATCGCCATGTCGCTGCTGATGTGGGGAGTGGTCTACCAGGGTTACAACGCGGTATTCCCGAGCTTCTATCCCGAGCTGTTCCCGACCCGGATCCGCGTGACCGCGATGGCGATCGCCCAGAATGTCGGGACGTTCATAACGGCGCTCCTGCCCGCCCTGTTCGCCTATGTGGCGCCTCCCGGTTCCGCCAACATCCCGCTCACCGTGGGGGCGATCACCTTTGCGGTCACCCTCGTAGCGGCGCTGTCGACATTGACCGCACGCGAGACCTATCGACTGCACCTCAACGATCTCGGCGATCGACGAGCCATTCCGGTGCCTAAAGCGGACTACGATCGTTTGAGAACCCAGACCCTCGGCGCCACGGCAGGCTGGTGAGCCGGGTCGCTCCCCGCTGCTGGAGAGACCGGTCGCTGATCTTCGAGGCCTCGATGCTCGAGACCGCCGATCACAAGGACGAACCTTCGCTGGACGAGCGCGGCGGCGCGACATTTGTGGCGCAGGAGCGTTGCCAGCGATTCCCGAAGCCCAGCGAACGCGGACGCATTCGTCGAACCAGGCGGCTCAGTCGGGGATGCAGCGGCCCGAGCCCTGTGTTGAACAATCGGGGGGCGTCGAGGGCTTTGGCGACTGGGCGCGGCCGCTTCGCCCCTCCCGGCGGTCACAAGCGATCGCCTTCGGGTGAGTGCGCGCCGTCGGCGCGGCGCATTGGCCACCGAGACCTTTTTTGGTGGGCGTCGGCATCCGCACCGAACCGGATCAATGACGGCAACCCGGGCGCGCCGCCGCTTCCGCAACCGCGCATATTCGACCCATCATCGCTGCATCGTCCACATCCCTGCAACCTCTCCTAAACCCCGATCGTCTATCCTTCTGCGCATGACCGGGAGTCGAGGGGTGGGGATGGACAAGAAGCTGCTCGGCCTGACGATCGCCGTCGCCGCCGTCGTCGTCATCGCGGCCGGCGCCGGTTTCCTTCCGTTTCGACGCGCCGCCGCGCCGACGGCGGACGCCGTGACGATCATGGGCGTCGCGCAACGGCTCGCCGTGTTTCCAGGGCTGACCGACGCCGCCGCTCTCTCGGCCGCGTTCGGCATGACCTTCGATCCGCCCGGCGAGGGCACGCGACAGACCAACTGTGCGGGCGCTCCCGTGCAGGCCTCCCGCAGATGGCGATCCTCCGCCGCCGGCGACTGGTGGTTTCGCGCGGACGCGCAGGGGCTCCGCCGGCGGCCAGTGTTCGTGCTTCAGGTCGAAAGCCAGCCGGCGGCATGTCCCACGGACTGGACCTCCCGCCTCGTCGACGCGCGGTTCATCAACGCGCACAACTGGCGCTGCGTGCGGCTCGCCGATTTCGGCGCGCTCGCGGCCGACTTCAAGACGACCTATCAGGGCCCCAACGGCGTCCATGTCCTGGTCAAGCGCGTCGATCGCCCCGATGGCCGCGCGGCGAACCTTCAGATCGATTTCGGGGCCGCGGACTCCGGCGAGTGCCTCTATTCGATGGGGGTCACGATTCCCAACATCTAGGCAAGCGCGGCTGTCGCATCGCTGGTCGTTGCGACTGCCGGAGGGGGCGCGACATCGGCGCGCGCGCCGGCCCCGGCTGCGCGGACGCCTGCCCGATCGGCCCCGTTGCGCCTGCCGGGGGTTGGGCGCGCCCCGACGGCGCGCATTTCTCTTTTACAGAAAAAATGCTTGACTCCGGCCACTCGCCGGTCCATGATGACGATGGTGATCGATGGCCGGTCCGAGCCGGGCGAAGGGAAGGAGACCGACGCCGACACCCGAACCGCCCGAGCCCCAAAAAAGCTTTCACTCGCTCGCAACCCCTTGAAATCCCGCGAAATCGCATGGTTCCAAAAAATTCAAAGAATTGCCGGAGATTTCCAGAACGTTCCAAAAGCTTCCAAAAATTTCCAAAAATTTCCGCCGCCCCCGGGACCCGGGCTTAAGCGGGAGGACGCGGGCGGAACCCCGTCACTCGATCTGGCTGGGGTGCAGCGGAGCCATCGCCGCGAAGGTCGAGCCCTGGCCGACGCGGCTGGCGATCGTCAGCCGGCCGCGGTGGCGCGCCATGATGTGCTTGACGATCGCCAGGCCGAGGCCGGTTCCGCCCTTGGATCGGCTCTGGCCGGCGTCGACGCGATAGAAGCGCTCGGTGAGCCGCGGCAGGTGCTCGGGCGCGATTCCGCGGCCGTGGTCGCGGACGGTGAGCCAGCCCTCGCGCGCCGTCCGGGTCACCGCGATCTCCACCCGTTCGGCCCTCGAAGGGTCGGCGGGCGCGCCGTATTTGATCGCGTTCTCGATGAGATTCTCGGCCACGCGCAGCAATTCGTCGCGATCGCCGGCGACGATCACCGGCTGGCTCGCCTCCACCTCGAGATCGACGCCCATCTCGCTGGCGAGCGGGGCGAGGGTATCGGCCACGTGCCGCGCTATCAGCGCCAGATCGATCGGCGTCTCCGGCCGAACGTGCTGGTTCTGCTCGATGCGCGACAGCGACAGGAGATCGTCGACGA
This sequence comes from Roseiarcus sp., assembly GCA_050013915.1. GTDB lineage: Bacteria > Pseudomonadota > Alphaproteobacteria > Rhizobiales > Beijerinckiaceae > Roseiarcus. The sequence goes on from JBEKEI010000075.1 coordinate 5,208, forward strand.
GCCGCGCCATCCGGCGGCCCTGTTCGCGCATGATGCCGAGGAATTTCTCCCGGGCGCGCGGATCGTCGCGCGCGGGCCCCTGCAGCGTATCGACGAAGCCGAGCAGCGAGGCCAGCGGCGTGCGCAATTCATGGCTGGCGTTGGCGATGAAATCGACGCGCATGCGCTCGACCCTTCTGGCTTCGGTGAGGTCGCGCAGGGTGATCAGCGCCGCGCCGGTCTCGCCGGTTTCCGCGCTCAGCGGCGCCACGCAGACGTCGAACAGGCGTTCGACCGGCACGCGCTCGCTCCACAGCACGGTCTCGGCCCGGCCGGTCGCCATGACCCGGCGCAGGCAATCGAGGACGTCGGGCGCGCGCAGCGCGAGGACCAGCGGTTCGCCGAGCCGCATCGCCGGCAACAGCGCCTCGGCCGGCTCGTTGGCGGCGGCGATGCGCCCGTCGGGTCCGATGACGAGCGCAGGCTCCGGCATGGCGGCGACGAGGCCGGCGCAGAAATGCGACCGGATCTGGGAATCGAGGATCTGCGTAGCCTTCTGGGTCATCGGCGGCGCGGCCTGTGGCGGCGGGGGGGCATGGATCAGCCCCCGTCGAGGTCGGTCGGGGCCTCCATCGCCTCGCGCAGCGTGCGCCAGCGGCGCACCGCCTCGTGCGCGCCGAGCAGCGCCATGGCGAGAATGAACGGGCCCAGATAATAGATCGCCCGGAACAGCAGGAGCGAGGCGAGCAACGGTTCGCTCGGGCCGCCGACGCCTTTCAGCATCGTCGCTTCGAAAACGCCAATGCCGCCCGGCGCGTTGCTGGCGATGCCGAGCATGCAAGCGAAGGAATAGAGCGCGCAGAAGGTCAGGAACGTAAGGCCGTGGCCGTGCGGCAACAGGACATACAGCGCCCCCGCGGCCGCGCACACGTCGACGACGCCGAGCAGCATCTGACCGAGCGTCAGCGTCGGGCCGGGCAGCGCGAGATTGAATACGACCGGCCGGCCGCGCCGCTTGCGCAAGCCGACCCACAGGAAATAGGCGCCGAGCGCCCCGAGGACGCCGACGCCGATCAACGCGTTGGCGAGCGCGTCGAAATGGTTGATCTCGCCGACCGCGCGCGCGTCGAACAGAAATCCGACGCCTACGATCAGGCCCATGCCGAGCCAGAACGTAATGCCCGCGATCGCGGTGAGGCTGGCGACCTTGCCGGCGGTCAGGCCGGCTGGCCCGTAGATCCAGTAGCGGATTGCCCCGCCGGTGATGAGGGGAAAGCCGAGCGTGAACGAGATCGCGTAGCTCGTGAACGAGGCGAGCGCCGTGAGCTTGTAGGGGACCCGAAGCCGCAGATGGCGAAGCGCCAGTCCGTCGTAGCCGGTCAGCGCGAGATAGGACAGCGCCGCCAGTCCGATCGCGAGCGCGATCTGGTCGAGGCCGGTGGCGGCGAAGGCGGCCTCGAGCTGACGCGGATCGACGCCGAGGATCGTGCGAACGAAGACGAACAACGAAATCGAGATGATCAGCAGGCTGATCGCCCAACCGATGCGATGCAGCAGCGCGCGATGGCGGCGGATCAGCGCCGCGATCCGCGCCCCCTGACGGGAGGCCGCGGTCGCCGGGGCGCCCGCATGTGGCGGCGGGCGCTCCTTGTTCAGATCCAGCATGGTTCGCCTGCGATCGTCAGCGCGGGCCGCCTATATGCTCGGACAATCGGCCCGCGGCAAGGCGCCGGAAGCCGCCGCAGCGCGTCGCGACCAATCGAGGCTTCGCGCCTACTGGTCGCTGCGGCAATCCGACGTCGGTCGGTAGGGGTCGAAGTCCGCGTCGGCGTAGAACCCGGCTTCGGCGGCGGCGCGGCGCTCGATCGCGCAGTTGTGCCCGTGTGTCTGTATCTGTGCCGCCCTGCGAAGCGGACGGTGCAGGCAATCATCGCCGCAGATGTCCGACCTGACGACGCCCGCCGAGCCGGCCGAGGCGGCCGAGGCGGAAGACCCGGCGGCCGGGCCGCCGTGGACGCCGGGGGCGGCGGGGGCGCCAGCGGACGGCTCGAGCGCGGCGCCGAACAGGGCTGCCGCGCAGACGGTCAGAATGATCAAGGGCTTGCGGGTCATCATGTGTCTCCGTGGTTTGAAACCGACTGCCAGCGCCATTGGCGACGCGGGCTCGCAGGTCGCTTACGGGACGGCGCGCGGCGGGAGGTCGACGGCGAGGACGATGGCCGCGCGGGCGGCGGGGCGGCGGAGGCGTCGGGAATCCGAACGCCGCTCGCACTGCGCTCCGGCGCGTCAACGACGAAGCGCAAGGCCAGGACGGCCATAGCCACATCCGAGCGCCTTGCACGAGCCGATGGCCGACACGAACGCGGCGGAGCCGCTACAGGTCGAGCGCTCCGTTACGCCGCGAGATCCGCCACGACCGAATCCAGCAGCGGGAACCCCGCCGCGGTCACCCGCACCCTGCCGGAATCGTCGGTCGTCACGAAGCCGCCGGCGGCGAGCGATTCGATCTGGCGGCGGTCGAGCGCGCGGCCGCTGAGCCGGCGGAACCGTTCGGGGTCGACGCCTTCGCGCAGGCGAAGCCCCATCAACAGGAATTCATCGCCCTGCTCCTCAGGGGTCAGGATTTGGTTCTCGACGAGGCCGTGGCCCTCGGATTCCACCTGGGTCAGCCACATTTCGGGATGTTTCTCGGCGGCCTGGGCGCGCCGTCCCTGCGGAGTGATCAGACGCCCATGCGCGCCCGGGCCGATCCCGGCGTATTCGCCGTAGCGCCAGTAGACCAGATTGTGCCGGCTCTCGGCGCCTGGGCGCGCGTGGTTGGAGACTTCGTAGGCGGGCAGGCCGTGCGCCTGGGTGAGCTCCTGGGTGACGTCGAACAGGTCGCGGCCGAGGTCGTCGTCGGGCAGCGCGAGCTTGCCCGCCCGCACGAGGCGCTCGAACATCGTGTCGGGCTCGATGGTCAGCTGGTAGAGCGAGATGTGCTCGCCGGCGAGCTTCAGCGCCTGCCCGAGCTCGGCGCGCCAGGCCGCGACGCTCTGGCCCGGGCGCGCGTAGATGAGGTCGAAGGAATGGCGCGCGAAAATGGATTCGGCGACCTTGAGCGCCGCAAGCGCCTCGGCGACGGTGTGGCGGCGGCCGAGAAACTGCAGGTCGGCGTCCTCGAGCGCCTGCACGCCGATCGACAGACGGTTGACGCCCGCCGCGCGATAGCCTCGGAAGCGCCCCGCCTCGACGCTGGTCGGATTGGCCTCGAGCGTGATTTCCGCGCCGGGCGCGAGGCCCCAGGCGCCGGCGATCGCGTCGATCACCGCCTGCACCGTCTGCGGGCGCATCAGCGAGGGCGTGCCGCCGCCGAAGAAGACCGAGCGCACGGCGCGCCCCGGCGCCAGCGCGGCGCGATGGCGGATCTCGGCGCGGAACGCCGCGACATAGCGCTCCTCGTCGATGGCCGCGCCGCGCACGTGGCTGTTGAAGTCGCAATAGGGGCACTTGGCGAGGCAGAACGGCCAGTGGACGTAGAGCGCGAAGCCGGCGTCTTCGGGCGCGGCGCCGGCGTTGGCGGGGGCGGGGGCGGATATCATGGGCGACTTATGGCAGTTCGGGCCCCGGCGCGCCAGAAGGTTCGGAGCGGCGGTCTCGACCAGGCGTCCGGGCGCGAACCGCGCCTCAGTGCGTGCGGTCGAGCGAAAAGCCGAAGTCGCCGTCGATCCAGGTGTCCTTGTCGCGGATGATCGCCTGCACCGGCAGGGCCGGCGTCGCGACGGCGACGCCCGCGGTCTTGCGCACGGCGGTGCCTATCGCCATGAACTCGACGAGGCCCGGGTGGATTTCGGCGATATAGGTCTTCACGCCGACCACCTCCTCGGCGCCGAGCGCGTCGGCCTCGCGCTTCAGGCTGTCGATCGCGATTTCGCGCGCCTCGTGGACGAGGCTGGTGAATTCGCTGATCTCGCCGCGTGCCAAACCCTTGAACGCGGCGAGAAAACCGCCGACGACGCCGAGCGAATATATCGAGGTCGACATCAGCAACTTGACCGGCGCGTAGCCGAGGCTGGTCATCGCCCACAGCTCCTCGCCGGTGAGATCGCTGGTGACCGGCTCGGTCTGCGCGGCGGCCGGGAGCGCGCCGTTGAAGGCGGCGGTGCCCGCCATCGTCATCTCGTGCGCGCCGCCCCATTTCAGGATCGTCGTGCGGATGCCGACGACGCAATTGGCTCGCTGCTGGCGCGCGTCGGCGACGACGCGATCGAGCGCGGCGTGGCGCGTCTGGTTGAAGACGTCGCTGAATTCGCGGATCTCGCCGCGCGCGAGCGTCTTCAGCGAGCCGAGCAGTCCGCCGCCGACGCCCATGGAATAGGCAATGTTGCCGAACACGTGTTGCAGCGGCTCATAGCCGGCGTCCATGTGGCAATAGAGCTCCTGCGCGTCGCCCGCGCTGGTGAACAGCCCCTGGGCGGGTTCGGCGGCGTGCGCGCAGGAGCCGACGAACAGGAATTCGGTGCTCCCGCTGAATGCGCGTAACTCGCCGGTGACGCCGGCGACGCCCGATGCGCCGTGCTGCTGCGCCTCCCTGGCCATGCGCGCGAAGGCGGCGGCGCGGCCTTCGTGGATCGCCTGGGTCACCTGAGGGACCTCGCCGCCGAGGATGTTGCCGACGCCGGCGCCGAGCGAGCCGAGGAAGCCCATCGAATTTACGCTATTGCCGACGACGAGCTCGCCCGCCGCATAGCCCTTCAGCGCCAGGCAATAGATTTCATTGCCCGAAAGTCCCGTCACCTTGGCCATGCGGCGCACCTCCGCCCGCTCCGGTCGCCGCCACGGGCGAGAGCGGTCGGCGATCAGGATACGGCGCCGGCCGGATTTTGGCGATGCGGGGTTCGAATGGAGCCAAATGGGTTGGCGCGGCCGCGGCCGGCCTTGTAATCTGGCTGCCGCGGTAGGAGCGCGCAAGATAGGATGGGGGGACGAAAGCCGATGAGCGGATCACTTGCGGGGGCGCCGCCCTGGCGCGAAAATGCCGACCATCGGCGCTGGCTGACCGATCAGGCCGAGGCGCTGTTTTCGTTCTTCGAGGCCGAATCGTTTAATCCTGCCGGCGGCTTCCATGCGCTCGATGAAGCCGGCCGAGCCTTGGCGGACGGCCCCCCGCGCGCGCTGCACGTGACGACGCGCATGGTCCATTGCTTCGCGATCGGCCATCTCCTGGGCCGGCCGGGCGCGGGCGATTTCGTCGATCATGGCATGAAGGCGATCCTGGAGCGCCATCGCGACGCCAGGCACGGCGGCTTTTTCTGGTCGTTCGACGATTCGGGGCCGCGCGAGCGCGAGAAACTCGCTTATGGCCACGCCTTCGTGCTGCTCGCCGCCTCGAGCGCGAGAATCGTCGGCCATCCCGACGCCGACCGGTTGCTCGCCGACGTCAGCGAGATTCTCGAGACACGATTCTGGGAGCCGGCGCACGGCGCCAGCGCCGAGGAATTCGCCGCCGACTGGTCGCCGATCTCGGCCTATCGCGGCCAGAATTCCAACATGCACCTGACCGAGGCGCTGATGGCGGCGTTCGAGGCGACCGGCGAGCGGTCGTATCTCGCCAAAGCGGAGAGCGTCGCCGACCTCATCCTGCGCCGCGAGGCGGGCGCCGAGCAATGGCGGGTGCCGGAACACTATCACGCGGACTGGACGATCGATCGCGGCTACAAGGGCTCCGACATGTTCCGCCCCTACGGGACGACGCCGGGCCACTGGCTCGAATGGTCGCGCCTCGCCCTGCAATTATGGGCGCTCGGCGACCGGCGGATCGACTGGCTGCCGGGCGCGGCGAGGGCGTTGTTCGCCGCGGCGACCGACGTCGGCTGGGATGCGGCGCGCGGCGGCTTCTATTATACGCTCGACTGGGACGCGAAGCCGTCGATCCGCGACCGCATCTGGTGGCCGGCCTGCGAGGGCATCGGAGCGGCCGCTTTCCTTGCCGCGAACGACGGCGAAGCGCGCTACGAGGACTGGTACCGGCGCATCTGGAACTTTTCGGCGCGCCATTTCATCGACCGCCGCCTCGGCGGCTGGCGCCCGCAACTCGACGACGAGCTCGCGCCAGTCGACCGCTACTTCGTCGGCAAGCCGGACCTCTATCATGCGTTGCAGGCCTGCCTGATCCCGCTCTATCCCACGGACGCGAGCCTGACTCGCGGCGTGGCGCGTTCTCACAAGCCTTCGAACAGCGCCGTCGACAGATAGCGCTCGGCGAACGAAGGGATGATGATGACGATGTTCTTGCCGGCGTATTCGGGCCGGCGGCCGAGATCGATCGCCGCCGCGACCGCCGCGCCCGAGGAAATGCCGACCGGCACGCCCTCCAGCCGCGCGACCAGCCGGGCGGTATCGAAGGCGCTCTGATTGCCGACCGTGATGACTTCGTCGATCACCGCGCGGTCGAGAATGGCCGGGGCAAAGCCGGCGCCGATGCCCTGAATCTTGTGCGGCCCAGGCTGACCGCCCGACAGCACGGGCGAATCCTCAGGCTCGACGGCGATCATCCGGACGCCCGGCTTGCGCGCCTTCAGCACCTGGCCGACGCCGGTGATCGTGCCGCCGGTGCCGACGCCCGAGACGACCGCATCGACCTCGCCATGCGTGTCGTTCCAGATTTCCTCGGCGGTGGTCCGGCGATGAATCTCCGGATTGGCGGGATTTTCGAACTGCTGCGGAATCACGGCGCCGGGCGTGGCGGCGACAATTTCGAGCGCCTTCGCGATCGCGCCCTTCATGCCCTGCGGCGCGGGCGTCAGCACGAGTTCGGCGCCGAGCAGCGCGAGCATCTTGCGCCGCTCGGTCGACATGGATTCCGGCATCACCAGGATGAGCTTGTAACCGCGCGCGGCGGCGACGAAGGCCAGCGCGATCCCGGTATTGCCCGAGGTCGGCTCGACGATGACACCGCGCCCGGGCGCGATTTTGCCCTGCGCCTCGAGCGCGTCGATCATCGCCACGCCGATGCGGTCCTTTACGCTCGCGATCGGGTTGAAGAACTCCAGCTTGGCGAGCAGATGCGCGCCGACGCCCTTCTCCTTCGCGATCCGGTCCAAGCGCACGATCGGCGTGTCGCCAATCGTATCGGTGATGGAATTGTAAATGCGCCCCCTGCCGGGCCGATGCGCTCCGCCCTTTGCGCCCTTCGACTCCGCCTCAGCCATCGACCTGCTCCGCCGCGCCGCCCATGGATGGACCACGGGCCGCCTCCGGCCATGCTAGCAGCAATGGCCGGAGTGTCCATATGGAATGCGGCGGAGCACGCCGTTAGATCGCGAAATCCCCGCCGTTCTTGTCGTCTTCGAGGATGCGCGCGGCGATCGATTCCGCGCACAGATCCTCGACGGTGATGGCGTCGAGATTGGCGAGGAACGAGTCGCCCGCCTTGCGCAGGCTCGGCTCGATGACCCGCTTCACCAGTTTGGAGCCGCTGCCGATCTCGCTCGGCTCCGCCGCGCTCAGCGCGAGGGCGGTCCGCACGACTTCGCCGGCGGTGATCTTGCGCCGCTCGCGGGCCAGTTCATATCCGCCGCGCGGTCCGCGCACGCCCTTGAGGATGTTGGCCTGGACCAGCCCCTGCAGCAGAGTCTCCAGATGCCGCGGCGGCAGGTGGTGGCGCGCCGCCAGAGACTTGGCTGCGACTGGGCTTGGCCGGGCGTAGAGCGCCACGTCGACAACCGCCGCGATCGCCAGCATGCTGCGCCTCGATAGAAGATTCATTCTGTTTACTCCCAACCACCACGACCCGTTGAACCAAATCCGCCTGCGCCGCGCGTGCTGGCCTCCAACGCGGCGTTCTCGACCAGCGCGATCCGCTCGACCGGACAAATGACGAGCTGGGCGATTCTCGCCCCTCGCCTGACCACGAACGGATCGCTTCCAAGATTGATGAGGATGACGCCGATTTCGCCGCGATAGTCGGCGTCGATCGTCCCAGGACTGTTGAGCACGGTCACGCCGGCGCTGTGCGCGAGGCCGGACCTGGGCCTGACCTGTGCCTCGTATCCCTTGGGCAGTGCAATCGCCAAGCCCGTAGGGACGAGCGCCCGTTCGCCGGGTCTCAATAAAATCTCGGCGTCCGCCGGCACGGCGGCGACGAGGTCGAGGCCGGAAGCATCGTCGCTCTGATACGCCGGCGGCTTCAAGTCGGCAGCATGCGGCAGTCTCATATACGCAACATTTATCATCGGATGTTATGTAGCATAGCTATCACGCGGCCAACAAGACGGGAGGCGACCGCCGCCTTGCTCATCCGTGGCCAGGATTCGACTGCTTCGGCGGTCACCAGATGCACTTCGTTTTCGACGCCGCCCAACGTCCCGGATCCCGCCGCCACATCATTGGCGACGATCAGGTCGCAGCCCTTCGACCGCAGCTTCCGGCGCGCATTGTCGACCAAGTCCTGGGTCTCCGCGGCAAATCCGACAATCAACGTCGGACGATTGGTTAGATTTTGTCCAATTGTCGCGAGAATGTCAGGATTTTCAACAAGTTCAAGACGTGGTGGCCCGAGGGCCCCCTTCTTCGTCTTCTGCGCTCCGACGCTCGCCGGGCGCCAGTCCGCGACCGCCGCCGCGGCGACGAAAACATCGGCCGGCAAAGCCGCCTCGACCGCCGCCAGCATTTCGCGCGCGGTCTCGACTCGGACGGTCGTCACGCCCGCCGGATCGGCGATGCAGACGGGGCCGCTGACGAGGGTCACTCTTGCGCCCGCGCCAAACGCCGCTTGCGCGATAGCATGCCCCTGGAGCCCGGAAGAGCGGTTGCCGATGAAGCGGACGGGGTCGATCGGCTCGTAGGTCGGTCCGGAGGTCACCAGGACATGCCGGCCGGCGAGCGGCGCCGCCCCGGCGCCGCTGGCCGGTCCGGCCGCCGCGGGAAGCGGCAGAACGGTCGATCGGGCGAGCGCCGCTTCGATCGCGGCGACGATCGCGAGCGGCTCGGCCATCCGGCCAGGGCCAAATTCGCCGCACGCCATTTCGCCGTCGTCCGGACCGACGAACATGACGCCGTCCTCGCGCAGCCGGCGGACGTTGCGCTGCGTCGCCGGGTGAAGCCACATGCGCAGGTTCATGGCCGGCGCGACCAGCGTCTTCTTGTCGGTGGCCAGGAGCAGCGTCGTCGCCAGATCGTCGGCGAGTCCGCCCGCCATCCGCGCGAGCAGGTCGGCGGTCGCCGGCGCGACGACGAGGAGGTCGGCCGCGCGCGACAGCTCGATATGACCCATCGCGGCTTCATCGGTGAGGGAGAACAGGTCGTCGTAGACCTTGTCGCCGCTCAACGCCGCGGCCGACAGCGGCGTTATGAACTGTCGGGCGGCGGCGGTCATCGCCACGCGCGTCATGGCGCCGCGCTCGCGCAGCCGGCGGATCAGGTCGAGCGTCTTGTAGGCGGCGATGCCGCCGCCGATGACGAGGAGAATGCGCGAGCCCGCCAGAGAGGTTTGCGTCATCGATCGACACCTCCGAAGGAACCAACAAAGCGCCGCACCCGATTCACATGCGCCAGGCGATCACCGCCAGCAGCGCCACGATCGCGAACAGGGCCGCCATCGGCGCGAAGGCGATCCGGCGTCCGTCGTGCAGCGCAATCCTTTCCAGCCCGCCGAACAGATCGCCGATCGCCGACGCGTCTTCCCAGCGCTCGATCAGGCGGCCGACCCGCTCGAGCCGTTGCGGCGCGTCGGCGATGATGTCGGCGAGCAGCGCGAGGCCGCGTCCGAAATCCTCGATCTTGCCGCGCGGTCCGAGATTTTCGGCGATCCAGCCGCCGACCACCGGCTCGGCGGTCGCCCACATGTCGAGCCGCGGGTCGAGCTTGCGCGCCACCCCTTCGACCACGACCATCGTCTTCTGGAGCATGACGAGTTCGATGCGCGTCGCCATGTCGAACAGCGCGGTGATCTCGAACAGCAGGGTCAGCAGCTTGGCCATGGAAATCTGGTCGGCGGTGCGGGTGCGGATCGGCTCGCCGATCGCCCGGATCGCCTGGGCGAAATCCTCGACCCGATGGGTCGCCGGCACGTAGCCCGCCTCGAAATGCACCTCGGCGACGCGCCGGTAGTCGCGGGTGATGAAGCCGTAGAGGATTTCGGCGAGAAAGCGCCGCTCCTTGAGGCCGAGTCGCCCCATTATGCCGAAATCGACCGCCGCGATGCGCCCGCGCGGGTCGATGAACAGGTTGCCCTGGTGCATGTCGGCGTGGAACAGGCCGTCGCGCAGAGCGTGGCGCAGGAAGGACTGGATCAGCGCCCGCCCGAGCTTGGGGGGATCGAAGCCGGCTTCCGCGAGACGGTCGGGATCGGCCAGCGACAGGCCGTCGATCCATTCGGTGGTCAGCACCTCGCGCGTCGTCCGATCCCAGTCGACGGCCGGCACGCGAAAATCCGGATCCTCGGCGGTGTTCTCGGCAAATTCCGAGGCGGCTGCGGCCTCGAGCCGGAAATCCATCTCGATGCGCACCGAGCGCGCCAGCGTTTCGACGATCTCGACCGGCTTCAGCCGACGAATTTCTGGAAACAGGCGCTGGGCGAGCCGTGCGGCGAAGAACATGTCGGAGAGGTCGCGCGCGAAGCGCCGCTCGATGCCCGGGCGCAGCACCTTGACCGCGACTTCAGCGATGTCCTGGCCGACCCGCACGCGGGCGCGATGCACCTGGGCGATCGACGCCGCCGCCACCGCTTCGCCGAACTCGACGAACAGCGCCTCGAGGCTCCGGCCGAACGCCGCCTCGATCGTCGCGACTGCGACGCTGCGCGGATAGGGCGCCACGCGGTCCTGGAGGCGCTCGAGCTGAAGCGCCACCCTGGCGCCGACGATGTCGGCGCGGGTCGACAGGAACTGGCCGAGCTTCACATAGGACGGGCCCAGCCGGTCGATCGCCGCCGAGAGCCCGTCCAGGCCGGTGGCGCCGCGCCGGGCGATGAGATTGGCGAGCGCCAGGCCGGCGCGCGGCAGCGCCGGCAGCAGGTGCGGGTCGATCGCGCCGAACGCGCCCTCGCGCGCCAGCACATAGCCGGCGCGCGCGATCCGGGCGCAATGGCCGAGATTTGCCAGGATCGCCAAGTCTAGAGCTTCCAGCCCGAGTGAATGGCGACGACGCCTCCGGAAAGCCTGGTGAAATCGACGCGCGCGAAGCCGGCCGCGCCGATCATGTCGGCGAACCGCTCGGGCGTCGGAAACCGGCGGATCGATTCGACGAGATAGCGGTACGGCTCGCCGTCGCCGGTCACGATCCGGCCGATCGCGGGAATCGCCGCGAACGAATAGGCGTCGTAGAGCCGGTCAAGGACCGGGGCGTCGACGCGGGAGAATTCGAGCACGAGCAGTCGGCCGCCGCGCTTCAGCACCCGGTGGGCCTCGGCCAGCGCCCTGTCGATGCGCGGCACGTTGCGGATGCCGAAAGCGATCGTATAGGCGTCGAAGCCGGCGTCCGGCAGCGGCAGCGCCTCTGCGTTGCCCTCGACGAAGGCGACCCGGCCGCCGTGGCGCCGGCGCGCCGCGCGCTCGCGGCCGACGCGCAGCATTTGCCGATTGACGTCGAGCGCGGTCACCGCAGTCAGCGCGCCGCCCGCCTCGGCGACCCGGAAGGCGACGTCGCCGGTGCCGCCGGCGACGTCGAGATGGGCGAACGGCCCCCGGCGCGGCGGGCGCACCTTGGCGACGAGCACATCCTTCCACAGGCGGTGCAGGCCGAACGACATGACGTCGTTCATCAGGTCGTAGCGCCCGGCGACCTTGTGGAAGACGTCGTCGACCAGCCGCTGCTTGTCGTCGAGCGCGACCGAACGGTAGCCGAAATGCGTCTCTTCACGCGCAGACGAGGACATGCCCTGGCTCCGATTGCCGCCGGACCATAACGCGCCGGCGGCGAATGGCGAAGCGGATAGCACTCTTTTCGGCGCGGCGCGCCAGCGCCGCCGGGTCAGTCGGGAGCGCGCCTGCGCAGCAGATAGACGTCCATGATCCAGCCCTTGCGCGCGCGCGCCTCGGCGCGGCGGCGCGCGATTTCGCCGCCGACCGCGCGCAGGTCGCCAGCGACCAGGATTTGATCCTTCGTCCCGACATAGGCGCCCCAGTAGATTTCGACGCCGTCCTCCGCGATCGCCTCGAACGCGTTCTGGCCGTCGAGCATCACCACGACATTGTCGAGATCGCCACCCGTCCGGCCCACCGCCAGGTTGCGGCCGGTGGTGATGTGGACCGGGCCGCCGATCCGGTTGAGCGCAATCCTGTGGGCGGCGGCGAGCGCCTGGACGCTGGTCACCCCGGGAATGACTTCGAAGTCGAACGGAATCGCGCCGCGGCCGGCAACCGCCTCGACGATCCGCAGCGTGCTGTCGTAGAGCGACGGGTCGCCCCAGACCAGGAACGCGCCGGTCTCGTCCTCGCCGAGCTCGCCTGCGATCATCGCCTCGAAGATGGCAGCGCGCCGTTCGTGCCAGTCCTTCACCGTCGCTTCATAGGCCGGCGGCGCGCGGTCGCGCTCGGGGTCGGGCGCGACCGCCGTCCGGTAGGCGCGCCCGACAATATGGGCCGCGCAGATTTCCCGCCGCAGCCGCGCCAGATCGTCCTTCTCGCCCCCCTTGTCGAGGGAAAAGAATACATCGACCGTGTTGAGCGCCTTGACCGCCTGAATGGTGACATGGTCGGGGTGGCCGGCGCCGATTCCGATGATCAGGATCTTCCGCATGCTCGCGCGCCCCCTAGCGCGCGGCGGTCAGCCGCGCATGGTCCTTCGCCCCGTCGACCCAGCGCAGGTCGCCGCGCGCCAGCATGTAGTTGACATGCGCGAGCAGTTCGCTGAACGCGAAGCCCATCTGGTGCGGGTCGAGCTTGCGCGTGAACATCACCGGCAGCAGTTCGGCCGGCCGGTGCGGCGCCTCCCGACAGGCGCGCAGCAGCGCCGCGCAGCGCGCCGCGTGATGGGCGGCCAGTTCGCCCGCCCGCTCGTGCAGGCCGTAGAACGGCAATTGATGGCCGGCGAGCACCAGGCAATCGGCGGGCAAATCGGCCGTGAGCGCGCCCAGCGAGCGCAGATAGAGGCCGAGCGGGTCGTCGCGCGGACTGACCGAGACGACGCTGACGTTGGGCGATATTTTCGCCAGCGTCTGGTCGGCGGCGAGGAACAGCTTGTCCTCGCGGTTGAACAGCATCAGCTGCTCGGGCGCATGGCCGTCGCCGGCCAGCACGTCGAAGACGCGCCCGCCGATGGTCAGCCGGTCGCCGGCGACCAGCCGCTCGAAGGTCGGCGGCAGCGGCGCGACCATGCCGAGGTAGTCGTGGCCCATGGTCGCGATCAGCGCCGTCGTCGCCTCGTCGAGGCCGTTGCGCAGGTAGAAATTGCGATAGACCGGCGCCTGCATCCGCCCGGGCGCAAGGCTGAGATTGAGGCTGTCGGCGTAGGCGGTCTGGCTGGTCAGCAGCGGAATGGCGAATTGCTCGGTCAGCCAGCCGGCAAGGCCGATGTGATCGGGATGCATGTGGGTGACGATCAGCCGGGTCAGCCGCCGGCCGGCGAGCGGTCCGGCGAGCAGCGCCCGCCAGGCCTGCCGCGCGGGCGCGTCGTCGATGCCGGTGTCGACCACCGCCCAGCCGTCGCCGTCGTCGAGGAAATAGACGTTGACGTGATCGAGCCTGAAAGGGAGCGGAATCCGCGCCCACAGCACGCCGGGCGCGACCTCGATCGTCTCGCCCCAGGCGGGCGGGTCCGGAAACGGGAAGGCCAGCGAGGCGGCCTGGCTCGAATTGGTCATCGCGCTTCTTACACGATTCTGCGCCGTCGGAGCCACCGGGCGGGGACGGCGACGCGCGCGAGCGCGGCCTTGGCGACGCCCGGCGGCGGCGCCTCGCGCGCGGCGCGGACGGACGGGGCCGGCTTGGTATGAAATCATGGGATCGATGACAGCCCCCCAGGATGCCGGCGACGGACTGCGAAAAAGCCGAATGGCGCCGCCGAGCCGGTCGCCGCAATCGGCCCGCCATCGCGCCGCGTCGCCCGGGCCCGAAGCCGGTGAAATTTTTGGAAATCTTTGGAAATTTTTGGAAATCTTTGGAAACCTCTGGAAACCTCCGGACGCTTTTGGGAAGTCGCTCGCTCCATGGCATCTCTTTGTATTTCAAAGGCCTGCGAGGGCCGGAAGCCATTTTGACCCCGAGGCTCCCGCGCTCCTGGGCTCTCGACGGCCCCGGCGGGGTAGCGAGGGAACAAAGACAAATCGCTTCGCGAACGAGCCAAAGCCGACCTCCGCGAGGACCGCCTCGGAGGGGGCTTCTCGACGTTGAATGACAAGGCGCCTCGGGCGTTACGCGCCGAGCGGGTCTCGGGCGGTTTTTGTGGCGGCGGTGAATCTCCTTGGGTTCGCCTCGCTCGGACCGGCTATCGACCGAAGCTGGATTGTGGACCGGGGAACGGCTGGAGTCAAGCAAAATTTCTGTAAAAGAGAAACGGCGCGGCGTCCTCGGCGGTTTCGACGTCGCCGGCCATCGCTGCGGCGCGCCGGTCGGGCTGAACAGGCATGACGGGCGCCATCATCGATGGGGGGGTCGGTTCCTGGCGCCGTCAGGGGGTCAATTCCGGATGTCGCTTGACACCGTGCTGCCAGAGCCGGGCGCGCGCCTCAATGTCGAGCCGCCTGCGGCGGCCGCTGCGCGCCAAGAGGCGCTCCGCGAACATTGACCCACGCGCCCGGCCCTGGCCGTTTGCAACCATGACCTCTTGGTGAGCGTCGCGGCCCCAAGGGCCGCGGCGCTCACCAAAAGGTCATGGTCGCCAATTGCCGCGCCGACGGCGCGCGGTCACCCGAAGGGGCTGAGCGTAGCGAAGCAGCGGCCTCTCGATCATCCCTCCCCAGCGGACAG
>JBEKEI010000076.1:0-20034 GCA_050013915.1 Roseiarcus sp.
CGATCCGCCGAGAAATCCATTTCCAAAAATATCCACAACGAAAGGATTTGTCGGGCGAGGAGGGGCGCAGCCGCCGACCTGGATCGTCCAGGCGCGAGCGGCGGATCGAGGGAGCAAAAGGGCGAGCCTCTCGAGGGAACCGACAAGCGCCGCCCGCTTCAGTTCACGCCGAGCTTCTTCTGCAGGCTGGTCGAGGAGGTCGTATATTGGAACAGCAGCTTCTTGTCGGGATAGACGTAGCGGAAGGCCTTCTGGGCGGCGAGCGCGGCTTCGTGGAAGCCCGACAGGATCAGCTTCAGCTTGCCGGGATAGGTGTTGATGTCGCCAATGGCGAAAATGCCGGGGACGTTGGTCTCGAATTTCTCGGTGTCGACCGGCACGAGATTCTCGT
This sequence comes from Roseiarcus sp., assembly GCA_050013915.1. Lineage (GTDB taxonomy): Bacteria > Pseudomonadota > Alphaproteobacteria > Rhizobiales > Beijerinckiaceae > Roseiarcus. Next base: position 392 of record JBEKEI010000076.1, read on the forward strand.
GGAGGTTGAGGCCCCAGTCGGCGATCGGGCCGAGCTTCATCGTCAGGCCGAAGAACGGCAGCAGCGCGTCGCAGGCGATGTCGAAAATCCTGCCGTCCTCGCCGCGCACCGTCGCCGCCCGCAGCCGCCCCTCCTCGCCCTGGAGCGCGGTCGCCTGGCCCAGCACGAAATCCATTTTGCCCGCCGCGACGAGTTCGCGCATCGCATTGACCGAATGGGGCGCGGCGCGGAACGCGTCGCGCCGGTGCATCAGGGTGATCCGCTCGGCGACCGGATGCAGGTTGAGAACCCAGTCGAGCGCCGAATCGCCGCCGCCGACGATCAGCACGCGCTTGCCGCGGAAGTGGTCCATCTTGCGCACGGCGTAGAATACGCTCGTGCCCTCGAAATCGTCGATGCCCGCGATCGGCGGCTTCTTGGGCTGGAACGAGCCGCCGCCCGCGGCGATGATGATGACCCTGGCCTCGAAGACCTTGTCCGCGTCGGTGCGGATTCTGAAGGCGGGCTGCGCCGGCGTTCCCAGCACTTCCAGACCCTCGACCATCTCGTTGAGATGGAAGGTCGGCGCGAACGGCTGGATCTGGAGCGTCAGGTTCTCGACGAGGCCGTGGCCGGTGACGACCGGAAAGCCGGGAATGTCGTAGATCGGCTTTTCCGGATAGAGTTCGGCGCACTGGCCGCCGGTCTTGGGCAGGATGTCGATGAGATGGGCCTTGATGTCGAGCAGGCCGAGTTCGAACACGGCGAACATGCCGATCGGGCCGGCCCCGACGATGACGACATCGGTCTTGACGATCTCGGTCATCCGCGTCAGCCCTGCTTGCCGGGCGTCATGACGGCGAGCCCGTCGAGCGCCGGCGTCACCTTGATCTGGCAGGACAGGCGCGATGTCGGGCGCACCTCGAAGGCGAAATCGAGCATGTCCTCCTCCATCTGCGAGGGCTTGCCGACGATCTCGAACCATTCGGGCGCGACATAGACATGGCAGGTCGCGCAGGCGCAGGCCCCGCCGCATTCCGCGTCGATGCCGGGCACGCTGTTGCGCAGCGCCGTCTCCATCACGGTCGACCCCTCTTGCGCCTCGACCGTCCGGGCCGTCCCCTGCGAATCCGTGAATGTTACCTTGATCATGCGCGAACTCTTCCTGTCATCGCTCGGCCCCCGCCGGAATCCCGCCTCCGCGCGCGCGCCGCCCGCCACCGCCACGCGGGCGCGCCTTCTTAATGGCTCGCAAGGCGCAGCGATAGCGCGAAATCGTCGCGGACTTTTTCGAGGCGGAAACCGGCCGGCGCGGGCGGTTCAGCAGAGCAGGCTGGCGATGGCGGCGCGCGCCTCGGCGACGGCCGCAGCGAGCGCGTCGAGCGTCGCGACGAGGGCGCCGCCGCGCAGGCCGGCGGCGAAGGCGGACTCATAATCCTGCGCCGATCGGGCGACCCGGCCGGCGCCGATCGCCAGCGCCGAACCCTTCAGGGTATGGGCGAGGTCGCCGCCGATCCTGGCGTCGTCGGCGCGCGCGTCGCGCAATTGGTCGAGGATGCGCGCCGACTGGCGGTCGAACATGTCGAGGAGTTCGCGTTCGAGCGCCTCGTCCCCGTCGGTCTGGCGGGCCAGATGAACGAGATCGACCGCCGGTTCGGTCGCGGCGCCGCCCTCCCCGGCAAAATCGGCGGCGCGGCCGCGAGGGGCGGAATCGACGGTCTGATAGTCCCTTGGATCGGAATGATTTGAAGCAAGTGCTGTCATTTGCGGGCTCCTCGATGGCGGGCGCGCGCCGACGCCATTTTACCCGTGCGTTGCGCAAACGAAGCCTTTACGGAGGGTTCGCAGAGCCTGATGGTCGACCCCGCTGGTTACTGAACCGTTAACGACGTTTCGAATATGAGAATCGTCATATGTTTCAATCTCGCCCCGCGGCCTGTAGGATGGGCTTGGTTAATTGGTTGGCGCGCTGCTCCTCGAGAGGCCCGGGGCGAGGCGGCGCATGGGCGGCGCGATGCGATCCGCCAGCCCTGACGTTAGCGTGGCGAGGCGGACGCAATGGCACAGCAGACTAAGGCGGAAGATCCGATCGCGGCGGCGATGTCGGCGATCGAGGACGCCTTGAACCTGTCGCATGAAGAAACAGGGACCGGCCCCGCGCGCGCGCCCGGCCGCGAGGCGGTCGAGGCCGTTCACGAGCCGGCCCCGACTGCCGCATCGCCCTCGACCCCGGAAAAGCCGACCCTTACGGCCCCGCGCCCCGCATCGAGGCCCAGCCCGACGCTCAAGCCCACGACCCAACCCGGCGCTCCGGAGTCGGCCGAGGCAAAGCCGGTCATGGCCTCGACGGGTTCCCCGGCCAACGACGATCGGCCGTCGGTCGGCCAGATCTTGCAGGCGATGCAGACGCGGCCGGCGAGCCGCGTGCCGTTCCTGCTCGCCGTCCTGACGTCCGCGGCGTGGCTCGGGTTGTGCGTCCTGTATTTTTTCGCCCATTACGGCGCCCTGAACCCCGACGCCGCTTCGACCCCCGCGTTCTGGCTGCGGCCGGAAATCGGGCTGGCGGGGCTGGCGGCGATCGGACCGACGCTGTTTCTGTTCGCGCTCGCCGTCCTGGCGCGGCGCGCCCAGGAATTGCGGGCCTCGGCGCGGTCGATGACCCAGGTCGCCATGCGTCTGGCCGAGCCCGAAACGCTCGCGACCGACCAGGTGGTGACGCTGTCGCAGGCGATCCGCCGCGAAGTCGCGTCGATGGGCGACGGCATCGAGCGGGCGCTGGCGCGCGCCTCGGAGCTCGAGACCCTGGTTCGCTCCGAGGTTTCGACGATGGAGCGATCCTACTCCGAGAACGAGCGCCGCATCCGCTCGCTGATCGCCGAGATGGCCGATCAGCGCGAAGCCATCCTCGCCAATGGCGGGCGCGTGCGGGCGGCGATCGCCGGCGCGCATCAGGGGGTCGCCGCCGACATCGACACGATTTCCGACCGGCTCAACGAGCGGCTCGCCACGGCGGGCAAGAAGGTGCTTTCCGCGCTCGGCGCGACGTCGCAGGACATTGCCGCCACGCTCGACCGCGCTGGCGCGCAGACAGTCGGGCGGATCGCCGAACAGGGGGTCCAGCTCCGCGAGGCGCTCGACGCGCTCGGCGCCGACGTGACCCAGCGCCTCGTCCAGGCGAGCGAGGAGAACGCCAACGCCCTGCTCGACCGGATTGGTGAGATCGACCGACGCCTCAAGATGAGCGGCGAGACCTTCGTCGCCGGTTTCGGCGCCCGCGGCGAGGACCTGATCCAGCGTCTCGACGAGACCGGCGCGCGCGCCTCGGAGACTGTTCTCGCGCATGTCGACGGCGCGATCGGGCGGCTGGCCGAATCGGCGGAGACTCTGGTCCAGGAGTTCGGATCGCGCAGCGGCGGCCTCGCCGAGCGCATCGAGGCGAGCGGCGCCCGCCTCTACGAGACAATTATCACCAACGGCGACAGTCTGGTCGCGCGTCTGCAGGAGACCGGCGAACGCATGCACGAGACGGTCGTCGTGGAAGGGCGCGCGCTCGACGAAAATCTGTCCGCCTTCCACGATCGCCTCGCCGCGCAGCTCAACGAGCGTACGAGCGAGACCCGCGCGCTCTTCGACGCGGCGGCCGACGCCATCCAGGAGCGGATCGGCGAACAGACCGCGCAGCTTGGCGAAAAACTCGCGACGACCGCCGGCGAAGCGGTCGCCGTGATCGCCATCCATGCCGACAGCGTCAACGAGACGCTGACGGGCCGGCTCGACGCCTTCGAGCAGACTTTCGCGACGCGCGGGACCGGACTCATCGCCGCGCTCGCGCAACAGACCGGGCAGCTCGGCGCGCAGCTCGAATCCTTCGAGCGTCTGGTCGGCGAAGGCGGAGACAGCGTGGTGGGGCGCGTCGCTGCCTATGCCGAGCGGCTGGGATCGAGTTTCGACGAGCAGGTCGGCGCGATCGACAACATCATGGCCAGCCACCACACGGAGATCGCCGGCCGTCTGGCCGAGCACAACGAGCGCTTCGCGCAGACCTCGGGCGCCCGGCTCGCGGAATTCGAGACCACGTCGGTCGCCCATCACGCGGCGGTCGACATCGCGCTCGCCGCTCAAGCCCAGCGCGTCGAACGGTCGATGGACGAAGGGCTCGGCAGCTTCGAACTCAAGATAGGGCGGCGCGCCGACGAGATGGTCGCGCGGGTCGAGGAAAAATCGAACGCGCTCGCCGCCCAGTTGAACGGCATGCTGGCCGCGATCGAGGACACCATCGTCACCCGCGGCCCGGCGCTCGAGCAGCGGCTGTCGCAGCGCAACGAGGAAGCCGCGCAATCGTTCGAGACGAGCCTGCGCACGGTCGACGAGCACGCGGGGGGCAAGCTCAGGGACATCGCGACGACGCTGAGCGAACTGCTCGATCGCATCGACGCGGGTCTGGAGTCGCGCGGGCGATCGATCAACGAGGGCCTTGCCCAACGCGCGATCGAATTGGCGAAGGTGATGAGCGCCGGCGGCCGCGAACTGGTCAGCGGCCTCGACGCGAAATCGGTCGAGATCGACGAGACGCTCCGGGCCCGCGCGCAGTCGCTGACCGAGGCTCTTTCCAGTCTCTCGCGCGAGATCAATGGCACGCTGAGCGGCAATCTCGAGAAAATGACCGGCGTGCTCGGGGACGGCGTAACGCGGCTTCAGGAACACGTTCTCGATCCGCTCGACGCCATTTCGGCGAAGTTCGAAACGCGCGGCGAGGCGATGCGGCAATCGCTCGATGCAACCAGCGAGGGCGTCACGCAGGCGCTCGCCGGCCGCATCGAGGAGATGCGCGCGCTGATTGACGGCAGGGGCGCGCAGCTTGTGGAGACCGTCGGCGCGCGCGGCGACGCAATTTCGGACAAGATCGCCGGCGTCGGCGAGCGCGCCTCGCAGGCCTTCGAGCAGCAGACGAGCAGTCTGTTGGGCCTGCTGGCGCGCCGCAGCGACGATCTTCTCGCCGCCATCAACGCCGGCGCCGCCGGATCGGTGCGCTCGCTCGGCGCGCTGACCGGCCAGCTCAGCGCCGAGGTCGAGGCGGCGACGGCCGCACTGCGCGCCGCCGCGCAGGAGACCGCCGCCACTTCCACGGAAGCCGGCGCGGGATTGCGCGATCGCCTGAGAGGCGAAGTCGAGGCTTCCGCCTCAGCCCTGCGCAGCGCGGCGCAGGAATCGGCGGAACAGTCGACGGGCGCCATCGCGGGCCTCGCCGCTCGGCTGCGGACCGAGGTTACGGATTCGACCTCGGGCCTGGTTGCGGCGGTCCAAGACGCCGCGGAGCGCACGACCGGGGCGATCGCGGGGCTGACCGATCGCGTTCGTCGCGAAGTCGAGACCTCAGGATCGGCGCTGCGCGCCGTCGCCGCGGATACGGCGGAGAATTCGGCGCAGACCATCGCGCGCGTCACCGAGCGGCTGCGCGCCGAAGTCGAGCAAGCCGCCGCTCTGCTGCAGGAGGCCCTGGAGCGAAGCGCCGGCGGTTCCGTGCAGGCGCTCAGCGGGACGAGCGAGCGGCTCCGCCTCGAACTCAGCCAGGTGCTCGACAGGCTGGGCGCTACGAGTTCGACTCTGGAGCGGGTCGTCGGCTCGGCCGGTTTCGACCTCGAGGCGGTTCAGGGCGGACTCTCGGAGCGGACTGCCGAATTCCAGCGCGCCCTGGGCTCGATTTCCTCGCAGGTCGCCGCGCTCAGCCGCGCGTCCTCGGTGACCCAGTCGGAAGCGAGCGCGCTGACCGAGCGCCTCGCCGAACACACCAATTCGCTCGCCGGCGCCGCGCATGATCTGGCTTCGACGCAGCAATCGATCGACGCAGCGCTCGATCGACGGCGCGACAGCCTGCAGACGCTGATGGGCGAGATCGAGCGCAAGAGCCAGGACTTCGAAGGCCTCATGCAGTCGTTCGCTTCGACAGTGGAGGATTCCTTCAACAAGGCGCAGGCGCGCGCCAAGGAGATCAACGCCTCGCTGATGATGACGACCAACGGCGCGGCCGCCACGGTGAGCAGCCAGTTCGAGATGATCCGCGACAACGCCGCCAGCGAGCGCGAGCGCACCGCCGCCGCACTGCAAGCGGCCTACGAGCAGGCGAACGCCCAGCTGGCGGGCATCATGGGCCAGACGACCGAGCGCTTCAAGCAATCGGCCGCCGACATTCGCGTCATGGCTGGCGAAATCCAGCGCGAACTCGACGCCACCCGCCAAGAACTGCGCCGCGGCGTGCTCGAACTTCCGCAGGAGACGAGCGAGCAGGCGGGCGCCATGCGCCGTGTCATCAGCGATCAGATCAAGGCGCTGAACGAACTGTCGGGCATCGTTTCGAATTCGAGCGCCGGATTCGACATTTCGGAGGCGCCCATCGCCGCGCCGCCGCTGCTGCGGCAGGCAGCGCCCGATCTCGCGCCGCCGCGCGTCGAACCTGCCCGCGCGCTCGATCCGCCGCGGGCGGCCGAACCGCTGGCAGCTTCTGAGATGCTGCGGCCGATCGCGCAGCTGAGCCCGGCGGAGGCGCCGCGCGCAAGCAGGCTCCAGCCCCAGGCGGCGCAGGCCACGGCCGCCCAGCGCGGGCAGGCTGGTTGGCTCTCCGACCTCCTGTCGCGCGCTTCGCGAGACGAGCAGCCGGCGGCCGCCGGCGGACCGAGCCGGCCCGCCGCCGACGCGCTCGATGCGATCGCGGTCAGCATCGCCAGCCTCATCGACGCCGACGCGGCAGCCGAAATGTGGGATCGCTGGCGGCGCGGCGACAACGGCGCCTTTTCACGCCGGCTCTACACCGCGCAAGGCCAGAAGACCTTCGATGAGATCCGCCGGCGCTGCCGCGCCGACGCGCAATTCCGCGACACCGTCGATCGCTACACGCAGGAATTCGAGAGGCTGCTGGTGAAGGTCGGCCAGAATGATCGCGACGGCTCGCAGGCGCGCGCGTACCTGCTGTCGGACACTGGCAAGGTCTACACCATGCTTGCCCATGCCTCGGGCCGCATGGGCTAGCCCGGAACGATCGAGGGCGGGGCGGTTCGGCGGCGCCGGCGGTTGCGGCTAAATCCGCGCGCTGACGAACGCGACGATCTGCGTCAGCACCGTCGAGAGCGCCGCGTTCAGCGCGGCCGCCGCCTCGGGGCCGCCCGTTCCCGTCGCCGGGACCTGCGCGTTGAAGAGCCGCGCCGCCAGCGTGCGTCCGCCGCGCCGATCCAGAAGCTTGGCGACTATGGCGATGTGCGCCTCGATCGCCTTGGCGTCCAGCTCGAACGCCTGGATGTCCAGCTCGAGACTGTAATCGGCGTCGAGGCCGGTTCCGGCGCGGGCGACCGATGACATGAGACGCGCGTTCTGGAAGGTCTGGACGAGACGGGTCTGCACGAGGATCGGCAGCTTGTCCGACCATTGGGCGCCTGCGAGATAGGCGACCGATTCGGGACCTGTGCGGACCAGGATCCGCTGGCTGTCGAGATCGAGTGAGGCGATCGGTTCGCGGATCGACAATTGCGCGCGCAACGGGCGCGCGGCCGGGACAGCCGCTGCGCTGAGATCGAAAGTCTCCGGAGCCGAGCCGCCGCAGGCGGCGAGCAGGAGAACGACGGCGAGGGCCGCGCCGAGTCTCGACATGCGGGCGCGCGGGATCCTAATCATTGTTGGCCGTGATATTCCGGCAGCGCCGGCTTTGCGCCAAAGATCAGCTGATTGGGATTGCGCTCGAACGCGCGAATCGCCTGATCGAGGTCGCCGAGCGTCCGGCGAGCGTCGACGGCGAGCGATTCGTATTCGCGCAGGCCGGAGCCCGAGAACCGCGTCAGACCGACCGCGAGCTCCTTGGTGCGCTGATTGAGGTCGTCGGCGAATTTGCGGACCGAGCGCGCGGCCTCGCCGACGTCGGAGAGGGCGCCCTTGGTTTCGGGGGAGCCCAGGAAGTTCTGCGCGCTCGTCATGAGTCCGTCGAGTTGGTCGGCCGAATTGTCGAGCTTGGCGGCGAGTTCGGCGGCGTCCTTCAGCGCGCGATCGACATTGCCGCGGTTGTTCTCGATGGTCTGTGCGAACTGGGCGACACTGTCGACGACCCCGGCGATCTTCTTGGAGTCGACCGCCGCAGTCAGATTGCGGAAGTCTCCGAGCGCGGCGTTGAGGACGTCGGCCGTACCGCTCAGTTTCCTGGCGAGTTCGGCGGAATCGCCGAGCAGCCTGTTGAGATGGCCGTGGTCGTTGGCGAGATCGCCGGAAAAGGCCGTGACATTGTCGACGACCTCATGAACCTTGCCGGGATCCACCGCCTTCACGAGCTTATCGAGGTCATCCGACAGGCCCTGCAGCCTGTTGGCGAGCGGACCCAGCTTCTGGCCGAGATCGGCGACCCCGCCGAGCGCCGCGCCGACACCCGCGGAATTTTCGGCGAGCGCCTTGGAAAACAGATCGACGTTCTTCAGCGCGTCGGTGATCGCCGGGCCGTTGTCGCCGAGCAGCTTGTCGGCCTTCTCCAGAACGCCGTCGGCCTTGGCCGAAAGACGCTGGACGTTCTCGAGCAGATTCTGGAAATCCGAGCGGTCGGCGTTGATCGTCGGCGGGCCGCCGTCCGGCCCTGGCGTCAATGTGGGCGCTGTCTCCGCGCCGCCGGTCAGCGCGATCGCGGCGACGCCGGTGAGCCCCTGCAATTCCAGCCGCGCCTTGGTGTCGGTCTTGACCGGCGTGCGACCGGCGATATCGATGAGCGCGGCGACCTTGCTCGGATCGTCCTCGAGAAAGTCGATCGCAGTCACCGCGCCGACGTTCAGGCCGTTGAACAGCACGCTGCTGCCGCGCGTGAGCCCGGATACCGACCCCGTGAACACGATCCGGTAGGTCTTGTGCTCGGCGGTCTTCGCTGAGCCTGAGAACCAGAGGACGAAGAGGAAACCGGCCACGATCACCACCAGAGTGAAGGCGCCGACCAGAACATAATTGGCTTTCGTCTCCATGCCGTTCCTAATCCGTGGCGATCAACGCCCCCAGCCGCAACCATCCGCGCGCCGATTTGTTCCCGCGAGGGCGTCGTCGCGCGAGGCTCGTCATGACGCCGCGGCCGGTTCGGCGCCTAACCGGCTCAGCCTGCGCCCCTCTCCCCTCTTCCCATGAAAGTAGGCCTTTAGCCAAGGATCATCTGACTGCAGCAGGTCGGCGATCGGGCCCACGGCGATGACGCGGCCCTGGCCCAGGGCGGCCACGCGGTCGCAGATCGCGTAGAGACTGTCGAGATCGTGAGTCACCATGAAGACCGTGAGGTCCAGGGTCCTCTGCAAGGTCGCAATGAGATCGTCGAACTCGCCGGCGCCGATGGGATCGAGGCCGGAAGTCGGCTCGTCGAGGAACAGGATGTCGGGATCGAGCGCCAGCGCTCGGGCGAGAGCGGCGCGCTTGATCATGCCGCCGGACAATTCGGCGGGATATTTGGTCGCGGCGTCGGGAGGCAGGCCGACCAGCGCGAGCTTGAGCATCGCCAGTTCGTCGCGCAGGCGCGTGGATATGCCGAGATGTTCGCGCATCGGCGCCTGCACGTTCTGCTTGACCGTCAGGTTGGAGAATAGCGCGCCCTGCTGAAACAGGACGCCCCACCTCTGCTCGATCTGATCGCGCTCGGCGTGGGTCATCACGTCGATGTCCTGCCCATAGACCTCGATGACGCCGCCACGCTTGGGGATCAGGCCGAGGATGGTGCGCGTCAGCACCGACTTTCCGGCGCCCGAGGCGCCGACGAACCCGAGCACTTCGCCGCGATAGAGATCGAGGTCAAGGCCATCCATCACCAGTTTGTCGCCGAAGCCGACCTGGAGGCCGCGCACGCGCAACACCGTCTCGCGCCGGGGCGCGCCGGGACCGCCGCGCTCGCTCGGCCGGTCCTCGCTCATGCGCCTCGAACCGCGGCCACGCCGACGCTCCTCAATTGCGCACCGCCGCGAAGAACATGGCGAACAGGCCGTCGACCACGATCACCATGAAGATCGACTTGACCACCGAATTGGTCACCTGGCTGCCGAGCGACTCGGCCGATCCCTGGACCGCGAAGCCCTCGACCGACGCGATCAGTCCGATCACCAGCGCCATGAACGGCGCCTTAGTGATCCCGATCATGAAAATGCTGAAGTCGATCGCCTCCTTCAACCGCTCCAAGTAGACTTCCGGGCTGATGCCGCCATAGGTCCAGGAGACGAGAAGCCCGCCGAACAGGGCGGCGAGGTCGGCGAGGAAGGTCAGGATCGGCAGGGCGACGATCAGCGCGGCAATGCGCGGCACGATCAGAACCTCGATCGGATCGAGCGCCATGACCTTGAGCGCGTCGATCTCCTCGCGCATCTTCATTGAGCCGATCTCGGCGGTGATCGCCGAGCCCGAGCGGCCGGCGATCATAATCGAAGTCAGGAGAACGCCGAGTTCGCGCAGGACGAGAATGCCTATCAGATTGACCGCGAAGGGCGTCGCGCCGAAGCGCTGAAGCTGGAAGATGCCCTGCTGGGCGACGATCGCGCCGACCAGAAAGTTGATGAGCACGATTATGGGAACGCTGCGAAACCCGAACGCCTCGAAATGAAAGACCAGCGAGGTCAGCCGCCAGCGCGCGGGATGGACGAACAGCCAAGCCGTCTTCGAAACGACCTGGCCGAGGAACCCGACGCCCTGCACGAGATCGCGCCCGGCCGCATAGACGCTTTCACCGATGTCCCCGAGCAGCGCCACAAGCGGCGCGACATGCGGTCGTCCGGGCGCCTCGAACTTGCGGTAATGGGCTTCCCGGATCAGGATCTTGTGTTCCGGCGACGTCAAGGCATAGGCGACGTTCATGCCTCCAGCCGCCAGTTGCGCTCTCGACCGGTCGATGAGCCAGGCGCCCGCGGTGTCGAGATGGTCGATTCCCGCCAGGTCGATTGTCGCGCTACGCGCACCCCGCGCGGACACCACGAGATTTTCGGCTTGAGCTTCCGCCAGCGGGCCTGAATTGACAGTCCAGTCGCCCGCCAGCGACAGGCGCACGCCTTCCGCGGTCGTTTCGCTCTTGGTCGAAGGCGCAGAGGACATCGGACGCTCGGACATTTCCGCGGGAGCAGGCTCATATCGCGGCCCGGCGCGACTGTCGAGCATCGCGGGCTCGCCGCGCCCCGCGGCGCCGCAGGGGCCGGCGCGCCGCCCCGTCCCGTCTCGGGAACCCGGGGCCGGAACGGGCACGAAACCGGCACGAATCGACCCTGACAGGATTCGCGTGCTGAAGCGGCGGAGCGCAAGCTGGTTGGCGCCGAGGGTCCCGGAGTTTGATCGCGCATGGTTAACGCGATGGGCTCGTGCAGGTCCGGGCGGCGTCCCGGGCCGGGATCGGCGGTCCACATCGGGCTCAAAACCGGCACGAATCGGCTTCCCCGAATTGGCCCCGGGATTCGCCGCCCCGGCGCAAGCGTCTGGGCCCGCCGATCGCCGACATGGTTAGCGCAGTCTTCTCTCCGCTCGCCTCGCCAGGCCCCAGGCCGGGACGATTCGGGTATAGGGAGCACGAACGGGGCGCGAATCGGCGACACTGGGATTTTCGGCCGACCCGCCGCCCGTCGCCGCGGCGCGGGAACCGAGTCGGAGACGCGCGTGCGAGGCGACCCGCGCGCGTCGCGATCTTCCGTGGGCCCGAACGCAAGACCGACGTCGTGGACCACGCGATATCAGACGTTTACACCTTGCGAAGCGGATATCGCGGGAGCGCCCGCGGCGCGACGATCCGGCGCGCCGCGTGCTCCGTGCTCTTCGCCGAGTTCGTCGACAAAGCGCGGCGCGCCGCGCCGTCCTCGCCCCCTTCGCTCCGTGGCCCGCTGCGTCTCCGCCGGTTCGACTAGAAGGTACGAATGGCGGTGGTTTGGGTACTCTCCACAATTTTCAGCGCGCCGCGGATGCTCTAGCTTCAGGTCAAGGACGGCCGTTGCAACTCGATCGTCGCGCTGTCCCGACCCGTAGACGAACACGAGCACAAGCCCGATCCCATTCCCGACCATACATTTGAACTGGAGAACTTCGTGAGGCCGTCTCTGAGAGAATTCCTGATCGACGATAGCGGCGCGACCGCCATTGAATACGCCCTTATCGCCACTTTGATCGCGCTGGCGGTCATTCCTTCCATGAACGCGATGAGCGGCAAGCTGAAGGCGGTGTTCAACGAAGTATCGTCAAATCTGAAATAGCCGGGCCCGCGCCTCGGCCCGGCCCTGCGGCAGCAGACTCGCGCCGGCATCAGAGGTGGATAGGAGAGCGAGATGATCGAGCGATGACGGGCTACCCGAACGAAACAGGCAGCGTCGCTGTCCGATAGGCCCTTGCGGTCGCCCCAGTCGCGATCGCTTCCTTCTCTTTTTCAGCGGGGCGCGGTAGGATTGCGGCGCTCGACTGAAGGATGATTCGTCGGATCTGAAATCGGGAGGCGGTTCCGGCGCGACTTTGCAGGAGCGCACGGGCCACAAGCGTCCGCGACCGCTTTTCACGGCCGTCGACGGCCCCGAAGGCGCTCGCGTCGGACAGGGCGAAACTCGCGCCGCGCCGCGCGATGGCGGGATCGACGAGGGCGGACGCTTTTGAACCTCCGGCAGCCAGCGCTCGTTTCGTGGTCGCTCTTTGGCCCTTCGCATCTTTCGCGACGCGAATTCTGGGTGACCGCCCTTGCGTTTCTGACGATCTATCTTGCGCTCAACACGCTGACCGCATGGTACCAGCTCAACAGGCTCGGGATCACTTTGTGGAGCCCCGACAATGGGCTGAGCCTCCTATTGCTGATCGAGTCGATGGCCTTCGCGCCGGTGGTGCTCCTGGGCGAGGTTCTGGTCGACGTGTTCATCAATCACGTTCGACATAACATGTACCTGATCGTCAGCGCCGACCTGCTGCTCGCGGTCGGCTATGCGGCGCTCGCGCTCGTCATGAGGGACCTGCTGAAGTTCGACCCCAAGCGGGTTCGCCTCGCCGACGTGACCATGCTCCTGATCGTCGTGCCGGCTGGGGCGACCGTGACGTCGCTCGGTTATTGCGGGTTCCTGTTTCTTGCCGGGACGATTCCGGCCGACGAGTTCGCCATCGCACTCCACCGCTTCTGGGTCGGCGATACCGTCGGGATGATCGTGGTCATTCCGGCGGCGGCCTCGGTGCGCGGATTTCACGCGATGGCGGGCGGGCCCTGGTCCGGGCGCGACCTCGTCAGTGCGCTCGGGTTCACCGGGGGGCTGCTCCTGGCGCTGGGTGCGCTCGTCTGGGTCGGCGCCGACAAGAACTATGCTCTTTTCTACCTCCTGTTCCTGCCGATCATCTGGGTCGCGATGCGGGCCGGCTTCGCAGGGGTCGCGATCGCGCTGCTGGCGACCCAGGTCGCGCTGTTCCTCACCAGCTCGTATGTCGGCTTCACCGCCGAGGATCTCGACGTGTTCCAGATGCTGATGCTCGTGCTGTCGATCACCGGCCTGCTACTCGGCGCGGTCGTAACCGAACGCGAGCAATCGGCGCGACTCCTAGGCGAGCAGCGCACGCAACTCGAGCGTCTTTCCGCCCGTTCGCTCGCGGGGGGAATGGGGATGGCGCTCGCACACGAGATCAGTCAGCCCTTGTCGACGGTGGCGACCTATCTTCACGCCGCGCGCCGGATGGTGCGGTCGGGCGCCGATCCTGAACTCGTCATGGAGGCGCTCGCCAAGGCGGAGAAGGAGGCGCGACGGACTCGCGAAGTGCTGGAGCGGGTCAGAGACTTCGTTTCGAGCGGCAGGATGGAGCTCGAGCCGGTCGATCTCCAGGATGTCCTCGTGAAGATTTCGGCCCTGTGCCATGACGACGCGAGCGCGAAAGGCGTCCAGCTCGGCGTCGAAAGCGCCTACGCGTCCGCTCCGCTGATCGCGAGTCGGATCGGGATCGAGCAGGTGTTGAACAATCTCGTCGCGAATGCGATCGATGCCGCCTCGGAGCGGGCGGACCGGTCCGGCAGTGTGGTCATGAGACTCGAAAGCGCGGGCGATCGCGTGGCGATCATGATCGAGGACAATGGCCGCGGAGTCGCGCCCGAGATCGCGGACACCTTGTTCGAGGCCTATCGCTCCACCAAGCCGCGTGGCATGGGACTCGGCCTCGCGATAAGTCGGCAGATCGTGCAAAGGCACGCGGGCCGGATCTGGTGGGAGCCCATCGCTCCGACCGGAACGCGTTTCGTCATCGAGCTGCCGTTCGGCGGCGTCGCCAGCCGACAGGTCGCGCCTCGATGACGCCAGCGAGCCGTGTTCACATCGTCGACGACGACCCTTCGGTGCGGGATGCGCTGGCGCTTCTGCTGTCGACAGCCCAGATCGAATCGCGAGGGTATGAATCGGCCGAGGAATTCCTCGCGTCCGGCGTGGTCGGCGACGCCGTCTGCATACTGCTGGACATTCAGCTCCCCGGGATGAGCGGCGTCGAACTCCTGGAGCGCGTCGCCCTGTCCGGCAGCAAGGCGGCCGTCATCATGATCACGGCCTATCCCGACGTGCCGACCGCGGTCGCGACCATGAGAATGGGCGCGTTTCATTTCGTGCAGAAGCCGTTCGACGCCGAGGCGTTGCTGTTGACGATCGAGGAGGGCATCGCGCGAAGCAACGAGGTCGCCGACCTGCAGCGGGAATCGCGCGAGATCGCCGGCCGATTGGCCACGCTGACGCGGCGCGAACAGGAGGTTTTCGCGCTTCTCGCCGAGGGCCAGCCGACGAAGGTCATCGCGGGGCGGCTCGCGATCACGAATCGGACGGCGGAACATCACCGGGCCGCGGTGATGCAGAAGATGCAGGCGCGCACGATTTCTCATCTCGTACGAATGGCGCTGAGGATCGAGCGCGCAAGCCCCCCCTGAACGGCGGGCCGACCCGCCAAGACCCCGATTGATCCCGACTGACCGCTTCCGCGAACCCGGACCTCGGCTCTGCGCCGGGAGCAGCGGAGGCGAGGGGCGCGACGTCATCGTCCTGTCGCGCGCGGCCCGCCGTTCCCGGCGGACGAACCGGCTGGCGGTCACCGCCCCTGGATCGCGTTCAGATAAAGCTCGACGGCGCCGGCCGGCGCTGAGTTCCGCAGTGCGAGATGATGAATGCACTTTGCCGCGAGGTCATACGACTGATGGCAGTGACGCGCGACCAGAGCCAGGTGCTTCAACTGCTCCGCGCTCATGCTGTCCGGCTGCGTGAAGTCGCGGACATAGACGACATCGGCTTCGAGAATCTGATTGATTGCGGCATAGCGGTCGCCGTCCCTTTGCAGAGGCAGGATCAGCCGCTTGTTGAGCGAGGCGAACATATGAGGGAGGAATCCGAGCGCGCGCAGGGCCAGATCGATGTCGCCGAACGCCGGCTGGTTCTTGTAGAACGGAACAAAGGAGACTTCGGTGTGCACCACGACCGCACCTGCGAGTCGCGCGCTGCCGTTGCGGAAGGCGACGAGTTCGCCGCCCTGGATGTCGATCTTGAGGAAGTCGAGCGCGCCGATCTCTGCGATACCGTCGAGAGCGCGGGTCTCGACGGGAATTTCGCGTACCACCTCGCCGAACTCGCTGAAGTGCGGGAAGCACGCGAGAACCCGCGGTTCCGGCGTGAGCAGGCTGCTCTTGCCCGACGCCAGACAGAGCTTGAGGATTCCCGTGCTTCCGTCGCCGACCGCATAAGGCAGATAGGTCTCGAGATCGATCTTGCGTGCGTTCAGCGCAGCGAGCGCGTCAGGCTGCGGCTCGAAGCCGACGAGCGTGCACAGCCGCCCCACCAGCATCGGCCTGTAGGGCGGATCGCCATCCGTGGTGATCGGATTCGCACCGATGTCGACGACGGCCGTCAAGCGCTCCGGTCGCAGGAGGTCGGACAGGAAATCGGAATTCGGCGTCATCGCGGAGAGCCCCTCCAGCGGTGCGGCGGCCGCGGCGCGCCGCGCGTAGCGGGACTTGAACGACGGTCGCACGCCCCCGGACCGCGCGCGCAGCAAGCGGACCGAAAGATCAATTCACCGATCGGGGCCAGCCAGGGGGCCGCGGCAGACGGCCGGACCAGCACGGTTCGCCGCTCCCCGCGGCCGTTACGCAGCGGCGCGTGGCGACGCGGAGCCGTCGCCCGACCGCCCAACAGGACCGGCCGCGCCGGGCTCACGCGACAATAGCGCCTCGAAATAGGCGATTGTGTGGGCGAGCCCTTCGCGCAATGCGACGTTCGGCTTCCATCCGAGATGCCTAGCCGCGATGGCGATGTCGGGTTGACGCTGCTTCGGGTCGTCCTGCGGCAGCGGCTGGAACGCCAGCGTCGACTTCGACCCGGTCAGCTCGATCGTGAGTTCGGCGAGCCTGCGCATCGTGAACTCGCCGGGATTGCCGAGGTTGATCGGCCCCGGCATGGTCGCGGGTGCGTTCATGAAGCGGACGAACCCCTCGATCAGGTCGTCCACATAGCAGAACGAGCGCGTCTGGTCGCCATCGCCGTAGATCGTGATCGGTTCGCCCCTCAGCGCCTGCACGATGAAATTCGAAACCACGCGGCCGTCGCTCGGATGCATGCGCGGGCCGTAAGTGTTGAAGATCCTCGCGACCTTGATTTCAAGCCGGTGCTGGCGATGATAATCGAAGAACAGTGTTTCCGCGCAGCGCTTGCCTTCATCGTAGCAAGAGCGCGGGCCGATCGGATTGACGTTGCCCCAATAGTCCTCGGTTTGCGGATGGATCGCCGGATCGCCGTAGACTTCCGATGTCGACGCCTGGAAGATTGGGCATTTCAGCCGCTTGGCGAGCCCGAGCATGTTGATGGCGCCATGGACGCTCGTCTTGGTCGTCTGCACGGGGTCATATTGATAGTGGATCGGAGAGGCCGGACAGGCGAGGTTGTAGATCTGGTCGACCTCGACATAGAGCGGAAAAGTGACGTCGTGGCGCAGCAATTCGAATCGCGGATTGCCGATCAGTTGCACGATGTTGGACTTGGCGCCGGTGAAAAAATTGTCGACGCAGATGACGTCGTGACCGTCCGCGATCAATCGATCGCACAAATGCGAGCCGAGGAAGCCCGCGCCGCCCGTCACCAGCACCGTCTTATGATCGCTCATCGACCTGCTTCCCCTGTTTCAGGCATGCGGTTTCGATACATCGTTTTCGCGCGGGAGCAGGTCGGCAGTCAACGGACGTATAGCCGGCGATCCGGTCGGATCGGGCTGATGCAATTTCGGGCCTCCAACCTGTCCTGATAAAGTCGCCGACAGGCCGCCGGCGTCGAAGCCAGCATCCCCTCGGCCGCAAGGTCGACGGCAATTTCGTGATATATGTCCAGATTGTCCAGATCAGGAACCGGATTTTTGCCGTCCTGAAAATCGGACCACATGCCGCGGTACAGATCTTCGAGATCACGCACCAGGCGCCTCGTGTCGAACAGGAGTGAGTTACCGCGCGCGGCAATAAGTCTCGCCTTGAGGGCGGCGATTTTTTCCTTGCTCCTTCCGAGTTCGATCGCGCGCGCAACATAAATCTCGCTTGTCGCGCAGATGAGATCGCTGATTCCACCGGCGTGCGCCACGCTCGCACATACTCTGGCAGCGAAGCTCTCCCCTGGCCGGGTGAGCACCGGCACGCCCATCCATAACGCGTCCGCCGCCGTGGTGTGTGCGCCATACGGAAAAGTATCGAGAAACAGATCAGCGAGCGCGTAGCGCGCGAGGTGCTCGGGATTTGGCTTTCTCGCAGCGAAGATCAGCCGTTCCGGGGCGACCCCCCGCTCGGCCGCCAGCCCCCGCAGTCGCTCGTCGACGCCTTCGGAGCCGCCGAGGAGCCAAAGCACGCTGCCCGGGACCTCCGAGAGGACTGTCATCCAGTTTGCGAAGATTTCAGAATTGATTTTTTGCGTCCCGTTCAGGCAACAAAATACCGCGCCGTGTTCCGGCAGCCCCTCCTCCGCGCGAAGCGGAATTATGCTCGAAACGGGACGCTTCCTGTCGTTGGGCTGATAGCAGGCAAGCCTGACGACCTTCTCCGAATAGTATATCTCGCTGTCCCGCGGAATTACCTGCTCGTCGGCAATGATATAATGATGGTACGGAGACCCCATCGTGCATGGAAATCCGAACCAGTTGACCGCGATCGGAGCCGGCCGGAGCGAGAAGACCCTGGTCCGCGCGTCCTTGGTATACCCGTTGAGATCGACGAGGATGTCGACCTCGTCCCCCATAATGCGGGCAGCGGCCTCTTCGTCGGTCATCTCGTTGATATCGACCCACCGGTCTGCGCTGGCCTCGAGGCGCAGCCTCGTCGGATCGATCTGCGAGACCCCGCAATAGTAGGCATAGATTTCGAAATGATCCCTGTCGTGCTGTTCGAACACGTCGGTCATGGCGAACCCGACGGCGTGGCCGCGCAGATCGGAGGATACATAGCCGACCCGAAGCTTGCGCCCGGCATCTCGAGATTTCGGGACATGAACCGGCAGAGACCGAGGATTACCAGGCGGCTTTATGCCGTCCCGGTTGTATTTCCATCCTTGCGCCAGCTGGAACATTGGCTCGTCGAGCAGGGTCGCGAGAGACAGCGGGGATATCGCCGCCATGAGAGTCCGCGTTTCCACATGATCCCAGCCGGCAACGACCGGCCATTTGCACTGGCGCGATCGCATAGCGAGAAAATGATGGATTATCTCCGGCTGTGCTGGCGATATCTCGATTGACTCTCTCATTGCTTCTTCGGCCGGACCGTCAAGCTGATGGGCCTCGAAGATCCGGCCCAGTTGACGCAACGTCATCAGCTTGTGCTTGACGGATTCGCCGTTGACGCTAGCCGTTCGGGAGGTGAGCGCTCGCCATTCCCTTACTGCCTCCAGCGGCTGGCCGGCGTCCTCCAGCAGTCGCCCGAGATTGATATACGACAAATGGAAGTCGGGCTTCAGCCGTATAGTTTCGCGCATCGCGTTGATCGCGCCGAACCGATCGCCAAATCCGTCGAGCGCGACGCCAAAATTGAAATAGGCTGCGTGAATCAAGGGATCAGTCGGGTTGCACGCAATCCAGGCCCTGTAGAGCGCCACACAGGCCTGGAGGTCGCCTCCGGACTTGAGCGATTCGGCGTTCGAAATAAGCTCTCCTAGCTTCCACGTCTGCATAAGTCTGTATTGTTCCGCGTCCATCATCGTTATCGCGCGGGGCTGCGGCAGGTTCGCTCGATCTGACATCATTGATGATTCAATTCTGGTTTGTCCGGGATCAGACTTTTCAACGCGCAGTCAACCGCTCTGAAAACTCAGGACGCGTGGCGTCGCTCAACGAGCGCTGCCCTACCGCCGAACACCACCACTATAGTCTCCGATGTGCGTCTGCTAATCAACCTCCTTCGCTGATGATCTGGCCGATCTCGGTCGGGGTGAGAGCGGCGTTCTGCGTCCCCGTGAAGGCGGCGATCTGCGTCGACGTTAGGTAGCCGAACGAAGTGGTGGTCAGCCCGGCGATCTGGGTCGCCGAAAGCGTGGTCACGACGACGCCGAGTTCGGTCGAAGTCAGCTGGTTGACCGCACCCGTCGTCAGCGCGCCGATCTGGGTCGCGCTCAGGGCGCTGACCTGGGTCGTCGAGAGATTGCCGATCGCCGTCGTGTTGAGCCCGGCGACCTGGGTCGTCGACAGCTTGGCGATGGTCAGCG
>JBEKEI010000077.1:0-20024 GCA_050013915.1 Roseiarcus sp.
TCGACCTTCATGTATTCCTACACGTTCACCCGCAACCAGATGGCGGTCGGCTCGGCGAGCGCGATCATCATGCTGATGGCGATCGCCGCGATCATGGTGCCCTATCTCTATTCGGAACTGCGCGAGAAGCATCAATGAGCGCCGCGGACGCCCTGCTCGCCGACAAGCCGGGCCGCGACCCCGGCCGCTCCTCGACGACGACCCGGATCGTCATCTACGGGCTGCTCGGCTTGTTCGCCATTGTCTACATCCTGCCCCTGCTCGTCATGGTCATGACCTCGCTGAAGCCGATGACCGAGGTGACGGGCGGCAACATGTTCGCGCTGCCGCGGGCGCCGAGCTTCGAATCCTGGGGCAAGGCCTGGGGCGAGACCTGCGTCGGGCTCACCTGCGAGGGGATCAAGGGCTACTTCTGGAACTCGATCAAGATGGTCGTGCCGGCCGTCCTGATCTCGACGCTGCTCGGCGCGCTGAACGGCTACGTACTGACCAAATGGCGCTTCTCCGGCCACCGGCTCGTGTTCGGGCTGATGCTGTTCGCCTGCTTCATTCCGTTCCAGTCGGTGCTGATTCCGATGGCGGTGATCCTCGGCAAGTTCGGCGAATGGGGCAATGACTTCACCGACACGATCGGCGTCTCGCTCGGGTTCGGCAATCCAACCGTCAATCTGGTGATCGTCCACACCGTCTATGGCCTCGGCTTCACGACGCTGTTCTTCCGCAATTTCTACGAGGCGTTCCCGACCGAACTGGTCAAGTCGGCGATGATCGACGGCGCCGGCTTCTTCCGGATTTTCTGGCGCATCCTGCTCCCCAATTCCGGCCCGATCTTCATCGTCACGGTGATCTACCAGTTCACCAACATCTGGAACGACTTCCTGTTCGGCGCGACCTTCGCCGCCGGCGACCAGAGCCCGATGACGGTCGCGCTCAACAATGTCGTCAACACCTCGACCGGCGTCGTCGAATACAATGTCAACATGGCCGCCGCGATCATCGCGGCGGCGCCGACGCTGTTGGTCTATGTCGTCGCCGGCCGCTATTTCGTGCGCGGCCTGATGGCCGGCGCCGTCAAGGGGTGAAACCGATGTCCTTCCTCGAAATCCGCAACCTGAAGAAGCGCTTCGGCTCGCTCGACATCATCAAGGGCGTCAGCCTGACGCTCGAGAAGGGCGGTTTTCTCGTGCTGGTGGGACCGTCGGGCTGCGGCAAGTCGACGCTGCTCAACATGATTGCCGGGCTCGAGACGATCAGCTCGGGCGAGATCGCGATCGACGGCGCCGTCGTCAATGATCTCCACCCGTCCAAGCGCGACATCGCGATGGTGTTCCAGTCCTACGCGCTCTACCCCAACATGAGCGTCGAGCAGAACATGGCGTTCGGCATGGAGATGCGCGGCGTGCCCAAGGCCGAGCGCGACGCCGCCGTCGCCGAAGTCGCCAGGACGCTGCAGCTCGGCCATCTCCTCAAGCGCCGGCCCGGCCAATTGTCGGGCGGCCAGCGCCAGCGCGTCGCGATGGGCCGCGCGCTGGTGCGCAAGCCGCGGGTGTTCCTGTTCGACGAGCCGCTGTCCAATCTCGACGCCAAGCTGCGCGTCGACCTGCGCACGGAGATCAAGCGCCTGCATCAGAACACCCACGCGACGATCGTCTATGTGACGCACGACCAGATCGAGGCGATGACGCTGGCGACCAAGATCGCCGTGCTCAAGGAGGGCGTGTTGCAGCAGGTCGGTACGCCGCACGAAATCTACAACCATCCCGCCAACCTGTTCGTCGCCGATTTCATGGGCTCGCCATCGATGAACCTGATGCCGGGCAAAGTCGCGCGCGTGAACGGCCATGCCTCGGTGCTGCTCGAGCGCGGCGAGGGTGCGCCGATCGCGCTGCCCGCGCCGCGCGGCGCCGACGCGAGGGAACTCACCGACGGCCGCGCCGTGATCATGGGAATCCGCCCGGAGGCGATCACCGACCGCGACGGCGCCGACCGCAATTCGACGGGGATCTCGATGGTCGACGCCAGGGTCGACGTCGTCCAGCCCGCCGGCTCCGACACGTTCGTCGTCACCCGAATCGCCGGCAAGGAGGTCACCGCGCGCATGCGCGCCGAGACCGAGGTGCAACCGGGCCAGACCGTGCCGTTCGCGTTCAATCTCGACAAGGCGCTCCTGTTCGATCCGGCTTCGGGCGCGAGGCTTTGAGCGGGCAGCCGTCGATCATCGGCGCGCCTGTGGCGAGCGGGGTGGTCGAGGTCGCGCCGGCCCTCGTCGGGCCGGTCATGCCGGCCGCGTTCTCCCGCGAGCAGGCGAAGGGAGCGCGCGCCCTTCTCCGGCTTGCAGGACAAGGCGCCGCGCGCGGCGTGACGGATGAGGGCCGGCGCCTGCCTTTGCCGAGGATTCGTCGCATCCATGCCCGCGCCTGATCCCATCGATGTCCTCGTGATCGGCTCCGGCATGGGCGGCGCGACGTTCGCGGCGGGGCTGGCGCCCTCCGGCGCGCGCATCCACATCCTCGAGCGCGGCGAGCGGCTGGTCGATCGCCCGGAGACGCGCGACGCGCGCGCGATCTTCCAGAGGGGCGTGTTCCGGCCGCGCGAGGAATGGTTCGACGCCGCCGGCGAGTCGTTCAATCCGGGCAATTACTATTATGTGGGCGGCAACACCAAGCTCTATGGCGCCGTGCTGATCCGCTACCGCGCGCAGGATTTCGCGCCGATCCAATACGCCGAGGGTGTGACGCCCGGCTGGCCGTTCGGCTATGACGAGATCGAGGCGTGGTACGGACGCGCCGAGGCGCTCTACCAGGTGCGCGGGAGCCTCGGCGAGGATCCGACCGAACCTGCCCATTCCGGTTCCTACCCGCACCCGCCGGTGCCCGACGAGCCGGCGATCGCCGCAGTGCGCGAGCGCCTCGCCCGCGCCGGCATGCATCCCTTCTCGCTGCCGCTCGGCGTCGACATCGACCGCTGGCTCGCACGCGCGCAAACGCCGTGGGACGCATTTCCCGACACGAACACGGGCAAGATGGACGCGGAGACCTGCGGGCTCGAGGTCGCGCTCGCCCATCCCAATGTCACGCTGGAGACCGGAGCCCGCGCGACGCGGCTCGAGACCGACCCCGCGGGCCGGCGGATCGAGGCCGTCGTCTACGAGAGCGGCGGCGAGACGCGCCGCGCCCATCCCAAGCTCGTCGCGCTGGCGGCGGGCGCGGTGAACTCGGCGCTGTTGCTGCTCGCCTCCGCGAACGGCGCGATGCCCAATGGTCTTGCCAACCGCGCCGACCAGGTCGGCCGGCACTTCATGAACCACAACAGTTCGGCCGCGCTCGCCATCGATCCGTTCAGGCGCAACGATTCGATCTACCAGAAGACGATCGGCCTCAACGACTTCTATCTCGACGACGGCCGCGGCGGGCCGCCGCTCGGCAATGTCCAGCTGCTCGGCAAGATTTCGGGGGCGATCCTGAAGTCGCAGCTGCGGCGGGCGCCCGAGTTCGCGCTCGACCTGCTCGCGGGCCATGCCGTCGACTTCTACCTGATGAGCGAGGACCTGCCCTCGCGCGAAAGCCGGGTCTGGCTCGACGGGTCGCGCGTGGTGCTCGACTGGCGCCGCTCCAACATGGCGGCGCAGAACGGGCTCGTCGCGCGCATGCGCGAGGTGTTGCGCGCGGCGGGTTTTCCGATCGTGCTGGTCAAGCCGTTCGACCGCCGGACGCCGTCGCATCAATGCGGGACGATCCGCATGGGCAACGACCCCGCGAAGGCGGCCGTCGATCCCTACGGCCGCGCCTTCGATCACGACAACCTGTTCGTCATCGACGCAAGCGCGCTGCCGACCTCGGCGGGCGTCAATCCGTCGCTGACCGTCGCCGCGCTCGCATTGCGCGCCGCCGACCATGTGCGCGCCACGGAGCTCGCCGCGTGAGCGCCGCGCCGCGCCCGCTCGCGCTCGTAACCGGCGCCAGGCGCGGCATCGGCCGCGCCTGCGGCGAGGCGCTCGCGCGCGCGGGCTTCGACATCGCCGCGACTGACCTCGTCCTCGACGAAGCCGCGCATGAGGCGCAGACGGCATTCGAGGCCGCGGGCGCGCGCGCGGCGTTCTTCGCCCACGATGTCGCCGACGTCGGCGCTCATTCGGCGCTGGTCGCTGCGGTATTGGAACGGTTCGATCGTCTCGACTGCCTCGTCAACAACGCCGGCCGCGGCGCGGTCGCGCGCGGCGACCTGCTCGACCTCAGTCCCGAGAACTTCGACGTCGTGATCAGCGTCAATCTGCGCGGGACGCTGTTCCTGACCCAGGCGGTCGCGCGCGCGATGTGCGAGACAGGGGCGGGGAATCATCCCCGGTCGATCGTGACGATTTCGTCGGTGTCGGCGGCAATGGTGTCCGCGGAGCGCGCCGACTATTGCGTTTCCAAGGCGGGATTGTCGATGGCGACGAAGGCGTTCGCGGTGCGGCTCGCGCCCGAGCGAATCTCGGTGTTCGAGGTCCGGCCGGGAATCATCCACACCGACATGACCGCCCCGGTCGCCGGCCGCTACGAGGCGGCGATCGCGGACGGCCTCGTCCCGATGCGGCGCTGGGGCGAGCCGGGCGACGTCGGCGCGATCGTCGCGGCTCTTGCCTCGGGACAATTCGCCTTCGCGACCGGGAGCGTGGTCGCGGCGGACGGCGGGCTTTCATTGCCGCGCCTTTGAGCGCATCGGAGGGGCGATGGTCGACTACATCATCGTCGGCGCGGGCCCCGCCGGCTGCGTGCTGGCGAACCGGCTCAGCGAGGACCGCGACGTTTCCGTGCTGCTGCTGGAAGCGGGCGGCGGCGACCGCCATCCCTTCTACAAGATGCCCGCCGGCTTCGCGAAGATGACGAAGGGCATCGGCGCCTGGGGCTGGCAGACCGTGCCGCAGCGCCACCTCGACGGCCGCGTGTTGCGCTACACCCAGGCCAAGGTGATCGGCGGCGGCTCGACGATCAACGCGCAGATCTATACCCGCGGCAATGCGCTCGATTACGACGCATGGGCGCGTGAAGAGGGGTGCGAAGGCTGGAGTTATCGCGAGGTCCTCGCCTATTTCAAGCGCGCCGAGGACAACCAGCGCTACGTCGACGACTATCACGCCTATGGCGGCCCGCTCGGCGTCGCCAACCCGATCGCGCCGCTGCCGATCTGCGACGCCTATTTCCGCGCCGCGCAGGAAATGGGCATTCCCTACAACGACGACGTCAACGGCGCGCGCCAGGATGGCGTCGGCTTCTACCAGCTCACGCAACGCAACGCGCGCCGCTGCTCGGCGGCCACCGCCTATCTCGATCCGGCGCGCGCGCGGCCCAATCTGTCCGTGCGGACCGGCGCGCTGACGACGCGCGTCGTCGTCGAGAAGGACCGCGCGGTCGGCGTCGAAATCATCGGCGCCGACGGCGCGCCGGAGATCCTGCGCGCCGAGCGCGAGGTGCTGGTCGCGTCCGGCGCGCTCGGCTCGCCCAAGCTGCTGCTGCAATCGGGGATCGGGCCGGCCGACCACCTCAGGAGCGTCGGGATCGCGTTGACGCACGATCTGCCGGGCGTCGGCGAGAATCTGCAGGACCATCTCGATCTCTTCGTGATCGCGGAATGCACCGGCGATCACACTTACGACAATGTCGCCAAGCTGCATCGGACCGTCTGGGCGGGTGTGCAATATCTCCTGTTCAGGAACGGGCCCGTCGCCTCGAGCCTGTTCGAGACGGGCGGCTTCTGGTACGCGGACCGGCAGGCTCGCTCGCCCGACATCCAGCTTCATCTCGGGCTCGGCTCGGGGATCGAAGCCGGCGTCGCGAGAATGAAGAACGCGGGCGTGACGCTCAATTCCGCCTTCCTGCGGCCGCGCTCGCGCGGCACGCTGCGACTCGCTTCGAGCGATCCGCGCGCAGCGCCGCTGATCGACCCGAACTATTGGGCCGATCCCCATGACCGTGCGATGTCGATCGCGGGGCTGCGGCTCGCGCGCGAAATCATGCGCCAGAAGGCGCTGAAGCCCTTCGTTCTCGCCGAACGGCTGCCGGGCCCGGACCTCGCCAGCGACGCCGAGCTGTTCGCCTATGGCTGCCGCCATGCCAAGACCGATCATCATCCCGTCGGCACCTGCCGCATGGGCCATGACCGGATGGCCGTGGTCGCGCCCGACCTGCGCGTGCGCGGCATCGAGGGCTTGCGCGTCTGCGACGCCGCGATCATGCCGCGCATCGTTTCATCCAACACCAACGCGCCGACGATCATGATCGGCGAAAAGGCCGCCGATCTCGTGCGCGGGCGCGAGCCTCTGCCGGCCGTGCTGTTTTCGAGCAATCGCGTGGACGCCTGACCGTGTCGCGCGTCACCATCGTCGACATCGCCAGGGCGGCGGGCGTTTCCAAGTCGACGGTCTCGCTCGTGATCTCCGGCTCGGCGCTGGTCAAGGCGGAGACGCGGCAGCGGGTGCGCGCGGTCGTCGACGAACTCGGCTATGTCTATCACCGCGGCGCCGCCAACCTGCGTCTCGCCCGCTCCAACATCGTCGGCATGGTCATCAACGATCTCTCCAATCCGTTCTTCGCCGAACTCGCGATCGGGATCGAGGGCGCGCTGCAGAGTTCCGATTACATCCCGGTCATCGCCAATACGGCCGAGAGCCTGACGCGCCAGGCGCGTGTGTTGCGGACGATGCGCGAGCATGATGCGGCGGGCCTGATCCTCTGCCCCGCCGGCGGCACGCAGGCGGAGGCGCTCGCCGATTTCGCCGCCGCGGGCATTCCGGTCGTGCTCGCCATGCGTCGGGTGCCCGGCGCGACGGTTTCCGCCGTCGTCCCCGACAATCGCGCCGGCGCGATGGCCGCGGTCGCGCATTTGGCGCGCCTCGGGCACCGGCGGCTCGCGTTTCTCGGCGGCCTCGCGTCGATGACGGCGTTCGCCGAGCGCTCGCAGGGGTTCTGCGACGGCCTCGCGGAAGCTGGCCTGCCGGCGGACCCGCGCGCGCTCGTCCCGGCGATGCCGACCAGGGCCGGCGGCGCTGCCGCAATGGCGGCCGCGCTGGCGCTGACGCCGGCGCCGACCGCCGCCCTCTGCTTCAACGACATCGTCGCGATCGGCGCCGTCCATGCGCTCGCGCGTCACGGGCTGAGGGCCGGCGTGGATTTCGCGATCGTCGGCTTCGACGACATCGCCGAAGCCGCCCAGATGTCGCCGCCGCTGACGACGGTCGCGGTCGACGCTTCGGGCCTCGGGGCGCATGCGGCGCGCATGCTGCTGCGACGGATCGAGTCCGGCGCCGCGCGGGCGGAAACCTATGTCGGAGCGGCGCGGCTCGTCGTGCGCGAATCCTGCGGCGCGCCACGGCCCGAAGGCTGACTCGGCCGCCGCGGGGCCGGTTGCATCCCGGACTCCCAGGGTCTAGATCAGCGCCCGACAAAGGACCGAACCATGCGACCTTCCAATCGCGCGCCCGACGAATTGCGGAAGGTGTCGTTCGAGCGCGGCGCCGCGCGCTTCGCCGAGGGCTCCTGTCTGGTGCGCTTCGGCGAGACCCACGTCCTGTGCGCCGCCACCCTCGAGGACAACGTGCCGACCTGGCTGCGTGGCCAGAAGCGCGGCTGGGTGACGGCGGAATATGCGATGCTGCCGCGCGCGACCTCGACCCGCACGCGCCGCGAATCGAGCGCGGGCAAAGTCTCCGGCCGCTCCGAGGAGATCCAGCGGCTGATCGGACGCTCGCTGCGCGCCGTGGTCGACCTGCCCGGGCTCGGCGAGAAGCAGGAGAAACAGATCATCATCGATTGCGACGTCCTGCAGGCCGACGGCGGCACGCGGACGGCGGCGATCACCGGCGCCTGGATCGCGCTGCACGATTGCCTGAAATGGATGACGCGACGCTCGATCCTGCGCGTCAATCCGCTGAAGGACCATGTGGCCGCGATTTCCTGCGGCATCGTCAAGGGCGGGGCCGTGCTCGACCTCGACTACGCCGAGGATTCGACCGCCGAGACCGACGCCAATTTCGTGCTGACCGGCACCGGCGGCCTCGTCGAGGTCCAGGCGGCCGCGGAAGGCGCGCCGTTCAGCGAGACGCAGCTGCACGAGCTGCTGACGCTCGCGCGCGGCGGCGTCGCGCGGCTGGTCGAAATGCAGAAGGCGGCGGTGGCGGGATAGGGCGGCCGCCTAGCCCTCGACCCACCCGCGCAGGAGGTGATTGGCGATCGCCATGGGATGGGGCGCCAGCAGCTTGTCGGGATGGCGGCCCGCCAGCATCGAGGCGGCCTCCGCCCGCGAGAACCAGCGCGCGTCCTCGAGCTCGATCTCGTCGATCCTCAGTTCCCGCGTCGTGGCTTCGGCCAGGCAGCCGATCATCAGCGAGGCCGGGAACGGCCAGGGCTGCGAGGCGCAGTAGACGACCGCGCCGCAAGTGATTCCCGCCTCCTCGAAGACCTCCCGGCGCACCGCGTCCTCGACCGACTCGCCCGGCTCGAGGAAGCCCGCCAGACAGGAATACATCGCCTTGGGAAAGCGCGCCTGGCGGCCGAGCAGGCAATTGTCGCCGTCGACCGCCAGCATGATGACGACCGGGTCGGTGCGCGGGAAATGCTGCGCCTTGCAGGCGTCGCATTCGCGCCGCCAGCCCGCCGCCGCGACCCGGGTCGGCGCGCCGCAATTGGCGCAATGGCCGTG
Source organism: Roseiarcus sp. (assembly GCA_050013915.1). Lineage (GTDB taxonomy): Bacteria > Pseudomonadota > Alphaproteobacteria > Rhizobiales > Beijerinckiaceae > Roseiarcus. The sequence goes on from JBEKEI010000077.1 coordinate 8,677, forward strand.
GCGCGCGTGCCAGTGCAGCAGCGCCTTGGCCTGACCGAACATGCCGATCGTCTCGGGCGCGAGCAGGCCCTGCACGGCGATCGAGCGCATGTCGATGAGAACGAGATCGTCGCGTCCCGGCGCGGCCATCACGCGCCGGTCGAGGAAGCCGTCGCTGGAATCGGCGCGCAGTTCGACCGCCTCGTCGGCCAGCAGGGCGGCGAAGACCGGCGCGCCGTCCGCCTCGAGTCCGAGCAGCGCGTCGAGGCGGGTTGCGCCGATCGCGGCGATGTCATCGAACGCGAACAGCGGGTCGAGGCTGTCGGCGCGCTTCTTCAGCACCGGGGTGTCGCGGCACAGCAGCAGCGCGCGCGCGTCGGGACGGGCGCGCAGCGCGGCGAGGAATCCCGCGTCCTCGCGGCGCTCGGAGACGCGATCGAGCGGGTTGACGGCGAAGCCGAACTGGCGCGGCCGGCCGGCCGATTTGAAAAAAGCCTCATTCATGCTTTCAACGCTCCGTTTCCGCCGGCCGGCCGCCGCGCTGGCCAAGACAGCCATTAGCGGCTTAAATCGCTCGAATCGAGCCGGAGCCCGTCCTTGCGAGAAAGACTCATGGCGTTGCCAATCACAAGGCGCGCGGCGCTGCAAGCCGCCGGCGCCGCCTTCCTGTCGCCCTGGGCGCCCCCGGCGCGCGCCGCCGCCGTGCAAGGCGAGATCGAAACCCACGGCCTCTCGGCGTTCGGCGATCTGGCGATGCCGGCCGATTTCAGGCATTTCGACTACGTCAATCCCGACGCGCCGAAGGCCGGCCTGCTGTCGCTGCAGATCACCAACACCGGCGGCAACCAGAATTTCGATACGTTCGACACGTTGAACATGTTCTCGAAGAAGGGCGACGGCGCGGCGGGCATGACCGCGACCTTCGACAATCTGATGACGTCGAGCGGCGACGAGCCCGACTCGGTCTACGGCCTCGTCGCGCGCGCGGTGCGCTATGCGCCGGACCGGCTGACCTATCGCTTCCTGCTGCGCCCCGAGGCGCGTTTCAACGACGGCTCCAGATTGACCGCGGCCGACGTCGCCTTCTCCCTGCGCACGCTCAAGGACAAGGGCCATCCGACCTTCTCGCAATTGCTCGGCGACTTCGACGGCGGCGACGCGGAGGCGGACGACGTCGTCGTCGTGCGCTTCGTCAAGACCCGCAGCCGCGACGCGCATCTGATCGTCGCCGGCATGCCGATCTTTTCGCAGACTTGGTGGAAGACGCGCGATTTCGACGCGCCGACCATGGAGGAGCCGCTGGGCTCGGGGCCCTACAAGGTCGGGCGCTTCGAGCAGGGCCGCTTCATCGAATTCGAGCGCGTCAGGAACTATTGGGCGCAGGACCTGCCGGTCAACATCGGCGTCAACAATTTCGACCGGTTGCGCTTCGAATACTACCGCGAGCGTCAGGTCGCGTTCGAGGCGTTCAAGGCCGGCGCAACCAATTTCCACGAGGAATACACCTCGCGGGTCTGGGCGGTCGGCTACGACTTTCCCGCCTTTCGCGACGGCCGCGTCAAGAAGGAGGCGATCCACAACGGCGCGCCGACGGGATCGCAGGGCTGGTATTTCAACACAAGGCGCGACCAGTTCAAGGATCCGCGGGTGCGCGAGGCGCTCGGCTTCTGCTTCGACTTCGAATGGACCAACAAGAACATCATGTACGGCGCCTACAAGCGCGTGGTGTCCTACTTCCAGAACACCGCGATGGAGGCGCAGGGCAAGCCGGGTCCCGACGAACTGGCGCTGCTGGAGCCGTTGCGCGACCGGCTCTCGCCGGCCGTATTCGAGGACGCCTACATTCCGCCCGGCGGGGACGGCTCGGGCAGCGACCGCGCGGCGCTGCGCCACGCCGACGAGCTGCTTCGCGCGGCGGGATGCAAGCGCGACGGCGAGACGCTGAAGCTGCCGAGCGGCGCGCCGTTTGCGATCGAATTCCTCGATTCCTCGGAGGCGCTGCAGCCGCACACGACGCCGCTGCAGCAGAACCTCCGCAAGCTCGGCATCGACGCGAAATCGCGCATCGTCGACGCCGCGCAATACAAGAGCCGGACCGAGACCTTCGACTTCGACGTCATCACGGCCGCATTCGGCGGCGCGCCGACGCCGGGCGCGGAGCTGCGCATCTTCTTCAGTTCGAAGGCCGCCGACCTGCCGGGGTCGCGCAACATGTGCGGCGTGAAGGACCCGGTCGTCGACGCGCTGGTCGAGAAGATCGCCCAGGCCAAGTCGCGCGCCGAACTGGATCTCGCCGCGCGCTGTCTCGACCGGGTGCTGCGCGCGGGCCATTATTGGATCCCGATGTGGTATCGGGACCAGGCGCTGATCGCCTATTGGGACGCCTTCTCGCGGCCGGAACGCCAGCCGAAACTGGGTTCGGGCGCGCCCGACACCTGGTGGTGGGACGCAGCAAAGGCCAAGAAAATTGGCCTCTAGCCGCGCCGGATCGGCTATGAAGCGATTCGGGCCGCGCGTCCCGCGTCCCCGCGCCACGCCGCTGACCCCATGCTCGCCTATATAGCCCGCCGAATCCTCCTGATGATCCCGACCATATTCGGGATCATGCTGGTGTCGTTCGCGATCGTGCAATTCGTGCCGGGCGGCCCCGTCGAGCGCGCGATCGCCCAGCTGCAGGGCCTCGACGAAGGTTCGACCTCGCGGATCGGCGGCGGCGGCGGCCAGATCGGCGCCGGCGCCATCGCCCATGCCGGCGACATTTCTGCGCGCTATCGCGGCGCCCAGGGGCTCGATCCGAAATTCATCAAGGAGCTCGAGAAGCAATATGGCTTCGACAAGCCGGCGCCCGAACGGTTCGCGATCCTGGTCAGGGACTACGCGACGTTCAACCTCGGCCGCAGCTACTTTCGCGACGAGCCGGTTCTGCGCCTCATCGAGGAGAAGCTCCCCGTCTCGATCTCGCTCGGCCTGTGGATGACCTTCATTTCCTACGCGATCTCGATCCCGCTCGGAATCAGGAAGGCGGTCACGGACGGATCGCGCTTCGACGTCTGGACCTCGGGCGTGGTCATATTCGGCTATGCGATCCCGAGCTTCCTGTTCGCGATCCTGCTCGTCGTGCTGTTCTGCGGCGGCTCGTTCTGGCAGATTTTTCCGCTGCGCGGGCTGACTTCCGACAATTTCGTCGACCTCTCCTGGCCGCGCAAGGTTCTCGACTATCTCTGGCACATCACGCTGCCGGTGTCGGCGCTGGTGCTCGGCTCGTTCGCGACCTCGACGCTGCTGACCAAGAATTCCTTCCTCGACGAGATCAAGAAGGCCTATGTCCAGACCGCGCGCATGAAGGGCCTTTCGGAGCGGCGCGTGCTCTACGGCCACGTGTTCCGCAACGCGATGCTGATCGTCATCGCCGGCTTCCCCGGCGCCTTCATCGGCGCCTTCTTCACCGGCTCGCTGCTGATCGAGCAGGTGTTTTCGCTCGACGGCCTCGGCTATCTCTCCTTCGATTCGCTGATGAACCGCGACTATCCCGTCGTGCTCGGCAATCTCTACATTTTCGCGCTGCTCGGGCTGGTCGTGAATCTCGTTTCGGACCTCACCTACACCTGGATCGATCCGCGGATCGATTTCGAGACGCGGGAGGTCTGAGCCGTGGACATGGCCTCCAAATTCCCGAAGCCGAAGCGCCTCATGAAGCTGGGACCGATGAATCGGCGCCGGCTCGACAATTTCCGGCGCAATCGGCGCGGGCTGTGGTCGTTCTGGATTTTCATGGTCCTGTTCGTCGTCTCGCTGTTCGCCGAACTGGTCGCCAACGACCGGCCGCTCGTCGCCTATTACAAGGGTGAGCTCCTGTTCCCGGTCCTCATCGACTATCCCGAAGAGAAGTTCGGCGGCTTTCTCGCCGAGACCGACTATCGCGACCCCGTCATCGCCGACGAGATCGACGCGCACGGCTGGGCGATCTGGCCGCCGATCCGTTTCGCCAACAACACCCACAAGCTCGAATTGCCGACGCCGCTGCCCTCGCCGCCGACCTGGATGCTGACGCAGGCCCAATGCCAGGCGGCGCTCGCGACCCAGGCCGCGCGGGCCCCGGCCTCGGCGCGCAAGGGGCCGGGTTCGTGCCGCGATCTCGAGTGGAACTGGCTCGGCACCGACGATCAGGCCCGCGACGTCGTCGCGCGGCTGATCTATGGCTTCCGCCTGTCGATCGTGTTCGGACTGACGCTCGCCGGGATCTCGTCCGTCGTCGGCATCGCCGCCGGCGCGGTGCAGGGCTATTTCGGCGGCTGGCTCGATCTCGTCATGCAGCGGCTGATCGAGATCTGGACGTCGCTGCCGCATCTCTACATCCTGATCATCCTGTCGGCGATCCTGGCGCCGAGCTTTCTGGTCCTGCTGGTGATCCTGCTGCTGTTCTCCTGGGTCAATCTCGTCCATCTCGTGCGCGCCGAGTTCCTGCGCGCGCGCAATTTCGAATATGTCAACGCCGCCCGCGCGCTCGGCCTGTCCAACGCCAAGATCATCGTCAAGCACGTGCTGCCCAACGCGATGGTCGCGACGCTGACCTTCCTGCCGTTCGTCGTCAATGCGTCGATCAGCACGCTGACCTCGCTCGATTTCCTCGGCCTCGGGCTGCCGCCGGGTTCGCCGTCGCTCGGCGAATTGCTGCTGCAGGGGAAGTCGAACCTGTCGGCGCCCTGGCTCGGCCTGTCCGCCTTTGCGATCGTCGCGCTGATGCTGTCGCTGCTGATCTTCATCGGCGAGGCGGTGCGCGACGCCTTCGATCCCAGGAAGACGTTCACGTGAGCCCGCAGAGCGACCGCGCCGCGCCGCCGCTGCTCGAGGTGCGCGATCTCTCGGTCGCGTTCGCCCAGGACGGGCGCGCGCAGACCGTCGTCGACCGGGTCTCGTTCACGCTCGAAAAAGGCGAGACGCTCGCGCTGGTCGGCGAATCCGGCTCGGGCAAGTCGGTCACCGCGCTGTCGCTCGTGCGGCTGCTGCCCTATCCCGCAGCGAGCCACCCGTCGGGCGAGATCCTGTTCAAGGGCGTCGACGTCCTCGCGATGAGCGAGGCCGCCCTGCGCGGGCTGCGCGGCGCCGGCGTGACGATGGTTTTCCAGGAGCCGATGACCTCGCTCAATCCGCTGCACACGATCGAGAAGCAGGTCGGCGAGATCATGGCGCTGCACGGCCGCGCCGACTCGACCCGCGCGCAGGTCGTTTCGCTGCTGACCGAGGTCGGCATCGCCGATCCCGCCTCGCGCCTCGGCGCCTACCCGCACCAGCTGTCGGGCGGCCAGCGCCAGCGGGTGATGATCGCGATGGCGCTCGCCAACCGCCCCGATCTGTTCATCGCCGACGAACCGACGACGGCGCTCGACGTCACGGTCCAGGCGCAGATCCTGAAGCTGCTCGCCGAACTGCAGGCCAAGCGCGGCATGGCGATGCTGTTCATCACCCACGATCTCGGCATCGTGCGCAAGGTCGCACGCAATGTCGCGGTCATGCAGCACGGGCGGATCGTCGAGGCCGGGCCGGTCGCGGAAGTCTTCGCCGATCCGCGTCATCCCTATACGCGCGCGCTGCTCGCCGCCGAACCCAAGGGCCAGCCGCCGCGCGCCGACGCCAGCGCGTCGCCCGTGCTGACGGCGGACGACGTCAAGGTCTGGTTCCCGATCAAGCGCGGGTTCCTGCGCAAGACGGTCGGCTTCGTCAAGGCGGTCGACGGCGTCTCGGTCGCGGTCCGCGAGGGCCAGACCGTCGGCGTGGTCGGCGAATCCGGCTCCGGCAAGACGACGCTCGGCCTGGCGATCCTGCGCCTCATCCGCTCCGAGGGTCCGATCGTCTATTGCGGCCGGCGCATCGACGGGCTGCGCTCCAAGGAGATGCGGCCGCTGCGGCGCGAGATGCAGATCGTCTTCCAGGACCCGTTCGGCTCGCTGTCGCCGCGCCTTTCGATCGCCGAGATCGTCGAGGAGGGGCTGATCGCCCAGAAGACCAGGATGAACGCCGCCGAGCGCCGGCAGGCGGTCGCGCGCGCGCTCGCCGACACCGGGCTCGATCCTGCCGCGATGGATCGCTATCCCCACGAATTCTCGGGCGGCCAGCGACAGCGGATCGCGATCGCGCGGGCGATGGCGCTGGACCCGAAATTCGTCGTGCTCGACGAGCCGACCTCCGCCCTCGACATGTCGGTCCAGGCGCAGATCGTCGATCTCCTGCGCGCCTTGCAGAAGCGGCGCTCGCTCGCCTATCTGTTCATCTCGCACGACCTCAAGGTCGTGCGCGCGCTCGCCTCCGAGATCGTCGTCATGCGCGCGGGCAAGGTGGTCGAGAGCGGCTCGGCGGCGGAGGTCTTCGCGGCGCCGCGGAGCGCGTATACGAAGGCGCTGTTCGCCGCGGCCTTCAATATCGAAGCCGAGGCGCGCGAGGCCGTCGATCCATGAACGGGGCGCGCCGATGAGCGTGACGCGGGGCAGGGCGATTCTCATCGTGCTCGATTCCGTCGGCTGCGGCGGCGCCGAGGACGCCGAGGCCTATGGCGATTCCGGCGCCGATACGCTCGGCCATATCGCCGCGGCCTGCGCCGAAGGGCGCGGCGACCGCGGTGGCCTCCGCGCGGGCCCGCTGCGCCTGCCCAATCTCGACGCGCTCGGCCTCGGCCGCGCGATGCAGGCCTCGACCGGACGCGCCCCGCCCGGCCTGGGTTCGGGCGAGCCGACGGGCCAGTGGGGCTATGGCGTGGAGACCTCGCTCGGGAAGGACACGCCCTCCGGCCATTGGGAGATCGCGGGCACGCCGGCGCGGTTCCGCTGGGGCTATTTTTCGCAGACCGTTCCGGCCTTCCCGAGCGCCTTCACCCAGGCGCTGATCGCCGAGGCCGGGCTGCCCGGCATTCTGGGCGACAGGCACGCCTCGGGCATGACGATCATCGAGGAATTCGGCGAGGCGCATCTGCGCACGCTGGCGCCGATCTGCTACACCTCGGCCGATTCGGTGTTCCAGATCGCCGCCCATGAGGAGGCGTTCGGACTCGACCGGCTCTATTGGGTGTGCGAGATCGCGCGCCGGCTGTGCGATCCGCTCGCGATCGGCCGGGTCATCGCGCGGCCGTTCATCGGCAGCCGCGCCGGCCTTTTCGCGCGCACCGCCCATCGCCGGGATTTCGCGATGCCGCCGCCGGCCGGCAATTTGCTCGAGCGCGCCGCGCGCGCCGGGCGCGACATCGTCGCCGTCGGCAAGATCGGCGACATATTCGCCCATCGTGACACCGGCCGCATCCTCAAGGGCGCCAGCAACGCCGACCACATCGACCTCGCGCTGACCGCGCTCGACGAAACCTCCGACGGCGGGCTCATATTCGTCAATCTCGTCGATTTCGACACCGAGTTCGGCCATCGCCGCGACATTGCCGGCTATGCCGCCTGCCTCGAAGCCTTCGACGCCCGGCTGCCGGAACTCGCCGCGGCGATGCGCGAGGAGGATTTCTGCGTCATCACCGCCGACCACGGCAACGACCCGACCTGGCGCGGCTACGACCACACCCGCGAGCACGTGCCGATTCTCGCGTTCGGGGCGACCATCGCGCCGCGCGCGATCGGCCGGCGCGCGACGCTCGCCGACATCGCCGAGACGATCGCCGCGCGGCTCGGCCTCGCCGCCGGCGCGTTCGGCGCGAGCTGGTCGCCTTGAGTTTCGCGCTCGACCAGCGGCTCGCCGCCGACACGATTCCCATCGGCGACCTCGCGCTGTCGCGGCTGCTGCTGATGAACGACGCGCGCTTCCTGTGGCTCGTCCTCGCGCCTCGTCGCGAGAATCTCACCGAACTCATCGATCTCAGCGCCGCCGATCGCGCCGTGCTGATGGACGAGATCGTCGCGGTCTCCCGCGCCCTGGTCGAACGGCCGGGCGTAGCCAAGATCAATGTCGGCGCGCTCGGCAATATCGTGCGCCAGCTTCACGTTCACGTCGTGGCGCGCCGGATCGGCGACGCCGCCTGGCCCGGACCGGTCTGGGGCCAGGGCGCGCCGATTCGCTACCGGGCGCAGGATTCACCGGCGATCGTCGGCGCTCTCGCGTCACAGTTGATTCGCGCCGCGGCGAGGTGACTCTTGCGCGCCCCGAACGGCGCGCCTAGTGTGCCGGCCCCATGCGCCGAATCGAGCTCCAGAGTCGAGCGCATCTCCTGATTGCAGAGCGAGCTCCCGATGTCCCTGTCCGCTCCGGCCGCCGATTACATCGCCGATCGCCGCCGATTGCGCCGCCAGCTGACCTTCTGGCGCGTCGTGGCCTTCGCCGTGGCGGCGATCGCGATCGTCGGCGCATTCTATCGTTATGCCGGCGCCGGCGGACACAACGAGCCGCATGTCGCCCGGCTGGCGATTCGCGGCCTCATCACCGGCGACGACGCGACGCTGAAGCTCATTCGCGACATCGCCGACTCCAAGGCCGCCGCCGTCGTGCTGTCGATCGAAAGCCCCGGGGGAACGACGACCGGCGCGGAGATGCTCTACGACGAGTTGCGGCGCCTCGACGCAAAAAAGCCGGTCGTCGCGGTCGTCGGCACGATGGCGGCCTCGGGCGCCTATATCGCCGCGCTCGGCGCCGATCGGATCTTCTCGAAAGGCAATTCCCTGGTCGGCTCGATCGGCGTGCTCGTCGAGTTCCCGAACGTCTCGGGCCTGCTCGACAAGATCGGCGTCAAGTTCGAAGCGATCAAATCCTCGCCGCTGAAGGCCGCGCCCAACGGGATGGAGCCGACCAGCGACGCCGCCCGCGCCGCGATGGCGGCGCTGGTCGAGGATTCCTTCGATTGGTTCAAGGGACTCGTCAAGGATCGCCGACGGCTCAACGACGACGAACTCGCCAGGGTCGATGACGGCCGCGTGTTCACCGGCCGGCAGGGAATTCCGCTGAAGCTCGTCGATGCGATCGGCGGCGAGCGCGAGGCGATCGCCTGGCTCGAGAGCGAGAAGGGCGTCGCCAAGGACCTGCCGGTGCGCGACTGGCGCCCGCCGTCGAGCAGCTACGGCTTCGGTCTGCTCGGCTCGGCGGCCTCGATCGCCGACGGGTTCGGATTGACCGGCCTCGCTGCGTTGCTCAAGCAGAGCGAGGCGGCGGGCGAGGCGCGGCTTCTTGACGGGCTCGTGTCGGTTTGGCAGCTTCCGACGGGCAACTGAGCGCCTGTGGCGGCGAGGGTCACGCGGGAAGGGGCACTCCATTGATCAAGTCTGAACTCGTCCAAAGGATGGCGGCGCGCAATCCGCATCTCTATCAGCGCGACGTCGAAAACATCGTCGATGCGATCCTCGACGAGATCACCGCCGGATTGGCGAGGGGCGAACGCGTCGAACTGCGTGGCTTCGGGGCCTTCTCGACCAAGCAGCGTTCGGCGCGCACCGGGCGCAATCCGCGCACCGGCGACCAGGTCCCGGTCATCGAAAAGGTGGTGCCGTTCTTCAAGACCGGCAAGGAGATGCGCGAGCGGTTGAACAGGACTCCCCAGGGCTGACGCGCGCGTCCCGCTTCCTGTGTCGCCCGTGCGGATATCCGGCGCGCCGATCGTCGGTCCGCGCAAAGCAGCGCCGACGACGAGACCATCTCCATGAAGAAGCTCCTCAAACTCATCGTGCTGGCGCCGGTCGCGATCCTCGTCCTGATCTTCGCTTTCGCCAACCGCCATATCGTCACGGTCTCCTTCGATCCGTTCGCTGAAGGCGACATCCCGGCGTTTGCCCTCACGGCGCCGTTGTTCCTGGTCCTGATCCTCGCCATCATGTTCGGGGTCGTCGCGGGCGGCGCGACGACCTGGCTGACGCAGGGCAGATACCGCAGGGCCGCGCGCGACAGCCGCGCCGAGGCCGAGCAGCTGCGTCTCGAGACCGAAAGGCTGCGCGCGGAGGCGCAGGTCGCGCGCGCGGCGCCGACCGACGATCGCAACGCGCCGGGCTTGAGCCTGCAACATCACGCCTGACCGGCGAAGGCGTCCCATGCGACTGGTCTCCGCCGCTGAAATCGACGCCGCGCTCGACTTTCCCACCCTGATCGATGCGCTCGCGCAGGCCTTTGCCGGCGGGACGATCGCGCCGGCGCGTCATCATCACGCGATCGCGCGCCCCTCCGGCGTCGCCGCCACCCATCTGCTGATGCCGGCCTGGACCGGCGAGGACGCGCCGGGCGGCGCCTATCTCGGGGTCAAGATCGTCAACGTCTTTCCCGACAATGGCGCGCTCGGCCTGCCCGCCGTGCTCGGCGTCTACGTGCTGCAATCGGGCGCGACCGGCGAGCCGCTCGCCGTGCTGGACGGCGCCCGGCTCACGCACTGGCGCACCGCCGCCGCTTCCGCGCTCGCCGCGCGCTTCCTGGCGCGCGAGGACGCGCGCCGGTTGCTGATCGTCGGCGCCGGCGCGCTGGCGCCGTTCCTCGTGCGCGCGCATGCCGCGGTGCGGCCGATCGACGACGTCACGGTCTGGAACCATCGGCCGGTCGGCGCCGACAGGCTCGCCGCGGCGCTGATCGGCGAGGGCTTTCGGGTCACGGTCGCGGAACGCCTCGAACCGGCCGTACGAAGCGCCGATGTGATCTCCTGCGCGACGCTGTCGGCGGCGCCGCTGATCGCAGGCGCCTGGTTGCGGCCCGGTCAGCACCTCGATCTCGTCGGCGCGTTCAATCTGGCGATGCGCGAGGCCGACGACGAGGCGCTGCGCCGTTCACGCGTGTTCGTCGACACCGACGCCGCGCTGAGCGAGGGCGGCGACGTTGCGCTCGCACTGCGAGCCGGAGCGATCGATCGCGCCGATGTCGTCGCCGACCTTCGCGCCCTGTGCCGGGGCGCGCCGGGGCGCACGGCGGCGGCGGAGATCACGCTGTTCAAGTCGGTGGGGGCGGCGCTGGAGGATCTGGCCGCGGCGACGCTGGTGTGGGCGAAGATCGCCCGCCGCCCGGTTTGAAGCGTCGGCGTCCCGCCCGTCAGCGTCCGCGCTGCGCGCGCGCCGATTTCTCGCGCGTTGGAGAGCGGCGGCCGGAGCGCCCTTGATCCCGCGCAGGCCGAGGTCGACCGGGACGAAGGGCCGGGATGAACCCCCGACGGCGCCCGGGTCGGCGGGCCGCGCCGTCTGCGAGCGCCGAGGCGACCGGGCGCTCCGTCCGCACCGCGGATGCGTCTGTAAAACAGAAATGTGAGAATGTTATTGCGATATTCCGAAAGATTGGCTATGCTCCCACCATTGGTCCCCCAGGCAGGAGCCCCGCCATGTCCGACCCCGCAGCGCCCGCGCCGCCGCCCGCCGCTTGCCGCGGCGCAGCCGGGCGGGGGGTCCGCCGGCATCGAGGACGGCGAACCCGGCGCGATCGACCCGCTGCTG
>JBEKEI010000078.1:0-19947 GCA_050013915.1 Roseiarcus sp.
GCCGTAGATGAAGAAGGTCGAAGTCACCTCCTGCGGCCACAGGAGCGGATGGCCCACGATCCGCGCGGTCACGTCGAGCAGGGTCGTCGAAGTGAAGCCGACCAGACAGACGCCGCACAGCCGCATCAGCAGGCGTTCGAGCGGATCCAGCGCGCGCCACTTCAGGTGGCGATCGGCCGCGAGCAAGAGATCGACGCCCTCCTTCGACACCGGCCTACTCGATCGCGCGGCAAATCTGCAGAATCTTTTCCGCATGCGGGCCGAGGCTGCGCGCGAGCTGCTCCTGGAGCGGCTCGGCGATCTTGATGAAGCTCGCCTTGTCGATCGCGGTCACGACCCTGACGCCGAGCTTTTGCAGCCTGGCGAGCGACTTGTGGTCGAGTTCGATCGCCTGCGCCGGCTGCTTGACGGCGACCTCGTTCGCCGCGGCCTGGACCCAGCCCTTCTGCTCGTCCGTCAGCGAGACCCAGAGCTTGTCGCTGACCCAGATCACGCTGTTGTTGCCCTCGTGCTCGGTCATCGACAGCACGGGGGCGACTTCATAGTGCTTGTTGCTGTCGTAGACGTTCACGCCGTTTTCGGCGAAGTCGACCACGCCGGTCTGGAGCGAAGTGTAGACGCTGCCGAACGGCATATGGATGGTCTGGGCGCCATAGGCGGGGAACAGCGTATCCTCGGTCGGCGTCGCCTGCACGCGCACCTTGTGGCCGCCGAGGTCGGCGACCGACGTCACCGCCCGCTTCCCGTATATGTTGCGAAGGCCGAGCGTGGCGAGCGCCAGCACATGGCCGTCCCTGACGGTCGCGTCGAACATCTCCCGCACCGCCGCGATCAGTCGGGGGTCGGCGATCGCCCGGATCAGCTGGTCCTCGGAACGGAACAGGTAATGGATCGACAGCACGCCGGATTCAGGCGCGACGGTGGCCGCATTCGCGGTGGAACTGATCATGAAGTCGATGTCGCCGGTGCGGATTTTCTGGAGCATCTGCGGCTCCTGGCCCAATTGCGCGCCGGGGAACTGATCGATCGCCATCGATCCGTGACTGAGCTCCGACAGTTTGGCGTCGAAAATGTCGGCGGCTATGCCGTAGCCCGTCGTGTGCGGCTGATCGTAGGCGAAGCTGTAATGGCGCGCCTCGTCAGCCCGCGCCATCGTGGCGCCGAACAATCCGGCCGCGACGGCCAACGCCGCCACGCGCCCGAGCCATCGGCTCATCGCACCCCTCCTCCCCGCTGCCGTAGCGCCGCCCGCGGCGCCTTGTTGGGCCGACAGTACCCCTGCGTCGCGGCGGCGTCCATGCCCAAGATCCGCCGGGATCGAGCGAGGCCGCGATGCCGCCGCCGACCCGCGCGCGCCCGCCGCTGCGCCGGGTCAGGAGCGCCCGCCCGACTGCCGACGCGATCGACCAGTCGCGCCGGCCTCGCACGAGGCGACCGGCGTGCATTCACGGCCTTGGGACGGACGACGAAAGTCGTATGGCGCAGAGGGGCGATTCGCGATCAGTTGGTCGCGGCGGGGGAGGAGAGACATGAACATCTTGTCCAAGCGCAGCACCCTGGCGATCGCTGCGGTGGTGGACGTCGCGCTGTTCGCCCGTAATATGCCGGTTGGCGTCAAGTCGCTCGCCGCCCGCCACCACTTGCCGCCGCGCCACCTCGAGGGGGTGCTGCAGGGGCTCGTTCACGCAGGCATCCTCAAAGGCATGCGCGGACCCCGCGGCGGCTACGCCTTGGCCCGCGAGCCCGGCAAGATCACCGCCGGCGAAATCGTGCGGACCGTCTTCGCGCTGAGCGTGGCGGCCCCGAGAGGGATCGGCAGCGGCTCCGAACTCATGACCAAGGTCGTCGAACCCAGCATGCGCAAAGCCGTCGACAGGTTTCTCGGCAGCCTCGACGAGGTCACGGTCGAACGACTCTGCGCCGTCGCCGACGCTGAGGGAATCGTCGAGAATGCGGCGGCGTCCGATTTGCGCCAGGCCCCGCCCTTCGGCGGTCTGCGCGCCGATGACAGCGCGACCCCCGGCGCCATGGGCGCTTGAACGCACGAGGCGCCGGGCTGAGATCGTGGCGCTTGCCCCGGTCGTCGACTTCGATCTAGTCTGCGGCTCGACAAGGCCGTATCGTCGCGCGTCGGCGCCGCGCGCGCGTGGAGGCTTCTGGAAGCGATGAGCGGACGAAATTGACACCCGGGCTTGGCCTCGCAGGGGCGTTCGCGAGCTGCGCGGCGGCGGCCTGCCTGGCAGCCGCAGCTTCGGCCGCCGAGCTTCCGACGATGCGGGCGCCGCCGCCCAAGCCGGCCAGGGCCTGCAACATCGGCGGCATGAACGGCTACGTGATCCCGGGCACGTCGACCTGCGTGAAGATCAGCGGCTATGTTTCGGCCGGGGTCGAGGCGGGCAACGCCAAGGGTGTGTCCTACGGGACGAGCGGCGCCCATAATTGATCGCCGCGACTTGCGGGTCGCAGCGGTCCTGCTCAGGCCGACCCGGATTTGACGCCCCAGCCAATCGTTGGTCGGGATGGCGGCCGCGCGGCAGCCGGCGTCGGGTCGCCGCCGAGCGCCGGGCCCGACGGGTCGCGCGCGGACCGTCGACCAAGCTCCGCCGGGCCGACGAGGCGGTGGATGAATCCGAGCTTGGCGACGATCGCGGGCGTCAGGACGAACGGATACAGATCCGGCTGGCCCATGCAGCGGTTGATGCTGTTGAGCGCGAAAGTCAGCGGCAGCCAGGCGCCGACGAGCTGCTCGACCCCGGCCGCGCGATAGGGTTCGAAATCGATGTGGGTTTCGCGTTCGCCGCGCGGCCGCAGCGGCGGATGGATGTCGACGCCGGACGCCCGGGCCATCTCGAGGGTGTCGACGATGTGGAAATAATGCGCCCAGGTCTCGGCGAAATCCTCCCAGGGGTGGGAGGTCGCGTAGGCGCTGACGAAATTCTCCCGCCAGTCGGCCGGGGCGCCCCGCTCGTAATGGGTCCGCAAGGCTTGGTCGTAATCGCGCGTGTCGTCGCCGAACAATGCGCGGCAGGGCGCCAGCAGGTCCGAGTCGCGCACCAGCCGGTCCCAGTAATAGTGGCCGATCTCGTGGCGGAAATGGCCGAGCAGCGTGCGATAGGGCTCGCGCATCGCCGAACGCCGGCTCTCACGCTCGGCGTCGTCGGCCTCCGCCAGCGCGATCGTGATCCTGCCGTTGTCGTGGCCGGTCAGCACTTTCGGGCCGCTCGGCGCCCCGCGATCGTCGAGAAAGTCGAAGGCGAGCCCCTCGGGACTTTCCTGGCGCGTGCGAAGCGGCAGGTCGAATCGGAGAAGGCTGTAGAACAGCCGGTGTTTGGCGAGCTCGATCCTGCGCCACAGCGCGACGTTGCGCGCCTGCGAGAGATCGGGGACGATCTCGTTGTGCCGGCAGGCGGCGCACAGGGGGTCGCGGGAGTCGGCGGGCGCCAGCCAGTTGCAGCAATCGTACTCCGCGTTCGCGCAGAAACGATAGAGCCCCGAGGCGTCGCCGAACAGGGTCCAGGCGCCGCCGTTCGGTTCGACGGCGGTGAGCCGATTGGACCCCGGGAGATAGCCGACCCGCCGCCCGCAGTTCTCGCATTTCGTATTCTCGAAGAACAGGACCTGGCCGCAGGCCGGACACTTGAAGAGTTTCATCGATCCGTCACTCGGTTGCGCCGGGCCGTCGGCGTTTCGGGATGGCCATCGGGCGAGGGGCATCCGGCGCGGTCGCCGGGCAAGCCGCCCGGGGCGATAATCGCGGCGCGTCAGGCTGGTTCCAGGCCGCCGCGCAGGGTCCGCGGAGGTTTACGGGACGCGGGCCGCATTTTCTGCCGACGCTGCGCGACCGCGAGCACCAGCGCCATGCCCACCGCCATCGTCGCCGCGAGCGAGCGAAAGCCGCCGAACTCGGTTTCGTCGATCGCGAGCCAGGCGCGGGACAATGGCGCGACCGGGCTCAGCGGACTGTCGGTGATCGCGAGCACCGTCGCGCCTTTCTGCTTTGCGGTCGCCGCCAGCGCGGGCGTGATCGAATTGTAGGGGCTGAAGCTGATCGCGAGCGCGGCGTCGCGGACGCCGGCGAAGCCGATCTGCTCGAAGGCGGTGGATCCGACATTGTCGACGAGCGCGTTCTTCACGCCGAGCTGCGACAGGGCGAGTCCCATGTAGACCGTGACCGGGAACGCCCGCTTGCTGCCGACCAGATAGATCGTCTCCGCCTCGGCCATTGCATCGGCGAGCCTTGCGAAGGTCGACAGATCGACGCGCTCGGGCAGACGCGTCAGCGAAGCCGCGGACGCCCTGACGAGCCCGGCGACGATGCGGAAATCCGGATCGCCGGTCCGGCGCGGCGCCCCGGCCGCAGCGCCGAGGTCGCGCGCGTCGGGCCAGTTGACCTTGACGTAGTCCTTGAAAATCTCCTGCAGGTCGGAAAAACCGGGATAGCCGAGATTCTGCGCGAACCTCACGAGCGCCGAGGGCTGCACGCCCGCGCTCTGGGCGATTTCGACGACCGTTCCCAACGCGACGTCGCTCGGATTCTGCGAAAGATGGATCGCCACCTGACGCAACTGCCGCGGCAGCCGCATGGCCCCGGAGGTCAGCACGGCCCGCAATTCCTCGTAGCTGCCCGGCCGCTGGTAGCCGAGCGCCGCGTGAACGTTCTCGGACGCGTCGTCCTGCCCCATGGCGTGCCCCTCCCGGCGCGCGCTCTGCCGGCGCGCGACCGCGGCCAATCTAGCGCCGCCGGACCAAAAATAGAATTTTTATTTTATATTTGACAAGTGGAACGCTTGTGCCATTTTGACGGAACGTGACGATCGCAGTCCGATCCGGCGCCGACAGCCGGACGGACGCTCGGGAGGACGCGATGAGGACCATCAAGGGCCCGGGCCTGTTTCTCGCCCAGTTCGCTCAGGATTCCGCCCCGCACGACACGCTCGACAATATCGCGCGCTGGGCGAAGAATTATCATTACAAAGGCATCCAGATCCCGACCTGGGACCGGCGCCTGTTCGATCTCGACAAGGCCTACGAGAGCGCGACCTATTGCGATGAAGTCAAAGGTCGGCTCGCCGACATCGGCATCGCGATCACCGAGCTTTCGACCCATTTCCAGGGTCAGATGGTCTCGGTCCATCCCGCCTACGACCTGATGTTCGACGGTCAGGCGCCCGAGCACGTGCGCGGAAACACGGAAAAACGCCGTCACTGGGCCGCCGACCAGGTCCGGAAGGCCGCGCTGGTCTCACGGCGTTTCGGCCTCACCGAACACGTGACGTTCTCCGGCTCGCTCGCCTGGCCGTTTTTCTATCCCTATCCGCAGCGGCCGGCCGGGCTGATCGAGGAATGTTTCGACGAACAGGCGCGCCGCTGGACGCCGATCCTCGACGCCTACGACGAGGCGGGCGTCGACCTGTGCTTCGAAATCCATCCGACCGAGGATCTGTTCGACGGCGACACGTTCGAAATGTTCCTCGAGCGGGTCGGCAACCACCGGCGCTGCCACATCAACTATGACGCGAGCCACTTCATCAAGCAGGGCATGGACTATCTCGGCTTCATCGACGCCTATCACGAGCGCATCCGGATGTTCCACGTCAAGGACGCCGAGTTCAATCCGACCCCCAAGCAGGGGGTCTACGGCGGCTACAAGGGCTGGCTGCAGCGCGCCGCGCGCGACCGGTCTCTGGGCCACGGCCAGGTCGATTTCAAGAGCGTGTTCTCGCGCCTCGCCGCCCATGATTTCGCGGGCTGGGCGGTCTACGAATGGGAGTGCTGCCTCGAACATCCCGAGGTCGCCGCGCGCAACGGCGCCAAATTCATCGCCGACCACATCATCGAGGTGACCGACCGCGTGTTCGACGATTTCGCCGCGACCCACGCCGACCCCGCGACCAATCGCGCGCTGCTCGGCATCAAGGGCTGAGCGGATGGTCCATGCGACAGCCGACGGCGCGGGCGGCCAGAGGCGCATCCGCTACGGCATGGTCGGCGGCGGCCGCGGCGCGTTCATCGGCGCCGTGCATCGCTTCGCCGCGCGACTCGACGATCTCTATGCGCTCGAAGCCGGCGCGCTGTCGGCGGACGCCGAGCGGGCGCGGCTGTCGGGTCTCGACCTCGGCCTCGCGCCCGACCGCGCCTATGCGAATTTCGAGGCGATGGCGCGCGGCGAAGCGGCGCGGCCCGACGGGATCGAGGCGGTCGTCATCGTCACGCCGAACCATCTGCACTATTCCGTCGCCAAGGCGTTCCTCGCCGCTGACATCGACGTCATCTGCGACAAGCCGCTGTCGACGACGATGGCCCAGGCCGATGAACTCGTCGCCCTCGCCGAACGCAGCGGCCTCGTGTTCGCGGTGACGCTCAACAACACCGGCTATCCGATGGTGCGGCAGGCGCGCGAGATGATCGCGGCCGGCGCGCTCGGCGAACTGCGTATCGTCCATGCCGCCTATATCCAGGACTGGCTCACCCTGCCGATCGACGCCGAGGGCCAGAAACAGGCGGAATGGCGCACCGATCCGGAACGCGCGGGCGCCTCGGCGTGCCTCGCCGACATCGGCGTCCACGCGCATAATCTGGCCGCCTTCGTGACCGGGCTCGAGCTCGACGAGGTCGCCGCCGAGCTGACGACTTTCGTTCCCGGCCGCCGGCTCGACGACAATGCGCATGTCCTGATGCGCTACGCCGGCGGCGCCAAGGGCGTGCTGACCGCGAGTCAGGTCGCGCCCGGCCATTACAACGGCCTGTCGCTGAAGGTCTATGGTTCGAAGGGCGGGCTCGAATGGCATGGCGAGAGTCCCGAACATTTGCGCTTCACCCCCTATGGCGAGCCGACGCGGCTGCTGATGCGCGGCGGCGCCGGGGCCACGGCGGAAGCCGCGCGCGGTTCGCGGATGCCGCCGGGCCATCCCGAGGGCTATATCGAGGGCTTCGCCAATCTCTATCGCGACGCGGCGGCGTTGATCCGCGCGCGTCGCGCCGGCCTGCCGCCCGACCCCGCGGCGCGCGCCGCCGTGCCGACGGTCGTCGACGGCGCCAAAGGCATTCGCTTCGTTGAAGCCGCCGTGCAATCGAGCCGCACGGATGGGCGATGGACGTCCGCGAGGTTGCGCTAGCCAAGCGCGCGGACGCCGTCGCAGAACGATCGGGCTCACAACAAACCATAGGGAGCATTTCATGAAACGTCTGGAAAAACTCGCCGGCCTGTCGCTGCTGTCGTTCGTCTCCGCGGCGGCGCTCGCCACCGGCGCGATGGCGGCCGACAAATTCGTCGTCGGCGTCTCCAACACTTTGATCGGCAACGGCTGGCGCGAGGAGATGATCTGTTCGATCAAGGCGCAGGCGGAAGCCTCGGGCGTCGTCTCGAAGGTGATCGTCGCCAACCGCAACGGCGGCCCGGCGGAGCAGATCGCCGACATCCGCAATCTGATTTCGGCCGGGGTGAATGCGATCATCATCAATCCCTCCGATCGCGACGCGCTCAATCCCGTCATCAAGCAGGCCGCCGATAAGGGCATTGTCGTCGTCGCCGTCGACCAGGCGGTTTCGGCGCCGGAGGCCTATGTCCTGTCCAACGATCAGGTCGCCTACGGCAAGGCGGGCGCCACCTGGCTGTTCGAGCAGCTGCACGGCAAGGGCAATGTCGTCGAAATGCGCGGCATCGACGGCGTGCCGGCCGACGCCGACCGCCACGAGGGCTTCACCGAGGCGCTGAAGGCCTATCCCGACATCAAGGTCACTTCGTCGGTGTTCACCGGCTGGGCGCTCAACAAGACGGCGCAGGCGACCAAGGACCTGCTGGGGTCGGGCAAGCCGATCGACGGCATCTGGACATCCGGCATCGACTCGACGGTCGTCGACGCCTACCAGACCGCCGGCAAGCCGTTCGTGCCGGTCGTCGGCGCCGACAACAACGGCTTCGTCGGCCAGCTGATCGACCTCAAGGCCAAGGGCTTCACCGGCGCCGCGGTGACCAATCCGCCTTCGGTCGGCGGCGCCGGCCTGGCGGTCGCGCTCGACGTGCTGCAGAAGAAGGACCATCCGCACGTGATCAAGATCACGCCGGCGGTCTGGGACAACACCAGCGATTCCCATGTCGCCGACCTCAAGAAGGTCTATGATTCCAAACTCGATCCCTTCTACGGGGTCGCCTTCGAGGTGAAGCCCTACACGACCTATTCGATGGCGCAGATCCTCGCCTGCAAGGGGCCCTGAGCCGGAATCGGGTCCGGGAAACCAAAGCGGTAGGCGGCGCGCCCAGTGGCGCGCCGCCTCCCGCCGAACAGTCGACCAGCGGAACGGCGCCTCCCATCCATGAGCGAACCTTCGTCCCTGCTCGACATAAGCGACATCGCCAAGAGTTTCGGGTCGGTCGTCGCCCTGCGCGCGGCCTCGCTCAGCGTGCGCGCCGGCGAAGTCCATGCGCTGATGGGCGCCAACGGCGCCGGCAAGAGCACCCTGGTCAAGATTCTCACCGGCGTGTTTCCCGCCGATGGCGGAACCATCACGCTCGCCGGCCAGCCGCGCGCCTTCCGCTCGCCGGCGGAGGCGCGGCGCGCGGGCATCGTCTCGGTCTACCAGGACCCGGCGCTGGTGCCCGACCTCACGGTCGCGCAGAACCTGCGGCTCGCCAAGGTTCCGCTGCCGGCGGTCGTCGGCTGGCTGAGCGAACTCGGGGTCGACGGCCTCGATCTGAAGTCCTACATCCGCGACCTTCCCTATCCCATGCTGCGGCTGATCGATCTGGCCCGCGCGCTCGCCTCCGAACCCAAGCTGCTGCTGCTCGACGAGATCACCGCCGCCCTGTCGGCCGATCTGGCGGAAAAGGTGTTCGCGATGGTGCGCCGCCGGCGCGAGCGGGGCCACGCGGTCATATTCATCTCGCATCGGATGGCGGAAGTCGCGGCGCTGTGCGACCGCGCGACCGTGCTGCGCGACGGGATCACCGTCGGCGTGACCGACACCGCCGAAGGCAGCGAAGAGCGGATCGTGACGATGATGCTCGGGACCGAGATCGCCAGGGCGATCCCGCGCGCGGCCCATGCACGCGCCGAGCGCGCGCCGGCGCCCGGCGCGCCGGCGCTCGAGGTGCGCAACCTGCGCTGCGGCCACCTGCTGGAGGATGTCTCGCTGGCGGTGCATCCGGGCGAGGTGCTCGGCGTCGCCGCGCTCGAGGGGCAGGGCCAGGAGGAATTGTTCGACTGCGTCGCCGGCGTGCGGCGACACGACGCCGGCGCGGTGCTCGCCCAGGGCAGGACGCTGCGGCTGCGCCATCCCGCCGACGCGATCGCCGCCGGCCTCGTCCTGGTGCCCGCCAACCGGCTGCAGGCGCTGCTGCAGCAGCGCTCGATCCGCGAGAATGTCGCGCTGCCGATGTTCCGCCGTTTCGGCGCCTGGGGCCCGGTCGCGATGAAGGCGGAGCGCGCCCGGGTCGAAGCGGCGGTGCGCCGCCTGCAGATCGACACCCGCGCCGAGTCGGAGCTGCGCCGGCTCAGCGGCGGCAACCAGCAGAAGGTCGTCATCGCGCGCTGGCTCGCGACCGGATTCCGCACGCTGCTCTGTTTCGACCCGACGCGCGGGATCGACGTCGGCACCAAGCGCCAGATCTATGCGCTCGTGCGCGAACTGGCCGCGGCGGGCTCGGCGGTCCTGCTGTTCACCTCCGAACTCGCCGAAATCCCGCTCGCCTGCGACCGCGCGATCGTTCTGTTCGGCGGCCGGGTCGTCGCCGAACTGCCGGCGGGCGAGGCCGACGAGGCGAGCCTGCTGCGCGCGGCCCATGGGCTCGTCGCGCGCGCCGGGGCGGCCGCGTGAGCGCCGCCGCGCTTTCCCCGCCTGGCGGACGATCGCCGCTGCGCCGGTTCGTCGGGCGCCATCTCGCGCTGCTCGGCATGCCGGCGCTGCTCGTCCTCGCGCTCGCCTTCACCGCCCTGATCCATCCGAACTTCGGCGCCTTCGACGTGCAGTCGCTCGCCCTCGGCGCCCTGCCGCTCGCGATGGCCGCCGCGGCGCAGGCGGTGGTCGTGCTGTCGGGCGGCATCGACCTGTCGGTGGGCTCGCTGATGGCGGTCGCCAATGTGCTGGCGGCGAGCACGATGCAGCATGCGAGCTTTGCGCAATCGCTCGGGCTGGCGGCGCTGATCCTCGCGGCGGGCGCGCTGCAGGGCGCCGCGAACGGGATCATCGTCGTCGTCTCGCGCATTCCCGACGTCGTGGTGACGCTGACCACCGGCTTCATCTGGGGCGGCGTCGCGCTGCTGATCCTCGAAAAGCCCGGCGGCGGCGCGCCGGACGGGTTTCTCGATCTCGCCGCCGGCACGCTGGTCTCGCCGTGGATTCCCAATGCGCTGATCCTGCTCGTCGTCTCGGTGGCGGTCATCTGGCTGCCGGTCAGCCGGAGCCGGCTCGGCCTCCTCATCTACGCGGTCGGCAGCGACCGCATCGCCGCCTTTCGCAGCGGCGTCGGGATCGCGGGCACCCGCATTCTCGCCTATGTCGTCGGCGGATTGTTCAGCGCGCTCGGCGGCCTCGCGCTGACGATGACCACCGGCATCGGCGCGCCGCTCGCGGGGACCTATTACACGCTGAGCAGCGTGGCGGCGATCGTGATCGGCGGCGTCCGGCTCACCGGCGGCCGCGGCGGCATGGTCGGCCCTGTCATCGCGGCGCTGCTGCTGACGCTGATCCCGACCGACCTCATCTTCCTCGACATCGACCCCAATTACGGCCAGGTCATCCAGGGCACGCTGATCGTGCTGGTCGTGATGATCGGCGGTTTCGTCTCCGTGCTGCGAAGCCGCCGATGACCGCGCCCGCCAATCCCGTCGGCGCCCACGGCCCGCCCCGGCTGCTTTCGGCGGGCGGCCTGCTCGACCTGCTGCGGCGGCGCACGATCATCGTGCTGATCCTGCTGCTCGCCGCCTTCGTCGCCGGCATCGAGGTCGCGCGGCCCGGCACGGTCAATGCGACCTGGATCTCCAACGCGCTGCTGTTCGCCGCGCCGCTCGGCATTCTGGCGGCGGGGCAGACGCTGGTCATGCTGACCGGCGGCATCGACCTGTCGGTCGCGGCGATCGCCACCGGCGCCGCCTATATCCTCGCCACCAGCGCCTCGCTCGGCAGCGCGGCGGCGGTCGCGCTCGGCCTGCTGGTCGGGCTGGTCGTCGGCTTCGTCAATGGCGTCGGCATCGCCGTGCTCGGCGTCCAGCCGCTGGTCATGACGCTCGGCACCGGGCTGATGACCGGCGGCGTGCTGACCGTCTACAGCCAGCAGATGCTGGCGAGCGAGCCGCGCGTGCCCGACTTCATCCAGGCCCTCGGCGCCGGCAAGCTGCTGGGCGTCGTGCCGCTCGACCTGTTCCTGTGGGCGCCGATCGCCTTCCTGCTGATCTTCGGCCTCGCGCGCTCGGGCTTCGGGCGGCTGCTCTATGCGGTCGGCGACAATCGCGAGGCCTGCAAGCTCGCCGGCGTGCGCGTCTGGCAGGTCCTGCTGGTCGACTATGTCCTGTGCGGCCTGTTGGCCGCGATCGCCGGCCTCGTGCTGGTCGGCGGCACCAACGCCGCCGACCTCAGCCTCGCCGACGTCTATCTCCTGCCTTCGGTCGCGGCGGTCATCATCGGCGGCACCTCGATTTTCGGCGGCCGCGGCGGCTATGCCGGCAGCATCGTCGGCGCGCTGATCCTCACCGTGCTGACCAGCATATTGACGCTGCTCGACGCGCCCGAACCCATCAAGCAGATCCTCTATGGCGCGATCATCCTGCTGCTCGCCGCCGCCTATGCCCGGCTGACCGACTGATGGCCCCGCCGCCGAGGCTCTGCGCCGCGACGCTCGACCGCGCGAATCCGGCCGTCCGCCGCCCCGGCTACGATCGCCGCGACATCGGCGTCGGCGTCGCCCATCTCGGCGTCGGCGCGTTTCACCGCTGCCACCAGGGCGAATTCACCGACGATGCGCTCGAGGCGCGCGGCGGCGACTGGGCGGTCGTCGGAATCAACCTGCGCGCGCCGCGCCTCGCCGGATCGCTCGGCGCGCAGGACGGCCTCTACGCGCGACGGCTGCACGACGGCGAGGGAATCGACGACGTCAGGATCATCGGCTGCCTGCGCGAGATCATCGACGCCGAGGACGAGCCTTCGCTTGCGATCGCCGCGCTCGCGGACCCGCGCATCAAGGTCGTCACGCTGACGATCACCGAGAAGGGCTATTGCCACGTCCCCGCGACCGGCGCGCTCGACGAAGCCCATCCCGACATCGTCCATGATCGCGCCCATCCGGAAAAGCCGCGTTCGACGCCGGGCGTCCTGCTCGCCGCGCTCGAGCGGCGCTGGCGCGCCGGCGCCGCCGGCGTGACCCTGCTGAGCTGCGACAACATTCCCGCCAATGGCGCCGTTCTGCGCGGCGTCGTGCGCGCGCTCGCGCAAGCGCGCGCGCCGGCGCTCGCGCGCTGGATCGAGACCAGCGTCGGCTTTCCCTCCTCGATGGTCGACCGGATCGTGCCGGCGACCACCGACGCCGACATCGATGCGATCGCCGCGCGGCTCGACCTCTCCGACCGCGCCTGCGTCGTCGGCGAGCCGTTCCGCCAATGGGCGATCGAGGACGATTTCGTCGCCGGCCGCCCGGCCTGGGACGCGGCGGGCGCGCAGTTCGTCGGCGACGTCACGCCCTATGAACAGATCAAGATGCGCGTGCTGAACGGCGCCCAGACGACGCTGTGCACGCTCGGCGCGCTCGCCGGGCTCGACTATACCTTCGAGGACGTCCGCCATCCCGTGCTGGAGCGGTTCGTCCGCCGCATGCTCCGGGAAGAGACCGCGCCGACGCTGCCCGCCGCGCCCGGCATGGAGGCCGGGTCCTACATCGACCTTTCCCTGCGTCGGCTGCGCAATCCCGGCATCCGCCACCGCAACCACCAGATCGCGACCGACGGCTCGCAGAAGATCGTCCAGCGGTTGCTGAACCCGATGCGCGAGCGGCTCGCGGCGGGCGCGCCGTTCGCGCGGCTCGCCTGCGCGACCGCCGGCTTCATCGCCTATGGCGCGGCTGCGGCGCCGCGCCACGGCGCCCGCTGGACGCCGTCCGATCCGTTCGCCGCGACGTTGCGGGAGATCGCCGAGGCGGCGGCGGGCGACTGGCAGGCGCTCGCGCGCCGGGCGCTGGCGATCGAGGCGATTTTCGGCGCCGACCTCGGCCAGGCGCCGGCGGTGGTCGCCGCGATCGCCCGCCATTGCGCCGGGCTGCTGTCGGACGATCCGGTCGGGTATCTCGCGGGGCTGTGACGCTGGCCCGACCCCCGGCTTCTCCCCGTACGAACGGGAAGGGGAGGGCGCCGCGCGCGCTACAGCCCGAGCGCGCGCAGCTTGCCGTCGAGGAAGCTTTTGGCGCGCGGCACGTCGGTCTCGTCGAGATGCTCGATGATGATCGGGATGTTCGGATGGCGCTCGGCGAGGCGGGTCAGGTAATGGTCGTAGTCGAGCGAGCCGAGGCCCGCGGCGGGCAGTTCGATCTGGCCGACGCCGCGGAAGGTATGGCCCTCCGAGGCGCCTTCGAACAGCGCGGCGTGCTTTTCCGACTTGTCCGCGCCGGCGAGCTTGACGTCCTTGGCGTGGGCGATCCTGATCCTGTCGGCGAGCGCGTTGAACACCCGGTCGAGCTCGCCCTTCATGTCGCCGATGTTGTGCGCCTCGAAATAATTGGTCGGGTCCATCAGCAGGCCGAGCGCGCCGTGGTTGATCTCAGCGAACATCCGCAGCGTCTCGTCGACCGAGCCGACGACATTGTTGACATAGGTCTCGAGCAGGAAGGTCGCGCCGTGATCATAGGCGACCTGGACGAGGTCGCGGATCACCCGCGCGCAGTCCGCGAACCCTTCCTCGGTCCGGTTCTTCGGATGGCTGACCCAGTC
Source organism: Roseiarcus sp. (assembly GCA_050013915.1). Taxonomy (GTDB): domain Bacteria; phylum Pseudomonadota; class Alphaproteobacteria; order Rhizobiales; family Beijerinckiaceae; genus Roseiarcus. The sequence continues at coordinate 13,908 of JBEKEI010000078.1, forward strand.
GCTGTCCTCAGCGAAAGTCCCGGTCTCCGAGATCACATAGGGGCTGCCGAGGTCGCGCGCGTGGCGAAGAATCGTCTTCAGACGATCGAGCCGCTTGCCGCGCTCGCCCCGGTCGGGGTGGACGATGTTGGCATAGCCCGACACGCAGCAGATCGGCAGGTCGTGGTCGCGGAAGACGTCGCGGATTTCCCGGCACTTCGCCTTGGTGATCGCCTCCGTCGACAGATCCATGCCGGCGAAGGCGAGGTCGAGCTGGACCGTCGTCATGCCCTGGGCGCGGATCCGGCGCGCCGTCTCCACGACGCCATAGGGGTAGTAGCCGGTGAAGATTCCCACATGCATCATTGGCGTCGTCTCCCGCGATCGGCGTCATATCTCGAATTCGGCGAGCGCGACCGGCCGCCGCTGGGCGATCGAGCGGTAGCCCGCTTCGACCAGCGCCATCGTGCGCACATTGTCGGCGCCGGTCAGCGCCGGCGGCTCGCCCGAACCCAGCGCATATTGCAATTGCTCCATCACGCCGGCGAAGGCGTGCGGGAACCATTGCGTCGACCAGCGCGGCTCGACCCAGGCGCCGGCGGTCGATTGCGCGGCGTAGCGCAGCGTCGACGGGCTCCCGCGCGGATAGTCCGGCCAGCCGATCGTGCCGGTCGCGAGCCCGGTCGTACCCTCGACCCGCCATTTGATGAAAATATCCTCGCCGCCGCCCTCGCGCGCGGGCCCGGCCCAGACGTCCTCCATCGACAGCGCGATCAGCCCGCCGGGAAACCGCAGCGTGCTGATCGTGATCCCGTCGGTGTGGGGAAACATCGTCCGCGGATCGGGGCGCGCGACCGTGGTGATCGTCTCGGGATCGCCGAAGAGGTAGCGCAGCGCGTCGAGATGGTGGATCGCCATGTTGAGCAGGGTCAGCCGGTCATAGCCCTCGAGGAACGGCTGCCAGTGCGGGATCGCGCGCATCTCGATCGTGGCGAGCACCGGCGCGCCCAGATCGCCGCGGTCGAGCAATTGCCTGAGCACGCGGATCGACTGGTCGTAGCGCATGTTCTGGTTGACCGAGAGGATCTTGCCCGCCGCCTGCGCCTCGGCGGCGAGCGCGCGCGCAATGGCGAAATCCATCGCCAGCGGCTTTTGCGCGAGGATCGCCCTGATATGCGGCTGTTTCAGCGCCAGCCGGATCAGCGCGGGCTGCTGGTCGGGCGGGAAGGCGAGGTCGAGGATTTCGACCTCGGCGTCCTCGATCACGCCGGCGGGATCGTCGTGCACCCTCGGGATCGACCAGCGACCGGCGACCTCGGCCGCTTTCGCTCTCGTGCGCGAGGCGATCGCGACGACGGGAAAGCCGGCGCCGGCATAGGCGGCGAGCTGCACCTCGGCCATGATGAAGCCGGCGCCGACGCAGCCGATGCGAAAGCGCCGGCAGCGGATCGGCGGGTCGGGCGCAAAGCCCAGGGCGTCGGGCATCGGACTCCTCCCATGCCGGCGACCGTGCGCCCGGCTTCCATGCGGCGATTATGCGCGCGGGGACGCCGAACTCAAGCCAGGGCCGAAGCGCGTGGCCAATCCCGGCCTCGTTCGCCGCCCGCGTCCGCCCTCAGCCGCGCGAGCCCGTCACCCATTGCTCCTGGTCGATCAGCGCCCCGGTCATCGGGCCGCCGGCGCCGCTCAGCAGGAACAGCGCGAGCCGCGCGACGTCGTCGGGCTTGATCAGCCGGCCGAACGGCTGCTGCGCCTCGGCCTCGGCGAGCCAGCCCTCGCCCTTGCCGAGCGTCACCCCCTGCATCTGCCGCTCGGCCGGGGTGTCGGCCCAGCCGAGGCAGATCCCGTTGACCCGGATGCGGTCGAAGCGATGGGCGTTGGCGGCGTTCTTGGTCAAGGTCGCCAGCGCGCCCTTGGTCGCCGAATAGATCGCCAGCTCCGGCGCGCCGCAATGGGCGTTGATCGACAGGATGTTGACAATCGCCCCGGGTGCGCCGCGCCGGCGCATGTCGGCGATGGCGCCCTGCATGAGGAAGTACGGCGCGCGCGCATTGACCGCGAACAGCCGCTCCCACATGGCGGGCGTCCCGTCCACGAAGGAGGCGCGGTCGGTCAGCGCGGCGACATTGGCGAGCGCGTCGATCCGGCCGAACCGCGCCAGGCACGCCGCGACCAGCGCGGCGGGCGTGGCGGGGTCGGCGAGATCGGCCAGATGCAGCGCGGCGGCGGCGCCGAGCGCCTCGATCTCATCGACGACCCTGGCGGCGGCGCCGGCTTCGCGGCCGGTGACCAGCACGCCCGCCGCCCCCTGCCGCGCCGCCTCCAGCGCGATCGCGCGCCCGACGCCCTGGGTCGAGCCGGTGACCAGCAGGATCGCGCCGGCGATGGTCATGTCCATATCTGTCCGTCCCCCCGCGGTCTCCAGGACGCCATGTTGGTCGAAGCGCGAGGCCGCGTCCAGCCGCTCACGCCGCCCGCGCCTGCCGCGCCGCCGCGCGCTTGCCGAGCCGGCGCCGGATCGGCCATGCGCACAGATGCGTCGCTCCCCAGCCGAGCAGCAGCGCGATGCCGGCGACGATGAAGGCCTCGGTCGTCACCGGCACGGCGGGTTCGTAGTCGCGCAGGGCGTTGTCGGCGGTCGTCGGGTCGAAATCCTCGATCATCGCGGCGAGGCGGACCAGCGGGCCGCCGTTCTTGAACGCCTCCTGCTGGCGCTCCAGCCTGGCCGCGCGCGCCTCGTCGTCCTCGATCGCGGCGCCGCGCTGCCGGGCGAGCGCGTCGGCGTTGGCTTTCAGCTTCTCCACGCCCTGCGCCCGGGTCAGCGACTGGCTCGCCGCCTCGGCGTCGAACTGCGCGATGGCGCGGTCGAGTTCGTCGATCGCGCCGCCGAGCCGCTGGCGGTACTGCTGGGCGAATTCCGGCGCCTGCGAACCGGCGAGCGCGAACAGCAGGCCGATCGCCAGGGCCAGTCTTCGAATCAGCGGCATGGGGGCCTCATCGCGCGGCGGTCGCCGGCTGTCAAAGGCCGGGCGGGCGGCTTGGTTCCGGACCATCGGATCGTACGAAAGCGCTTGGGGAAAGGGAAATGTTCGGCGGCCAGGCGCGCCGCCACGGACGCCGCCTGCACCGCCGAACCCGGGGCTTCGGGGTCGGGCGGCGGGCGATGTTGACGGCGCGCCGCCGATCGGCCTCTTATCGCCGATGCTCCCGGCGACCCGAATCGATGCCTGAATCCCTTGGTCCGGCGCGGCCCTGGCCGGTCCTGCGCGCCTTCGCGGGCTGGCGGCCGGCCGATCTCGGGCCCGACCTGATCGCCGGTCTGACGCTGGCGGCGATCGCAATTCCCGAGCAGATGGCGACCGCGCGGCTCGGCGGGTTTCCCCCGCAGATCGGCTTTCTCGCGCTCATCGCGGGCGCGCTCGCCTTCGCCGTCTTCGGCGCCAATCGGTCGATGTCGGTCGGCGCGGATTCGACGATCACGCCGATTTTCGCCGGCGGCCTCGCGCTGATCGCGACCACGGGTTCGCCCGCATATGCCGCCCTCGCCGCGATCCTCGCGCTGATGGTCGGCGCGATCCTGGTCGCCGGCGGCCTGTTCAAGCTCGGCTGGATCGCCGATCTCCTGTCGATCCCGGTCACCACAGGCTTTCTGGCGGGCATAGCCGGACACATCATCCTCAGTCAGGCGCCGGCGTTGTTCGGCGTCGTCGCGACCGAGGGCTCGTCGATCGACAGGATCGTCGCGCTCGCCGCCGCATTGGGCTCGGTCAACGTCCTGACCCTCGGAATCGGTCTCGGCGTGCTCGCGCTGATGCTGGTCGGCGAGCGCGTCAGCCCGCGCATCCCGGCCGCCCTGATCGGCCTCGGCGGCGCGACGGCGCTGACCGCCGTCTTCGGGCTCGAGCATCGCGGCGTCGCCGCCCTCGGCGAAGTCGCCGCGGCCCGGCCGGCGCTGCGGCTGCCGGCCGCCACACTCGACGATCTCACGCGGATCGCCCCGCTCGCCTTCATCGTCGCCGCCGTCGTGATGGTGCAGACCGCGGCGACGACGCGCGCCTTTCCCGCCGGGCGCGATCCCGATGTCGACCGCGACTTCGTCGGCGCCGGTGCGGCGAGCGTGCTGGCGGGCCTTGTCGGCGCCTTTCCCGTCAATGCGAGCCCGCCGCGCACGGCGGTCGTGGTCGCGACCGGGGGCGCGTCGCAGCTGAGCGGGCTCGTCTGCGCCGCGCTGGTCCTCGCGCTGTCGGCGTTGGGGGCCGGCCTGCTGACCCATGTTCCCTACGCCGCGCTGGCGGGGGTGCTGTTGTTCATCGCGCAACGGATCGTCCGCGTCGCCACTTTCATCGACGTCTGGCGCCGGAGCCGCGCCGAATTCGTCCTCATCGTCGCAACGATGGCGGCGATCCTGTTCCTGCCGATCCAGCAGGGCGTCGCGCTCGGCATCATCATGTCGCTGCTGCACGGCACCTGGACGACGACCCGCGCCCGGACGGTCGAATTCGAGCGCATTCCCGGCACCACGATCTGGTGGCCGAAGACCTCGGCCGGCCAGGCCGGCGAGACGATCCCCGGCGTGCTGGTGATCGCGCCGCAGGCGCCGCTGTCCTTCCTCAACGCCTATGAATTCGAGCATGCGATCCAGAGGCTGACCGCCGCGCGCGCGCCGGTGCGGCTGGTGGTGATCGAGGCCGACAGCATCGTCGAAATCGACTACACCGCCGCCCAGGTCATCGCCGCCAGCGTCGCGCGGCTGCGCGCCGACGGGATCGCGCTCGCCTTCGCGCGGCTCGAATCGGTGCGCGCCCAGGAGGCGCTCGCGCGGTTCGGGCTCGAGGCGCTGATCGGCCCGGACCATCTCTTCCACAGCGTCGAGGAGGCGGTGCGCGCGCTGGCGCCCGCCGGCGCGGTCACGCCGGCGTCGCGTCCCGATGCGAAAACCGGCTAGTCGCGCCGGTTGCGTTCACCACCGCCGGTTTCGAGGAGCTCAGCCCGTGTCGGAAATCCTGATTGGCGTCGTCACCATATCCGACCGCGCGAGCGCCGGCCTCTATGAGGACAAGGGCGGGCCGGGCATAGAGGCCGCCCTCTCCGCAATCCTGGCGACGCGATGGCGACCCGTGCGCCGTCTGGTGCCCGACGAGTCCGCGGTGATCGAGGCGATCCTGCGCGAACTCGCCGACGTCGCCAATTGCTCGCTGATCCTGACCACCGGCGGCACCGGTCCTTCGCCGCGCGACGTGACGCCGGAGGCGACCGAGGCGGTCTGCGACCGGATATTGCCCGGCTTCGGCGAATTGATGCGCGCGCGGAGCCTGCTCGAAGTCCCCACCGCGATCCTGTCGCGCCAGCTCGCGGGGACGCGCGGGCACACGCTGATCGTCAACCTGCCCGGCAAGCCGGCGGCGATCCGCACCTGCCTGGACGCGGTGTTTCCGGCGATCCCCTATTGCCTGGACCTGATCGGCGGCGACCGGCTCGACACCGACCCGGCCGTCTGCAAGGCGTTCCGGCCGAAGGCCTGAGGCCGAGAGTCGCGGCGGCGCCAAAGCGGCGCGCGTCGATCCCGCGCGAGCCCGCCCCGCCCATATCGGGATTGGCGAGCGCCGTTTTCGCCAGCCGCCACAGCAAGCGGCGCCCACGGCGTCTGTAAAAGAGAAATCTGAGATAGCTCTTCCCAAATTCCAAAAGATCGGCTATAGTTGCATCATTAGCCCCTCGGCAGGAGCCCCGCAATGTCCGACCCAGCCGTCCCCGCGCCGCCGCCCGCCGGCCGCGAAGTCCGCCGGCATCGCATCATGGAGCGCGCCCCGCGTGGGTGGAGCTGCGACCAACGCGTCCGCACGGCCGCCGACGACAAGCCGCGGGCCGCGGCGCGCGGGGGAGCCGGACGGCGGCGCGCCGCCGACCCCCAACGCGGTTTCAATTTGGCTGCAACCCTCTGATTTGCCTCGATCGGACGAGAAATGGATTTCCAAATATTTCCACACCGAAAGGATTTGTCGAGCGATGCGGCTCGGGGCGCCGCCCCGCGCGGGGCGCCGGAGGGCGGCGCGCCCCAGAC
>JBEKEI010000079.1:0-19914 GCA_050013915.1 Roseiarcus sp.
TAGTTGGAAATAATACCCGGAATTGCCCGGGAAGGCAAAGACTCGCTCGCCTCCGCGCCCGGACGCCCCGAACGCAACCGCGATCAAGCGCAGCGAGCCGGAAGCGCCTAGAATTGCCGGAACGTCCACCCTTCGCATCGAGCCGCATCGCATGACGCTGACCGCCAAAGCGCTCTGGGTGATCGAGCGCAATCTCGACCGGCCGCTCACGCTCGGCGAAATCGCCGCCGCCTGCGGCGTATCGCCCCATCATCTCGCCCATGCCTTTGGGCGCACCGCCGGACAGGCGGTCATGCAATACGTCCGACGTCGCCGCCTCGCCGCCGCGGCGCGGGCGCTCGCGGCCGGCGCGCCCGACATTCTCGATCTGGCGCTTTCCCACGGCTACGGCTCGCACGAGGCGTTCACGCGCGCGTTTCGCGCCGAGTTCGGCGCCACGCCCGGAGAAGTCCGACACAAGGGGAACACGGAGGATCTGCCGATGAACGAAGCGATGAAGATTCCGCCTGCGCGCGACGCCGAGCCGGCGCCGCCGCGCATCGAGAGGGCCGGGCCGATGCTGTTCGTCGGCCTCGCCGGGCGCCATGCGCTCGGGGCGACGCAGGGCGTGCCCGCGCAGTGGCAGGCGTTCATGGCGCGCTACGGCGAAATCGCCGACAAGGCGGATCCGATCCCGGTCGGCGTCAGCCGCGACATGGATGAGGACGGCAATTTCGACTATCTCTGCGCCGTCGCGGTGAAGAGATTCTCGGGAACCCCGCGCGGGCTCGTCGAACTGCGCATTCCCGCGCGCGGCTATGCCGTCTTCACCCATCGCGACCACGTCTCGACGATCGGCGCGACCTATGGGGCGATTTTCGAGCGCTGGCGCCCCGAAACCCATCGCCTGGCCGCGGATGCGCCGATGCTCGAGCGGCATCTGCCGGGCTTCGATCCGAAGACCGGCCTCGGCGGCGTCGAGATCTGGATCCCGATCGACGACGCCGGCTGACATGCCGCCGCTCAGCATTCGACGAAGTTCACGGCGAGCCCGCCGAGCGAGGTCTCCTTGTATTTCGACTGCATGTCGGCGCCGGTCTGGCGCATCGTCGCGATCACCTGATCGAGCGAGACCCGATGGCTGCCGTCGCCATGCAGCGCGAGCGAGGCGGCCGCGATCGCCTTCACCGCGCCGAACGCGTTGCGTTCGATGCACGGGATCTGGACGAGGCCGCCGACGGGATCGCACGTCATGCCCAGATGATGCTCCATGCCGATTTCGGCGGCGTTCTCGATCTGAGCGTTGGAGCCGCCGAGCGCGGCGCACAGCCCGGCCGCGGCCATCGAGCAGGCGACGCCGACCTCGCCCTGGCAGCCGACCTCGGCGCCGGAGATCGACGCGTTCATCTTGAACAGGGCGCCGATCGCGGTCGCGGTGAGGAGGAAGGTCGCCATGCCCTCGGCGCGCGCCTCCAGGCAATGGTCGCGGTAGTAGCGCAGCACCGAGGGAATGACGCCCGCCGCGCCATTGGTCGGCGCGGTGACGACGCGCCCGCCCGCCGCGTTCTCCTCGTTGACCGCCATCGCATAGACGCTGACGAAATCCATGATCTCGTGGGCCGCGCGCGCGTTCCGGGTCGCATTGGCGCGCAGCCGCTCGTAGATCGCTTTGGCGCGCCGCTTCACCTTGAGCCCGCCCGGCAGTTCGCCGTCGACGGAGAGGCCGCGATCGACGCAGGCGAGCATCGCCGCAATCACCGTCGCGACATGGGCGGAGACCTCTTCGGGCGGGCGCAGCGCCGCCTCGTTGGCGCGCATGACCTCGGCGATCGAAAGACCGCTCTCGGCGCCGCGGGCGAGCAGGTCGACCGCGGAGCGGAACGGATGGGGAAACGCGACTTCGCCGACGCCGGTCGGCGCCGGCTCGTCCTCGCGAATGATGAAGCCGCCGCCGATCGAGCACCAGGCCTCGTCGAGCAGCACGGCGCCGTTGGCGTCGCGCGCGCACAAGCGCAGCGTGTTGGGATGGCGCGCGGGCGCGGTGACGAAATCGAAGCGGATTGCGGCGGCGGGATCGAAGGCGATGTCCCTGACGCCGGCGAGCGCGAGCCGCTTCTGCGCGGCGACGCGCGCGACGATCGCCTCGACCGCGGCGGGATCGATCGTCGCCGGCGTCTGCCCGGACAGGCCGAGGATGACCGCCTTGTCGACGGCGTGGCCCTTGCCGGTGAAGGCGAGCGAGCCGTAGAGCGTCACCGTCACCGAGGCGGTCCGCGCGAGCCCGCCGGAGGCTTCGAGCCCCGCCGCGAACGCCGCCGCCGCCTTCATCGGCCCGACCGTATGCGAGGAGGAGGGACCGATGCCGATCTTGAACAATTCGAAGACGCTGATCATGGCGGGCTCCTCAGGCCGTCCCTTCTCCCGTCCCCGCGAAGCGGCGGAGGGCCGGGGAGGCGGGACTGCGCGATGGCAAAAACCGGGTCGATCCCCGACAGTCCAGACCGGGACGATTCCGACGGGCTTCGGAAGGGCCGTTTCGGCGCCGTTTGGGGCCTTTCAGGGCCGTTTAGACCCCAAATGACCCTTCGCGGCGCGTCCAAATCGCCGCTAAGTCCTTGATGGCGAGGCCGGCCAAGGATCATAGGAAGCCCCGGATCGTGGGATATCAAGGACTTGCCCGATGTTCGCGGCGGCCGCCGCCCGGCGGCGCGCCCTTCTCCCGCAAAGCGGGCGCCGCGGCGGGTGAAGCCTTCCCCGCGGGCGGGCAGGCGCAGGGCTCGGGCGGCCCTCGGAGCCCGCCGTAACTCTCCTCCGTTTCGCCTGGCTCGGACGTCCATCTCACTTCAAGTAGACTAGATCGGGGAAGGGCTGGCGTCAAGCAAAATTTCTGTAAAAGAGAAAGACCTCTCCATCGCCCGGTGGTGGAGGTGACAGCGCGGCTTCGGACGTCGGTTCAAGGCCGGACGGAGCCCAGCTCACCCCACGCCCGCCCCGGCCGTTTGCAACCATGACCTTTTGCTGAGCGTCGCGGCCAATCGGCCGCGGCGCCCACCAAAAGGTCATGGTCGCCAGCAAGCCGCGCCGACGGCGCGCAGTCACCCGAAGGGCCGGAGCGGAGCGACGGAGCGGCCATCGATACGCAAGGACGCCCCCATGAATGAACGCCGCCAACCGAGCGCGGAAGCGCCGCCTTTTCCGACTCAGCGCGGGACTTTGATCGTCGCCCGCGCTCATGTTCCCCCGACGATGGCGCAACTCGACGCCGCCGCCAAAACGATGGTTCCCGATGTCGTCATCGGCGATTGGTCCGGCGTCATCTATGACGAACAGACCGCGAATTCGGGCGCGATCGAAATGCTGCGGTTCGCGGATGCGATGCGCGCTTCGATGCTCTGCGTCGACGCGCCGCCGCCGGCCCCGAGCATCGATCTCGGCCCCGATCCGAATGTCATAACGGGGTTGGCGTTCCATGATTTGGCGCCGGAACGATATTTCGATAAATTCATATAGCTTCTGTGGATATCTTGGGTCCCGCTGACTCTGCACTTTATTGTTCGCCCGCCTCGTCGCGCCAGAGACCACGACGCGAGCCACTGTCGGCCTGCTCGGCGGGACGCGGGACGCAGACTCCCCGGCGCCGCGGAGCCACGCCGCCGTCGCGCGGGTCAAGGTTCGCGAAGCGCCGCTTGGCGCGCAGCGACCGGCGTAGCCGGCTTGACCTTGAGGCGCGCGTCCGGCCCTGGCAGCGCGGACGGCTGGGCGATTGGCCGTCTTCGCGGGCTCGGACCCGACAACGGGTTTCGATGACCCTCCACTTTACTCTCCCCCCACCCCGCAGCCTCGGACGTCCGGATCAAATGCGCCCCGCGTATTCGGAATTTACGAAATTTCTTGACAACGGAACAAAACAAGAACATTGTATCATTGGAGCGATGGACGCCTCCCGATGCATGCGCCAGTAATGCACACCTATCGGCGCGTCCCGCGCGGCGCGGGCGGGCTCGCCTGCGACGGGGCCGGGGTCGCGCCGGGCGCGGCGGAGCTCGTGCGCGTTGCGGCCCTGGCAGGGACTGGGGCGGATCCTCGGCGCGGCCTACGGGCCGCAGCCCGAGGCCGTGGTGCAGCCGCATCCTGTTATCGGCGCCGAAATTCATCGATAGAACCGGATATTTTCCCTATTGGAATCTCGATTAGTCTTTCCGGCAATTGAACGCGGGCCTCGATCACAATCGATCGCGGCTCGGCGAGGAGCGCTACCTCGAACCGATGGCGATGTCCGACCGGATGCGGGCGCTGTTCGAGGCCGACCCGGAAGACAAGACCGGCGATGCGCTGAACGGTTGCACGATCCTCCATGAGATGGAGGCCATTCTGCGACCGGCCCGGCGAAAGAAATGATGACGCGCCTGCAGTTTCCGCCTCGCCGCTTCGATGCCGGAAAGTCGCGGGGGCCCCGGCGCCGCCGCGCGTTTTTGCCCCCGACGCCGCGGCATCCTATCCACGACCCAGCGCGCCTTGTTCGCGCCGGCTTCCCCGCGCGGCCGCATCGAGGCGCGGCGATCGCCGGGCCGGGCCGAAGCCTGCGATCGGGAGAGAGGCAGGCTGAATGCGCCGGAACCGGAACCGGGCTTCTCCCGCCTCCGCGAAGCGGGGGAGGGTTGGGGAGGGGGCGCGCCCCATCCGAAGAAGGCCTTTGTCGTCAAGACCATAAGGCGGCGGGCGGCCCCCTCCCCGGCCCTCCCCCGCACGCGGGGGAGGGAGCGCGGCCTCCTCAGCACAGCTCCTGGTCGCTCGCGGCCTGGGCGAGGATCGCCGCCACATAAGGCCCAAAGGAACGCTGGAATTCGACCCGGAAATGGTCGGGCGCGCGGCGCCACAAGGTGATCTCGGCCTTGGTCAGCAGCGTGCGCGCGACCATGCCGACGGGAAAGGCGGAAAGATCGAGATCGAGCGGCACGCCGGCGTTGAGCAGGCGCGCGCCGCCGGGGCCGGTGACTTCGAGCGCGTCGTTGCGATGCGAGACGTCGACCAGCGCGTGGGGAACGGCCGCGAGCGCCGCCTCCAGCGCGGCGCCGAGGCCGGGCGCCTCGTCCTCGGCGAGCAGCAGCCATTCGTCGGGGCCGAGCCACAAAGCCGAGCGCGGGCCTTCGGTGGCGCTGCGCAACGGCTCGCGCGGCGGCGCGGCGCCGAAGGCCGGGCCGGCGAGCGCGGCGGCTTCCGCGCCGCAGCGCAAGATGAAGCGGGTCGCCCGCGCGCAGGCGAAACTCGCCGCCGCGCGGTTGCGCGGCAGGGCGAGCCCGTCGAGAACAGGCCGGCGGAGCGCGTCAGCCATCGAGCCGCTTGCCCTCCCTGTCGTAGAAGACGGGTGCGACGACGCGGACGGCGACCGTTCCGGCCATCGTCGTCACGAACAGGCTGGCGCCGATCCGCTCGCGCCCGCCGGCGACCAGCGCCATCGCGAAGCTGCGGCCGAGCGTCGGGCTGAGATAGGACGAGGTGACATGGCCGAGCGCCGGCGTGCCGATCGCCGGCTCCTTCATGCCGACGACCTGGGCGCCCTCGTCGAGCCGGAACGCCGGATCCTCGGGCATGAGGCCGACGAGCTGCTTGCGCCCCGGCCGCGCGAGGTCCGCCAAGCCAAGCGAGCGCTTGCCGATGAAGTCGGGCTTGGCCATCGCGACCATCCGGCCGAGGCCGAGATCGTCGGGGGTCACCGTGCCGTCGGTCTCCTGGCCGACGACGATGAAGCCCTTTTCCGCGCGCAGGATCAGCAGCGCATCGAGGCCGTAGACGACGCAGTCGACCTTGCGGCCTTCCTCCCAGATCGCCTCCAGCACGGAGCGCCCGTAATCGGCGGGGACATTGACCTCGAAGCCGAGTTCGCCGGTGAAGCTGACGCGGGCGAGCCGGGTCGCGACGCCGCAGATGCGGCCCTCGCGCATGCTCATATGCGGCAGCGCCGCGGGCGCGAGGTCGATCCCCTCGACCAGCGGCGCCAGCATCTCGCGCCCGCGCGGGCCGTTGATCGCGATCGTCGCCCATTGCTCGGTCGTCGAGGTGAACCAGACCTTCAGCTCCGGCCATTCCGTCTGCAGGAAATCCTCCATCTGGGCGACGACGCGCGCCGCGCCCGAGGTCGTCGTGGTGACGTGAAAGCGGTCGGCCGCGAGCCGGGCGACGACGCCGTCGTCCATCACATAGCCCGCCTCGTTCAGCATGAGGCCGTAGCGGCAGCGGCCGATTCCGAGCTTGGCGAAGGAATTCACATAGACGCGGTTGAGGAATTCGGCGGCGTCGGGGCCGACCACTTCGAGCTTGCCGAGCGTCGAGGCGTCCATGATCCCGGCGCGCGCCCGCGCGCCGAGGCATTCGCGGGTCACCGCCGCGGTCATGTCCTCGCCGGGGCGCAGAAAGTAGGACGCGCGCTTCCACAGCCCCGCTTCCTCGAATTTCGCGCCCTGCTCCTCCGCCCAGCCGTGCATCGGCGTCCGGCGGACGGGATCGAAGAGATCGCGCCGCGACATGCCGGCGATGGCGCCGAAAGTCACCGGGGTATAGGGCAGCCGGAAAGTGGTGAGGCCGACTTGCGGGATCGTCTTGCCCAGCGCCTCGGCGGCGATCGCCAGCGCGTTCATGTTGGACGTCTTGCCCTGGTCGGTCGCCATGCCCGAGGTCGTGTAGCGCTTGATATGCTCGATCGAGCGCATGCCTTCGCGCGTCGCCAATGTCACGTCGCGCGCGGTGACGTCGTTCTGGAAATCGACGAAGGCCCTGGCCTTGGCGGGATCGCCGCGCGCGGGCGCGCGGCCGAGGAAGCCGCCGCGCGCGATCGGCGCGCGCTCCACAAGGAGCGGCTCAGGCGCCGGGGCGCCGATCGCCGCCGCCCCCGCTTGCGCGCCGTCGGCGAGCGCCGCGGCGAGGCCGAATACGCCGCGGCAGGCGCCCGCCGAGCGCTCATCCTGGGCCGAGACGGCGGGAAGGAAGGCCTGAAGCGCTGCGTCGAAGGCGACTTTGCCGCGCGACTGCGAGAACAGATGCAGGCTCGGCGTCCAGCCGCCGCTCATCGCGATGAGATCGCAGGCGATCGGCTCGGCCGGCCCCGCCGTCCCGTCGGCCCAGAGCCTGGCGACCAGCGCATGGGAAACGCGGGTTCGCCCGCGCGTCCCCGATATCACGGCGCCCGTCTCGACGCGCAGGCCCGCCTGGCGCGCGGCCTGCGGCCATTCGCCGTCGGCCTGGGCGCGCAGGTCGACGATCGCGGCGATCGCGACGCCCGCCTGCGCGAGCTCCAGCGCCGCGCGATAGGCCGAGTCATGGGCGGTCGCGATCACCGCGCGCGTTCCCGGCTTGACACCATAGCGAACGAGATAGCCGCGCGCGGCCTCGGCGAGCATGATCCCGGGCCGGTCGTTGTCGGGAAACACCAGCGGCCGCTCATGGGCGCCGGTGGCGAGCACGACCCGCCTCGCGCGCACCTGCCACAGCCGCTCGCGCGGCAGCTTCGGATCGGGCGCGGCGAGATGGTCGCCGATCCGCTCGAGCCCGGCGAGGAAATTCTGCGCGTAATAGCCGAAGATCTGGGTGCGCGGCAGCAGCGTGACCTTGGGCGAGGCCTGCAGTTCGGCGAGCGCCGCGGCGAGCCAGTCCGCCGCGGCGGCGCCGTCGATGCGCGCGGCGGTCTCGGCCAGCAGCGAACCGCCCAATTCCGCCTGCTCGTCGAACAGCATCACCCGGGCGCCGCCGCGCGCCGCGGCGAGCGCGGCGGCGAGGCCGGCGGGACCGGCGCCGATCACCGCGACGTCGCAATGGGCGTAGAGATTGGCGTAATGGTCGGCGTCGCGCGCGGCCGGGGCGCGGCCGAGGCCGGCGGCGCGGCGGATCAGCGGCTCGTAGAGCTTGGCCCAGGCGCCTTTGGGATGCATGAAGGTCTTGTAGTAGAAGCCGGCGGGGAAGAAAGCCGAGAACAAGTCGTTGACCGCCTGCAGGTCGAAGCGCAGCGAAGGCCAGTTGTTCTGGCTGACCGCGGTCAGCCCCTCGGTGAGCTCGACCTCGGTCGCGCGGATATTGGGCGTGAACCGGCCCTCGCTCGACCCGACGCCGACCAGCGCATTGGGCTCGTCCGAGCCCAGCGCGAGGATCCCGCGCGGCCGGTGATATTTGAACGAGCGGCCGGTCAGATGGACGCCATTGGCGAGCAGCGCCGAGGCGAGCGTGTCGCCGGCCAGGCCCCGAAAACTCCGGCCGTCGAAAGTGAAGCCGATCGGCCGGCTGCGGTCGATGCGGCCGCCCGCCGCGAGGCGAAAGGCGCGCGTCATCGCGCAGCCCCGGCGGGCCACGGCTTCTCGCTGACCCCTGGCCTCGCCGCGCCCGTCGCCATCGCCTGCGCCAGTCCCCAGATCCCGAACCGCCGGCAACCTAAAGGCAAGCGCGGCGAAGGGGAAACCGGTTTTCCGGCGCGGCGCGCGACAATTTGAGATGGCGGCGCGCGCGGGCGCCGCTGCGCGATCGACCACGCGCTTGCAAAGGACCGCGCCGGCCCATAGGTAGAAGGCCAAGCCCTGCCCTCCCGGAGCGAGCCCGCGTGTTCATCCAGACCGAAGCGACCCCCAATCCCGCGACCCTCAAGTTCCTGCCCGGCCGGCCGGTCATGGAAGAGGGCACGTTCGAGGCGCGCGACCTCGACGAGGCGGAGCGCTCGCCGCTCGCCAAGGCGCTGATGCAGGTGCCGGGAGTCAGCGGCGTGTTCTTCGCGCCCGATTTCATCTCGGTGACCAAGAACGAGGGCGAGTGGCAGCATCTGCGCCCGGCGATCCTCGGCGTGGTCACTGAATTCTATCTGTCCGGCGCGCCGCTGCTGCAGGGCCCGCAGGGGCCGACCGACGCCTCGGGCGAATTCTTCGCGCCCGCCGATTCCGAGATCGTCGAGACGATCAAGGACCTCATCGAGACCCGGGTGCGCCCGGCGGTGGCGGGCGACGGCGGCGACATCACCTTCAAGGGCTTCCGCGACGGCATCGTCTATCTCGCGATGAAAGGGGCCTGCTCCGGCTGCCCCTCCTCGACCGCGACGCTGAAGCACGGCATCGAGAACCTGTTCAAGCATTTCCTGCCCGAAGTGCAGGGGGTCGAGCAGATCTGAGGGCGGCGGGTCACGCACCCCCCTCCCCGGCCGCCGCGAGCGCCCGCAGGCCCTCGCGATAGCTCGGATATTTCGGCGCGAAGCCGAGCATCGTCTCGAGCTTGGCGATCGAGACGCGCTTGTTGTCGCCGTAGAAACTGCGCGCCATCGCCGACATGTCCGCGGTCTCGTAGGGCTCCTCGGGCGGGACCGGCAGGCCGAGCAGGCCGGCGGCGAAGGCGATGACATCCTGCGGCGGCGCCGGCTCCTCGTCGGCGACGTTCCAGATTCCGCCCTCGCCAGGCGCGGCGAGCGTCAGCGCGATCGCCTGCG
The DNA here is from genome assembly GCA_050013915.1 of Roseiarcus sp. Classification (GTDB taxonomy): domain Bacteria; phylum Pseudomonadota; class Alphaproteobacteria; order Rhizobiales; family Beijerinckiaceae; genus Roseiarcus. The sequence continues at coordinate 9,431 of JBEKEI010000079.1, forward strand.
CGATGTCCTCGACATGGGCGCGGTTGAACACCTGCCCCGGCTTGACGATGCGGCGCGCGTCGCCCTCGCGCAGCTTGACCAGCATGTTGCGCCCCGGCCCGTAGATCCCCGCCAGCCGCAGCACATGGACGGGGACGTCCATCGACTCGCCGAGCGCCCGCCACTGCCGCTCGGCGACGACGCGCGCGCGGCCGCGCTCGGAGGTCGGCGCGGTCGGCGCGGTTTCGTCGATCCAGGCGCCGCCGTGATCGCCATAGACGCCGATCGTCGAGAGATAGACGATCGCCTTCAGCCGCCGCGCCGCGCCTATCGCGCCGGCGAAGCGCGAGAGAACGGGATCCTCGGCGCCCGGCGCGATCGACACCAGCAGCGCCTCGGCGGCCGCGAGCCGCGGCGCCAGCGCGGCGTCGGCGCGCCGGCCGTCGAACACGAAGGCCTCGATCCCGTCGGCGGCGAGCGCTTCCGCCTTGGCGGCTTCGCGCACCGTGCCGCTCGCCGCCACGCCCTCCTGGCCGCCGAGAAAATGCAGCGCGCAATAGCCGAGGCCGAAACAGAACAGATTCAAGGGCCGGCGCTCCCCTCGTTGGGCATCGCCCGGTCGAGCGTGCGCCCGTACAGCAGCATGCACGGCCCTTGCAGGGCCTGCGCCGCGATCAGCGCGGGCATTACCGCGAGCGCGGCGACGAACCGGCGCTCCTCGGGCAGGCTCGCATTCTCGATCATCACGGCTGGGGTCAGCGGGTCGAGCCCCTCATCCAGCAGGCGCCGCGTCAGCGCCGGCAGGGTCTTGACCCCCATATAGACCGCCGTCGTCGCCTCGGGATCGACCAGCGCCGCCCAGTCGAGCCGCTGCGGCAGCGAGCCGTCGGCGGCGTGGGCGGTGATGAACTGGATGCGGCGCGCGCGGTCGCGCTCGCTCAGCGAAAGCCCGAGCGAGGCGGCGGCGGCGAGGGCGGCGGTGATCCCCGGAACGATCGTGCAGGGAATGCCGGCGGCGCGCGCGGCGGCGATCTCCTCGTTGGTGCGGCCGAACACGGCGGGATCGCCGCCCTTGAGCCGGACCACCTTCTTGCCCTCGAGCCCGAGCGTCACCAGCAGCGCCGAAATATCGGCCTGGCCGACCGACGGGCCATGGCCGCGCTTGCCGACATTGATGCGCTGCGCCTCGCGGCGCGCGAGGTCGAGCACGGCGGGCGATACGAGATCGTCGAACAGCACGACGTCGGCCGACTGCAGCGCGCGCACCGCCTTCAGCGTCAGCAGTTCGGGGTCGCCGGGACCGCCGCCGACCAGCACGACCTCGCCCCTGTTCGGCAGGCGCTGGTCGGCGACGGAGGCCGCGAGCAAAGCGTCGAGATCGCTCGGCGCCGGCGCCCGCCCGGCGCTGGCGAGCGCGAGGGTGGCGAAGCGCTCCCAGAAGCCGCGGCGCTGGCGGAAACTGCCGCCGAGCGCGGAAAAACGCGGCCGCCAGTCCCTCGCCGCCTTCGCCCACTGCGCGAAATTGCCGGGGATCAACGCCTCGATGCGCGCGCGCAGCGCCTGGCCGAACACCGGCGCGGCGCCGTCGGTCGAAATGCCGATCACCAGCGGCGACCGGTTGACGATCGCGCCGAAGGAGAAATCGCAGAATTCGGGACGGTCGATCACATTGACCGGCGCGCCCGCGCGGCGCGCCGCCTGCGCGAAGGCCCTCGCCTCGTCGTCGTCGGCCGCCTCGCCGACCGCCAGCGCGGCGCCCCGGAGATCCTCCGGCGCCCAGCCGCGCGTCACGACCACGATGCGCGGGTGGCGCGCCGCCGTCTCCAGCAGCCTCGCCGAGGGGACGGGCGCGAAGACGGCGATCTCGGCGCCCGCCGCCGCGAGCAGTTCGGCCTTCCAGGCGGCCGGTTCCGACCCGCCGGCGAGCACGACCCGCCGGCCATCCAGCTTGAAGAACACCGGCAGGTTGGCGAGCGGCCGGATCGCGTCGAGCGCGCGCGCGCTCGGCCCGCGGCGCGCCGCCGCCGCCTCGCCGGCCACCGACCGGGGGCGGTTCGGGCCAGCCATTTCGTCGCCGCCGGTCATCCCGTGCGATTGTCCTTCAAAGGTCCGCGCGAGAGGCCTATACCAAATGTCGGCCCACCTGAAGCCGTCGCTTCGCCGGCGCCGAACGTCAAGATCGGCGATACGGGACGCCGCGCAGCCGGGGGAATGATCTTGCTCGACGAGAACGCGATCACCAAGGCGCTTGGCGCGGTGCCGGGGCCGGACGGCAAGACGCCGCTCACCCGCTCGGGCGCCATCGGCGGCCTGACCCATCGCGACGGCAAGGTCTATCTGTCGATCGTGGTCGATCCCGCCCAGGCTGAGAGGGCCGAGCCGATGCGCAAGGCGGCCGAGACCGCGTTGCGCGGTGTCGAAGGCGTCAGCGCGGCGATCGTCACCCTGACCTCCGAACGCGCCCCCGGCGCGCCGCCCGCCCACGGCCATGCCCATCCGCCCGCCGGCCGGGCGGCGGCGCGTCGCACGCCCGAAAGCGTGGCCGGGGTCCGGCACATCGTCGCGGTCGCCTCGGGCAAGGGCGGCGTCGGCAAGTCGACGGTCGCCGCCAATCTCGCAGTCGCAATGGCGCTCGAGGGCTGGCGCGTCGGGCTGCTCGACGCCGACGTGTTCGGGCCGTCGGCGCCGCGCCTGTTCGGCCTCGCCGAGAAGCCGAAGGTCGAGCGCAATTTCCTCGTCCCGCCCGTCGCCCATGGCGTCAAGGTCATCTCGATCGGATTGATGATCGAGGAGGAGGCGCCGGTCGTCTGGCGCGGCCCGATGGTCATGTCCGCGATCACCCAGTTGCTGCGCGAGGTCGCCTGGGGCGAACTCGATTGCCTTGTTGTCGACATGCCGCCGGGCACCGGCGACGTGCAGCTGACAATGGCGCAGAGCGCCCCGCTCGCCGGCGCGGTGATCGTCTCGACGCCGCAGGATCTCGCGCTGATCGACGCGCGGCGCGGCGTGGCGATGTTCGAAAAGGTCAGCATTCCGGTGCTGGGCGTCATCGAGAACATGAGCTATTTCATCTGCCCGCATTGCCAGGGCCGCAGCGACATATTCGCCCATGGCGGCGCGCGTCACGAAGCCGAGAAGCGTGGCGTCCCGTTCCTCGGCGAAGTGCCCCTCGACATTGCGATTCGCCAGACCTCCGACGCGGGCCGCCCGATCGTCGCCGCCGAGCCCGACGGCGCCCACGCCCGGGCGTTCCGCGCCATTGCGCGCGCCTTGATCGCCGGGCTCGAGGCGCCGGGCCAGCGCGCCGCCCCAAAAATCGTGATCGGCTGACCCGCCATGGCCGATCCCTGGCCGAAGCAGTTGCGACTCACCGACGAGGGCCGGTTGTTGACGATCACATTCGATTCCGGGGAGGAATTTGCGCTGTCGAGCCGCGCGCTGCGGCTGGCGACCCAGAGCGCCGAGGCCAAGCGCCTGTCGCCGGAGGAGCGCGCCGCGCAGATCGGCGACCGCCCGGTGAGGATCCTCGAACTCGAGGCGATCGGCAATTATGCGATCCGCCCGACTTTCGACGATGGCCATGCAACGGGAATCTACACCTGGAATTATCTGGCCGAACTGGGGCGGGCTTCCAAGTGAACCATGGCGGCGGAGCGCGTTCCATGCTCTACAGAACCGTAAGGCGGCGCGGACGGACGGCGCCGCGGCCCGACTGGACGTGAGACGTGACTCCTGAACAATGCAGAATGGCGCGCGCCGGTCTATCGATCGGCATCCGCGAACTCGCCGAATCCGCCCGGGTCTCCGTCGGCACGGTCACTCGTTTCGAAGCCGGCCAGGGCGTGCCGGAAATGACCGTCGGGCTGTTCCAGAAGGCGCTGGAGCGCGCGGGCGTCGAGTTCGTCGCCAACGGCGCCGATTGCGGCGTCTGGCTGCGCAAGGGCGGCGCGGCGGCGGCCATATCGGTGCAGGAACTGACGTCCCAGAATGACGAGTGAAAACGGGGGCGTTCGCTGCGCCCCTAGGCCGGCGACAGGACGTGGATCGCGCGGCTTGCGATCAGCGGCTTCGTCTTCGCGCCATAGGCGGCCATGTGCGGGGCGACCGAATGCGCCTTCAGCGCGTCGGCGTCGGCCCAGGTCTCGATAACGACGAACGTGTCGGCCCCCATCCTGGCCTGGAACGCGCCAAACCCGTCGGCGTCGACGTTCGGGCCGTATTCGATGCAGCCGGCTTCGGCATGCACGAGCGGGACGACGGCGCGGAACGCGGCGAGCAGCTCCTCGCGCTTGCCCGGCTTGGCGGTGACGATCGCGACGACGCGGATCATGTTTCTCTCCCTGTTCCAAGTTGCGCCGACGCGGCGGCGCGCAAATTCGCACGCCTGCTTCGAAACCGCCAGCGCCGGCGGCGGCGGTTCAGACCGGCCGCGCCTCGCCGGCCTTGTAGGTCGCCGCGATCCTGTCGCTGACCGTGTCGCGCAGGCAGTTGAAATAGCGCCCGCAGCCGGCCGCATGGCGCCAGCGCTCGGCGTGGAGGCCCCTGTCGTTGGCGCGCAGATAGAGGAAGGCGCTCCAGTCTTCGTCGCTCGCCGAAGCGGGATCGGCCGGCCGGACGAGATGGGCCTCGCCGGCGTAGCGGAACTCGACCTCCGGGCGCTCCATCCGGCAATAGGGGCAGCGGATCAGCAGCATTTCACGCCTCGCTAATGGGCGACCGCCGCCGCCGCCGCCTCGTTGATGAGCGCGCCGGTGCGGAAGCGATCGAGCGTGAACGGCGCATTGATCGGATGCGGTTCGCCGGTGGCGAGCGTATGGGCGAACACATGGCCCGAGCCGGGCGTCGCCTTGAAGCCGCCCGTGCCCCAGCCGCAATTGACGTAGAGGCCGGGAACCGGGGTCTTGCCGATGATCGGCGAGCGGTCGGGCGTCGTGTCGACGATGCCGCCCCAATTGCGCAGCATGCGCAGGCGCGAGACGGTCGGGAACATTTCGCAGATCGCCTCCAGCGTCTGGGTCGCGATGTGCAGCCCGCCCGTCTGGCTGTACGAATTATAGGCGTCCATGCCGGCGCCGATGACGAGTTCGCCCTTGTCCGACTGCGACATGTAGGCGTGGATGGTGTTCGACATGACGACGCACGGCATCATCGGCTTCAGGGGTTCGGAGACGAGCGCCTGCAGCGGGAAGGATTCCAGCGGCATCCTTACGCCCGCCATCGCCATGACGACGCTGGTGGCGCCCGCCGCGACGACGCCGATCTTCTTCGTGGCGATCGCCCCGCGGCTCGTCTCCAGGCCGCTGACGGCGCCCGATGCGGCGCGCGCGATCCCCTTGACCTCGCAATTCTCGATGATGTCGACCCCCAGCATCGAGGCGGCGCGCGCATAGCCCCAGGCGACCGCGTCGTGGCGCGCGGTGCCGCCGCTGCGCTGGAGCGCGGCGCCGACGATCGGATAGCGGACCGAGGGGTCGATATTGAGCAGCGGGCAGAATTCCTTGGCCTGATCGGGCGTCAGCCATTCGTTCTGGGCGCCGGCGAGCCGATTGGCGTAGATGTGGCGCTTGAAGGATTGCTCGTCGTGATGGCTGTGGGCGATCAGCATGACGCCGCGCGGCGAGAACATCACGTTGTAGTTCAATTCCTGGGACAGCCCATGCCAGAGCTTGTGGGCGTGGCCGTAAAGCGCGGCCGAGGGCTCCCAGAGGTAATTGGAGCGGATGATCGTGGTGTTGCGCCCCGTATTGCCGCCGCCGAGCCAGCCTTTTTCGAGCACGGCGACGTCGCGCATGCCGTGCTGCCTCGCCATGTAATAGGCGGTCGCGAGGCCGTGGCCGCCGGCGCCGACGATGACCGCGTCATAGGCCGGCTTGGGTTCGGGCGAGCGCCACTGCTCGGGCCAGCCTCCATGACCCTTCAGCGCCTGCCGGGCGAGCGCGAGAAACGAATACTTCAACGCGGAGAGCCTCCCCCGGGGCCGCGGCGGCGCCGTTCGCGCCCCATTTATACGCCGCCGCCGGCGCCCCGCGCCCCATAATTGTTCAATGCGCGCCCATGGTCATGTGATGGCGGCGCGATTTCCTCGGCGCGGCCGAAATTTGCTCTTGGCGTGGCGAAATAATGGCCGCAGACTGCAACCTGGCCCCTTGTGCGCCGTTTGTCCGGACGAAGTCCGCGGGAGCCTCGCATGGCGTATAGCATCAGCGACGATTTTCGCCGGCCCGTGCCGCTGGCGCTGACCGCGGTCGCGATTCTCGGCTGGCTGCTGGTCGCCTATTATTCGGCGCAGGTCTCGGCGGTGCAGGGCGAAATGCACGACGCGATGAGCCGCGCCGAAGTCGCCCGGTCGGGCCTCGAGGCCGAGCTGCAGAACCTGCAGAAGACCGCGGGCAGCCTCGCCGAGCTCCAGAAACAGGCCGAGGACGCCCGGATCGCGCTGTCGGAAGCCTCCGCCGCGCGCGCCGCGGCGCAGAACGAACTGACCGATCTCAACAAGCAGATCACCGACGCGCGGCTGACCGTATCGGGCGCGCAGGAGGAGGCGAGCGCCAAGACCCGCGAATTGCAGGCGGCCGACGCCAAGGCGAAGGAGGCGACCGACCAGCTCGCCGCGCTACAGGGCCGGGTCGACGACGCGGCGGCCGAACGCGACAAGGCGCTGGCGGCGCTCGCCAGCGCCCAGAGCCAGCTCGCCGACCTCCAGCGGCAGAGCGAGGCGGCCGCCAAGACCCTCGCCTCCCTCCAGCAGCAGAGCGCCGACGCGGCGCGCTCGCTCGCCGACCTCCAGGCGCGCATCCAGGCGACGCCGGCGCCGGACGCCGCAAGGGCGCAGTGAGCGCGGGCGCGATCCGCGTCGGCGTCGGCGGCTGGACGTTCGCGCCGTGGCGAGGCGCGTTCTATCCGAAGGGCCTCGCCCACAGTCGCGAACTCGCGTTCGCCTCAAGGGCGCTGACCTCGATCGAGATCAACGGCACCTATTATTCGACCTTCAAGCCGGACGACTGGCGCAAGTGGCGCGACGAGACGCCGGAAGACTTCGTCTTCTCGGTGAAGGCCTCGCGTTTCTGCACCAACCGCAGGATTCTCGCCGACGTCGGCGAATCGGTCGAGCGCTTTCTCGCGCAGGGCCTGACCCAGCTCGGCGCCAAGCTCGGGCCGATCAACTGGCAGTTCATGGCGACCAAGACGTTCGACGCGCAGGATTTCGGCGCCTTTCTCGCGCTGCTGCCACGCGAGAAAGACGGCCTGGCGCTGCGCCACGCGATCGAGGTGCGCAGCCCGACCTTCGCGACGCCCGCCTTCGCCGATCTCGCCCGCAAGCACGGCGTCGCGATCGTCTACGCCAGGGAAGACGACTTCCCGGAGATCGACGAGCCGACCGCCGATTTCACCTATGCGCGGCTGATGACCAGCCGCGAGGACCTCGAGACCGGCGTCTCCGACCGGGCGCTCGCCGGCTTCGCGCGGCAGGCGCACGGCTGGGCCGAACGCGGCGACGTGTTCGTCTATTTCATCGCCGGCGCCAAGGTCCGCAATCCCGCCGCCGCGCAGGCCCTGATCGCCAGGCTCGCGCCGAACCGGCGCCGGGCCCGCCCCTGAGCGCTCCGTCGCCGGACCGCCTTGACGAGCGAATCGAACCGCGCCCTCATCGACCGGTCGTGGTCGAGGATCGGTGGGATCTGCCTGTCGATCCCGAGCCGTTCACAGCCCGCCGTCTGCGCCGCCCGCACCGAATATTAGGCCGTGAACACGGGCCGGGAAGGCCGGGGTCCCGAAGGCGTTTGACTCCGATGGGTCCGGGCTTGCGGAGAGCCCGCAAAGAAGTCACAAGTCGAGCCTGGACCGCTGGCGGCCCGGAGGATGTCGGCTCGAATGGCCATGAACCGGGATTCCGAAAGTGAGCGCGCGCTCGCGAACCTCGCAAAGTCGATCCATGACCATTGGGTCGTGTTCGTCGCCGAAGGCGCGGCGCTCATTGCGTTGGGCGTACTGGCGATCGCCGTTCCGTCGATCGGCAACGCCCACGCGACCGTCGTCGTGGGCTGGCTGTTTCTGGTCAGCGGCGGCGTCGGCCTGGCGGCGACCTATTGGGCGCGCCAGGCGCCGGCGTTCTGGTGGTCGCTCGTATCGGCGTTGCTCGCGATTCTCGTCGGCGGCGTCCTCGTCGCGAACAGATCGCAGGATCTGTATGGCGGTCTGATGGGATGGCCGTTCGCCCAGATCGGCCAGCTGCGGTTCATATTGCTTTTGTTCTTCCTGATCGAAGGCGGCGCGTCGATCATGTTCGCGTTCGAACACCGACGTCAGTTCTCCGGCCGCTGGGGCCTGATGCTGGCGAGCGGCGTGGTCGACATCGCCCTGGCGGTCGTCATCATCTTCGACCTTCCCGGGACCTCCGCCTGGACGATGGGGCTGCTGGTCGGCGTCAACATGATTCTCGGCGGCGCCGCCCTGATCGGGATGGGATTGCACGCGCGGGACGAGCGATAGCGCGGCGCGCAGCGCTGCCGGCGGGGCGCGGCGAGGATTTGGCCGACGTCGTTGTCGTTTCGGTAATTTCTGGAAATTTTTTTCCCCGGATTCGCGGGATTTCAAGGGCCGGCGAGCGAAACGAAGCCGCCGCGGGGCCTCCTGCGGTCCTGGGCGCGGCCGTCGATCTCCTTGCGTTCGCCCGGCTCGGACCGTCCGTCGATCGGCCCCGGTCCTGGACCGGGACATGGCTGGAGTCAAGAATTATTCTGTAAAAGAGAAAGACGCCGGGCGGCGGCCGGGCGCCCCGCCGGGTCGACCCGGCGTCACATTCCACGTTTGCCGCCGCTTCCCGGCCTGGCAAGCAACTTGCTGACGAGAGAGCCGCGGTTGCATAATCATTGTGAGCAAGCCCCCCGCGGAGGCGCAAGCAATGCCATCTCCCGATTCCGACGCCCCGGACAACTCCGTCAGCTCGAGGATAGATCAGGCGATCGAGGATCGCATCGACGATTCGATTTCGTCGGCAATCGGGGAGATCGTCTCGGCGCGGATCAGGGACTCCGTTTCAGCGCGAATCGAGAAGACCATATCTCACAAGATTGATGCTCGCGTTCTACATCACGCGAAACATCCACTAATGGCAAGATTTGAACAGCTGTTCGAAGACAAGCTTCTTTTTGGCTCGAGATGGATATTGGCTCCGAGCTATTTGATACTATCCTTGGTTCTTGTCGCCCTGTGCTACAAGACTTTTGAGGAGTTTTACCAATTCATCTACGATTTCAGGGTCTTCCAGGAGAATACCGCGGTCATCCAGGCGCTTACCATTGTCGATATCGTGCTGGTCATGAATCTCGTTCTAATGATCATGTTCGTTGGATACATCAATTTTGTCTCGAAAATACACCCGTCGAGAGGGGAGGATTGGCCTGACTGGACGCGGCATTTGGACTATAGCGGCCTGAAGCTGCAACTGCTTGGTTCCATAACGGCAATATCGGCGATTGTGCTGTTGCGCCAAATTCTCGACCTTTCTCAACCCAATTCAACTGTGAGCTCCACGCGGGTGATGCTCATGGTCGGCATTCACCTGACATTTGTCGTATCGGCATTGATCGTCGCCCTGGTGAACAAGATAAAATCAGAAACCCAGTGATCCCAGGCCAGGCGCGAATTCATCTTGTCCCGAAGGGGTAATTTCTCGCTTGCCCGAGCCGATTCCGGCAATCCTGCAATCGGGCGCGGACGCCGGCCGGTCGGCGGCGTTCGCATGCCGTGCGCGCATCATGCCACGGGATCAGTTCATTCTCCTCGCGTTCGGCGGGCGATCCGCGACGCAGGCGAGCAGCCCGCCGTATTTCTTCATGCAGCTGGCGGGGTTGCTGGTCAGGCATTGCTCCTGAACGGCGCTCGTCCGATAGCGCGCGCACCAGTCCTGGCAGGTGATGGAGCCGGCGATGCAGGGCTGGCCGGGCTTGGCCGAATAGTGGACCGAGCAGCTGTTGGCGACCATGGGATTGTTGCGCGCCTCGCAATTGGCCGTGCACGCGGGGCCGGGCCCGCATTTCTCGCACCATTGCATACAGGCGATCCTGTCGGCGGCGTCCCCGCAAGCCGGCGCCGCCAGCGCCGAAGCGACGAGAAACATTGCCGCAGCCCAGCGCATCGCACGCCCCCGAACGATCGCCTCCCGATCTGACAAGGCTAAGGCGGGACGATCGAGGCGGCAAGGGCCTCCAATGACCGGGACGTCCTGAATGAATGCGCTGTCAGCGGAATCGCGGTTCATGACCGGCGTCCGCCCGGGCGCGACAACGATTCGCCATGGCGCGCCGGCAATTGCCCTGCTGTCATCGCCGGGGGAAAACGAAGGCGCCGATCCCATGCGCGCTGCGCCGTCCGCCACGACCCGCGCCGGGCCGTCCGGGTGCTGCGGGCGCTGATCGCCGCGCTGTTTCTGTTCGCGGCTTTTATGGCGCTGACGGGCCAGCCCGGGATGACCGGGGAATTCGCGCTCGTCGGCCTCGGCCAGG
>JBEKEI010000080.1:0-19860 GCA_050013915.1 Roseiarcus sp.
AGGATCAGCGGCGAGGCCTTCACCGCGATCGCCTGCAGCGAATAGGACTGCGACAGCGGCTCGACGAAATAGACGTCGAACGCCTCGAGCGTCGAGCGTCCCATCAGGGCGACGACGATCCCGCCGATCAGGATCGCGACGACGAGCGCGCCGATCGGCGCCAGAATCTCGCGCAAGGTCGAGCGTTGCGGCCGGGCCTCGAGATCAATGCGCATGGCCGCCCTCGCCCGCGGGTCCGGCATTGCCCGACATCCCCGCCATCAGCAGGCCGATCTCCTCGCGTGTCGTGCCGCGCGCGGGCAGCGCCGCGGACAGCCGTCCGGTATGGATGACCGCGATGCGGTCGCTGATCTCGAAGAGTTCGTCGAGATCCTGGCTGATGATCAGCACGGCGGCGCCGCGGGCGCAAAGATCGAGAAGCGCCTGGCGGATGGTCGCCGCCGCGAGCGCGTCGACGCCCCAGGTCGGCTGATTGATGACGAGCAGCGCCGGTTCGCGGAGGATTTCCCGCCCGACCACGAATTTTTGCAGATTGCCGCCCGACAGCGTCCGCGCCAGCGGATCGGCGCCCGACTTGCGCACGTCGAAGGCCGTGATGACCTTTTGCGACTGCGCCTTGGCGAGCAGGCCGTTGATGAAGCCCATCTGGGTCAGGCCGTTCGAACCATGGCCGGTCAGCACGATGTTTTCCGAAAGCGTGAAATCGGGCGCCGCCGCGTGCCCGTTGCGCTCCTCGGGCACGAAGCCCGCGTTGAGCGCGCGCCGCTCGCTGATCCCGAGCCCGCCCACGGGCGCGCCGTCGATGAGGATCGCGCCGGGCCTGGGGGCGAGGATTTCGCCGGACAGATTGGCGAACAGCTCCGATTGCCCATTGCCGGCGACGCCGGCGACCCCGAACACCTCCCCGCCGCGCACCGCCAGCGAAACGCCCTTCAGCGAGACGCCGTGCAGCGTGGGCGAGGGCGCGTCGAGACCGGCGACCACGAGGCGGTCCTTGCCGAGCGCATGGGCGCCGGCCGCCCGCACCTCGCTGATCTGCGCGCCGACCATCAGGGCCGCGAGCGAGCGCGGCGTTTCGGCGCGCGGATCGCAGGTTCCCACCAGTTTGCCGAGGCGCAGGATGGTCGCCCGGTCGCACAATCGCTTCACCTCCTCCAGATGATGCGAGATGTAGAGCAGCGCCCTGCCCTCGGCCTTCAGCCGGTCGAGCGTCTCGAACAACTTTTCGGCCTCCTGCGGGGTCAGCACCGAAGTCGGCTCGTCGAGGATCAGCACCTTGGGATCCTGAAGCAGACAACGGGCGATTTCGATCCGCTGGCGCTCGCCCGCCGACAGCGACCAGACCGGCCGGTTCGGCTCGAGCCCCATGCCGTAGGCGCGCGAGATTCCCTCGATCTTGCCCGGGACGTCCTGCAGCCGCTCGGCGGGCGGCATGACCAGCGCGATGTTGTCGGCGACGGTCAGGTTGTCGAACAGCGAGAAATGCTGGAACACCATGCCGATGCCGAGCGCGCGCGCCGCGTTGGGATTGGGCAGGCTGATCGGCGCGCCCTGCCAGAGGATTTCGCCCTCGGTCGGCGCCAGCAGGCCGTAGAGCATCTTGACCAGGGTGGATTTCCCGGCCCCGTTTTCGCCGAGCAGGGCGTGGACTTCGCCCGGGATCAGTCCCAGCGTGATGTTGTCGTTGGCGGTGAACGAACCGAACCGCTTGGTGATGCCGCGCACCGCCAGGAGCGGCGAAGCGGGCTCTCCCACCGTCGCTGTGTCCGCCTGATCCACCCCAGCCTCCCAGCCAAGAACGGTCCGATACTATCCATTGACCGAAACATAGCCAGCCTCATTCGCCGCGGACTTATCGAATCGTTCCGCAAGCAGTTTCGCAATCTGAACGAATGTCGGCGGCCGATCCCGGCGCCGCCCTTGCCGTCACGGCAGCAGGACGGTCGAGCCGGTCGTCTCCCGGGCTTCGAGCGCCGCATGCGCGCGCGAGGCTTCGGCGAGCGGCACGCGCGCGCTGACGCTGATCCTGACCTCGCCGGACTGGACGACCCGGAACAGGTCGCGCGCCATGCGCTCCAGCCGCCCGCGGTCGGCGAGAAAGGTGAACAGCGTCGGCCGGGTCGCGAACAGCGATCCCTTCTGGCCGAGCAGCGCGATGTTGAAGCCCTCGATCGGGCCCGAGGCGGAGCCGTAGCTGGCGAAAGTGCCGAACGGGCGCAGACAGTCGAGCGAGGCGGGGAAGGTCGCCTTGCCGATCCCGTCATAGACGACCGCGCATTTGGCGCCCTTGGTGATCTCACCGACGCGGGCGGCGAAATCCTCCTCGCGGTAGAGGATGAGATGCCTGGCGCCGGCCTTCTTGGCGAGTTTCGCCTTCTCCGCCGAGCCGACCGTGCCGATGACGGTCGCCCCCAGCGCCTTGGCCCATTGGCACAGGATCAGGCCGACGCCGCCCGCCGCCGCATGGACGAGGATCGTGTCGCCCGCCTTCACCTTGTAGGTCTGGCGCAGCAGATATTGCGCGGTGAGGCCCTTCAGCATCATCGCGGCGCCGGTCTCGTAGGAAATCGCCTTCGGCAGCTTGACGAGATATTTCGCTTCGGCGTTGCGCTCCTGCGCATAGGATCCGAGCGGGCCGACATAGACGACGCGATCGCCCGGCCCGAACCCCTTCACGCCCTTGCCGAGCGAGACGATCTCGCCTGCGGCCTCGTTGCCCGGCGTGAACGGCGTCGCGGGCGCCTTGTAGAGCCCGTTGCGATAATAGACGTCGAGGAAGTTCACCCCGATCGCGTGGTGACGCACGCGCGCCTCACCGGGGCCCGGCGGCGCCAGTTCGACGTCCTCGAGGCGCATGACCTCGGGGCCGCCGGTCTCGTGGATTCGGATCGCGCGCATCGCTTGCCTCCCCTCCTGCGAAATTCCGCTCCATGATCGGCCCGCGGCGCGCGGCGCGCAAGCGCGGGATCGCCAAGCGGCTCATCCGTGCGCCACCGCGGCCGCGGTTTGCGAACAGCCACGCGCTCTTGCCAGCGCGGCGCCGCAACTCTATACGGAGCGCCGGTTCGCGTCAGGCGGGCCGCCGCTTCGCGCCCATCGTCTAGCGGTCCAGGACGTCGCCCTTTCACGGCGAAAACACGGGTTCGATTCCCGTTGGGCGCGCCACTATGCCGGGGCGCGCTGGGCGCCGGCAGAGGCGCCCATCCTGCGAGGAACGCCGCCGAAATGCCTCCGCCCTTTCTGGCCGGCGACTCCAGTCTTCCAATTTTTGGAATATTGTGCCACGTCTGACGGATGATCGTGATGGGCACGGATGTGGTCGAAAGCTATTTTGCCGACCACGCCGGCCATCGAGGGATCAAGGCTGCACGATCTCAATACGACGCCTGGCGAGAGATCGTCGCCTGCGCCGAGTGGCGAAATCCCGAAGACGTCAAGGCCTCCTATCCGAAAGCGAGCATTCTGAAAGCCGGCCGGGTCGTTTTCAACATCAAGGGCAACGACTATCGATTGATTGCCCGCGTCCAATATCAGGCGAACGTTCTGGCGATCCGATTTTTCGGGACTCATGCCGAATACGACGAGATAGATGCGGAGATCGTGTGATGGATGCAACGTTGATCTTGATCGACAGCGACGCCGAACTCGCGCGGGCGCGCGCATTCGTCGATCGGCTTTGGAGTTCGGATGATCCAATCGACATGGTGCGGCTGGAAGCGCAGGCCCGCCTGATCGCGGCTTATGAGGAGCGCAAATGGCCCCCCCGGGCGCCGAATCTCGCAAATATGATCCGTCACCTGATGGACCAGCATGGTCTCACGCGAGCCGACATGGCGCCGATTCTGGGCACCCCGAGCCGCGTCAGTGAAGTCCTCAGCGGCAAGAAGGGGTTGAGCATGGCGATGGTGCAGAGATTGCGCGCCCGCTTCCGCGTGCCCGCCGACCTGCTGCTGCCACCGCCGAAGAAGGCGTCGGTCTCTCGCCCGACCAAACGAGCCGCCGCCTGAGTCGGGCGTTTCGGCCCGGAGTTTCCGACAAGTCGCGGCGCGTTCCGCGGGCTGAATCCGTACCTTGAGCTGCGGAACGCTGCTGATGAAAATGAGTGGATGGGGAAGCCCCGCCAGAGCGGGGGAAATTCGCGGCGAGCGGCCGAAGTTGGCTCCCTTTGTCCGTGTTCGAAGAATTCCATACGCGGTCCTGATGGCTGCCTTGCCCCTCGTGCTCGCAGGCGCCCCGGTCAGCGCCCAAGCCATTTCGGAAGACCCCATTCCAGTCCCGCCCGGCAAGCGCAATCCAGATCGACCTGGGGCTACGTTATTCAAAGACCCGTGCATACTATATGAACTCGATATGCTGTCATATCGGGATCGGCACGCTCCACCTCGATGGCACAGAGACAAGGATGAAGATAAATTCACGGCTCGTCGCTGTTTCGGGTGGGTGGCGGCATCCCCGCACGTCGGGCTTGCTTGACGACGAGCAAAACGAGAGGCTGAAAATCGGAGCGGCCCCTGACCTCGGCTATCGATCGTCGTCGATGGTCAAACCCTTGTAAAGGCGGGCCTTCGGCCCCCGCCTCCGGCGGCTTCGGCCTTGACAAGGCTTTGTCCATCGACATTTCGCGCCGCCGAGAAATCGATGGGCAGAGCGGCCCGACCAAACTCTCGCCGCTGCCTCACCCACTTGAAACAGCGAGGAGCCAATTTTGATGACCGGCATCGCAACGCCCGCGATTTCGTCCGCATCGACGCCTCCCTCACATCGAAGAGGGGCTCCGGCGGAGACGAAGCAAACCCGCCGACCGACCGGCGGAGCGCGCGCCGTCAACGATTTGCGCCTCGCGGCCTGAATATCAGGATCAACCCGGCCCCCAGCATCAGGGCCCCGACCCAAAACAGCATCGGCTCGTAGGGCGTGAGCCCGCCAAGGCTCGCCACGGTGCCAACCACGCTGCACGGGCCGCTCGTCTGGTACAGACATTCGATCGGAGGCGCAATGCGGCTGCCGAGCGCCGAGGCGTAGAAATGATGCCACCAAACGAGGGCGACGCCCAGCACGACGGCGCCGAGGACGGTCAGAGAAACGCCATCTCGTCGAACCGCCATCGACCCCTCCGGGCTTCGAGCGCGAACACGTGCGGAAGCCGTTCTACGACTCATTCCCGGCCGTATCAAACGTCCCCAGGTCAGCCCAACTCGCACCGCCGGGCGGGCTTCGCGCGCGGGCCGTCGGCGTATCGCTTGCGAAGGACGTCATCGTCGGGCGGCTGCTCGTGTCCGGTTCCGCTCAGCCCTTTCACGGCGAAAACACGGGTTCGATTCCCGTTGGGCGCGCCAGTCTCCGCAAACGCCAGCGTTCTCCGCCGACCGGGCGCGTCCCGACGCGTCACCCCTTCGCCTCCATGAGCCGCGCTGCGTAGCGCGCCATCTGGTCGACCTCGATGTTGACCCGCTCGCCGGCGCGGCGCTCGCCCCAGGTGGTGACGGCGAGCGTGTGGGGGATCAGCAGGACCTCGAATTCGTCGCCCTCGACCGCATTGACGGTCAGCGAGGTTCCGTCGAGCGCGACCGAGCCCTTGACGGCGATGAATCTGGCGAGCGCCGCGGGCGCCCGGAACCGGAAATGCGCCATGCCGTCGAAGTCGCGGCGCCAGAGGATCTCGGCGGTTCCGTCGGCGTGGCCGCTGACCATGTGGCCGCCGAGTTCGTCGCCGAGTCGCAGCGAACGTTCGAGATTGAGCCGGGCGCCGGGCGCCCAGCCGCCAAGCGTCGTCAGCGCGAGGGTCTCGGCGCCGACGTCGACTTCGAGCGCGGTCCGGCCGCCCGCGCGGCCGATCTCGACCAATGTCAGGCAGACGCCGGCATGCATGACCGAGGCGCCGAGGTCGATGCTCGCCGGGTCGAAGCCGCAGGCGATGCGCAGGCGGCGCAGCCGCCCGCGCGTCTCGGCCGCCACGACCTCGCCGACGTCGCTGACGATGCCGGTGAACATGTCAGTCGCGCCTCTCCAGCCGGCGCATCTCGTCGGCGCCCAATCGATCGCATTCAATCTCGGCATAGCGCGTGGGATCGTCAAGGGCGGCCAGCGCCGCCGGATCGAGCGCGGCGAGGCCGGCCCGGCCGAGCGGCGCGCGCGCGGTGAACAGGACGACTTCGTCGGCGAGCCCTCCGGCGATCAGCGCCGAGCCGAGCGTCGGCCCGCCTTCGCCGAGCACGCGGGCGACGCCGCGCCGCGCGAGCGCGCGCAAGGCGCGCGTCAGATCCACCTGTCCGCGCGCGTCGGCGTCGACGCGCTCGACCTCGACCCCGAGCGCTTCGAGCGCATCGGCGCGCGCCGCCGGCGCGGCGGCGGTCGCGATCGCAAGCGTCGGGAATTCGCGCGCCGTCGCCGCGAGCCGCGAGCGCGGCGGCAGACGCAGGCGCGAGTCGAGAACGACGCGCAACGGCCGGGGGTCGCCGACGGCGCCGGGCAGCCGAACGGTCAGCAGCGGATCGTCGGCGATCGCGGTCTCCACGCCGACCATGATCGCATCATGCATCGCGCGCATCACCTGCACGCGCAGATTGGCCGCCTCGCCGGTGATCAGGAGACGCGGCGCGCGGCCCGCGGCGGCCGCGAAGCCGTCGGCGGTGCGCGCGAGCTTGAGGGCGACCATCGGCCGCCCCGCGGCGACGCGCAGAATATGACCGCGATGATCGCGCCACGCCGCGCGGGCGCCGATCCCGACCGACACGTCGAGGCCCGCCTCGCGCAGCAGGCGATGCCCCATGCCGGCGACGCGCGCGTCGGGATCCTCGAGCGCGCTGACGACGCGCGCGAGGCCGGCTTCGACGATCGCCTGCGCGCACGGCGGCCCGCGGCCGTGGTGGAAGCACGGCTCGAGCGTCACGTAGAGCGTGGCGCCCGCCGCCGCCGCGCCGGCCTCGTCGATCGCGTTCTTCTCGGCGTGCGGACGCCCGCCCGGCGCGGTCACGCCGCGCCCGACCAGCGCGCCGTCGCGGACGATCAGCGCGCCGACCGAGGGATTGGGCGCGCACAGGCCGAGGCTGCGCCGCCCGAACGCCAGGGCGGCGGCCATCAGCCGCTCGTCCTCGACGCGCATGCGCGCGCTCATCGAGGCTCCGCGAGCGACTTTCCGGTCTTGACCGGCGCCTTGGCCGGCTCGTCGGGCTCGGCCTCGAGTTCGCCGACGATCGCATTGAAATCGCGCGCCTCGCGGAAGTTCCGGTAGACCGAGGCGAAACGGACATAGGCGACGTCGTCGAGGCTCTTCAGCCCCTCCATCACGAGTTCGCCGATCCGGTCGGTGGAAATGTCGGCGTCGCCCTGGCTCTCGAGCTGGCGCACGACGCCGCTGACCATGCGCTCGACCCGGTCGGCGGCGACCGCGCGCTTGCGCAGCGCGACCTCGACCGAGCGCTGCAGCTTGTCGCGGTCGAACGGCGCGCGCCGGCCCGATTTCTTGACCACCGTCAGTTCGCGCAGCTGCACGCGCTCGAAGGTGGTGAACCGGCCGCCGCAGTCGGGGCAGATGCGCCGGCGGCGGATGGAGGAGGAATCTTCGGTCGGACGCGAATCTTTCACCTGGGTTTCGAGACTGCCGCAATAGGGGCAACGCATGCGCAGTCTCCTGTCCGGCGCGGGCCGGCCGGCCCGGCCGCGTGCCGACCGCCCGCGTCCACGCCGACGCGGGCCGGCGCGCGAACGCCGACTAGTAGATCGGGAAGCGCCGGGTCAATTCGGCGACGCCGGCGCGCACATGCGTTTCTACGGCAGAATTCGCCGATTCGCCATGCGTGGCGAGCCCATCGAGCGTCTCGACGATCAATTCGCCGACCCGGCGGAATTCCGCTGCGCCGAAGCCGCGCGAAGTCGCCGCCGGCGAGCCGAGCCGCACCCCCGAGGTGATCGTCGGCTTTTCCGGATCGAACGGCACGCCGTTCTTGTTGCAGGTGATGCGGGCGCGCCCGAGCGCGGCCTCGGCGCCCTTGCCGGTCAACCCCTTGGGACGCAGATCGACCAGCATCAGGTGATTGTCAGTGCCGCCCGAAACGATCGCATAGCCGCCCGCGGCGATCGGCGCCGCCAGCGCCTTGGCGTTGGCGACCACCGCATGGGCGTAGTTCCTGAATTCGGGCGTCAGCGCCTCGGCGAAGGCGACCGCCTTGGCGGCGATCACATGCATCAACGGGCCGCCCTGCAGGCCCGGAAAGATCGCCGAATTGATCTTCCTGGCGAGCGTCTCGTCGTCGGTCAGGATCATGCCGCCGCGCGGCCCGCGCAGGGTCTTGTGGGTCGTGGTCGTCACGATATGGGCGTGCGGGAACGGCGAGGGATGCGCGCCGCCGGCGACCAGCCCGGCGAAATGGGCGATATCGACGACGAAAAAGGCGCCGACCGCGTCGCATATCGCGCGAAAGCGCGCAAAGTCCCAGTGCCGCGCATAGGCCGAGCCGCCGGCGATGATCAGCTTGGGCCGATGCTGCCGGGCGAGTTCCTCGACTTGATCCATGTCGATGCGATGGGTCTGGCGATCCACGCCATAGGCGATCGGCCTGAACCACCGTCCCGACATGTTGACCGGCGAGCCATGGGTGAGATGGCCGCCGGCGG
This sequence comes from Roseiarcus sp., assembly GCA_050013915.1. GTDB lineage: Bacteria > Pseudomonadota > Alphaproteobacteria > Rhizobiales > Beijerinckiaceae > Roseiarcus. The sequence goes on from JBEKEI010000080.1 coordinate 8,614, forward strand.
CCAGATCGAGCCCCATGAACGCATCGCCCGGCTCCATCAGCGCCAGGAAGACGCCCTGATTGGCCTGGCTGCCGGAATTGGGCTGGACATTGGCGAACCGGCACGAGAACAGCCGGCAGGCGCGCTCGATCGCCAGCCGCTCGGCGATGTCGACATACTGGCAGCCGCCATAATAGCGCCGGCCCGGATAGCCCTCGGCGTATTTGTTGGTCATCACCGAGCCCTGGGCTTCGAGCACGGCGCGCGAGACGATGTTCTCCGAGGCGATCAGTTCGATCTCGTCGCGCTGGCGGCCCAGTTCGAGTTCGATCGCCCGGGCGATTTCCGGATCGGCCTCGGCCAGAGGGGCGGAGAAAAATGAATTGGACCTGGTCCGCTCGTTGGCGGCGACAGCGGCGCTCTGTGTCATGGCGGGCCCTTGTGAGATTGTCGCGGGCGCTTCGACGTCGGCGCGAAGCCCTCGCCCACTTTCGACCGCATAGCACGAAGGCGCCGGACTTTGGAAGGCGGGGCCGGTCGGGCGCCGCGCGGCCAGGCCGGAAATTCGCTCAATGCTTCATGAAATGCCCGAGCACGCCGTAGAGGCAACCCTTGAACAGGATGTAGAATCCGATGCTGAGATAGCCATAGGCGACCAGTTCGGCCAATTGGCGAAGCCCGCCTTCCCTCAGCGCCATCACGCCATATTGCGAAATGAACCCGAGATTGGCGACGAACAGCACAACGAGGTTATAGGAGGCGATCGCCGACAGACCGCCGAACACGCCCATCGCCAGAAACGTGCGCCAGATCGGGCCATTGAAGAGATCGATCAGAAATCGCCGCATGACGCTCCCCCAACATGGCCGCGCGGGCGTCGGGCCCCGCCCGGCCGATCGAGGCCTTGCCATGAAACATTGTCTCTTCGTCGTCGCCGCCCTGTTTGTTTCAGGTCTCGGCCGGACCGACGCGCAAGGCGCGGAGAAGCCCGCCGAGCCGCCGGCCTATTGGGGCAGCCCATCGATCGACGGGGGAAAATGCTGCGCGAGCCTTGCGGAAGTGCGCGAGAACATCGATCGGCTCGATCGCGAGATCATCCGCCTGATGGCCGAGCGCGGACGCTATGTCGCCGAGGCCGGGCGTTTCAAGGCCAATCCGGCCGCGGTCAGCGCGCCGGCGCGCGTCGAGGCGGTGATCGCCGGGGTCAAGGCCATCGCGCGCGCGGACGGGCTCGCCGAGGACGTCGCCGAACGCAGCTATCGGGCGATGATTTCCGCCTTCGAGGATTTCGAGCGCGAGGAATGGACGCGCAGGAATGCGGCGGGCGGCGCGCAATGAAACGGCCGATCGCGGCCTACGGCCCGGTGAACACGACGAGGTCGTTCCTGCCGACGCGATCCAGGACGGCTCTGGCCTCTTCGTCGAGCAGATCGCGGTCGACCGCGTCGGAGCGCATCAGGGCGACCCGGCGCTCCCACCCCTCCCGTTCGGCGCGCAAGGCCAGCAATTGTTCGCCGAGCGCCCTCGTCTGGCCGGCATATTCGGCTTTGGTCCTCAGGCCGCGCTGGCCGTTCCAGGCGTCCCAGACGAGATAGCCGCTCGCAATGCCCAGAACGACATAGAAGACCAACGGGAACAGGATGGCGCGCAGGCGGGTCCGGACAACCATTCCACGACCTTGTCGCGCGTCTGGTTAATTTTCGGTTGCGCTCGGGCAGCCGATCGCCGGCGCCGCCCGCCTCACAGCGATTTGATCGCCGCGCGTCCGGCGAAGCGCGCCTGCGCGCCCAGCTCTTCCTCGATCCGGATCAGCTGGTTGTATTTGGCGAGCCGGTCGGACCGCGCCAGCGAGCCCGTTTTGATCTGGCCGCAGTTGGTGGCGACCGCCAGATCCGCGATCGTCGAGTCCTCGGTCTCGCCCGAGCGATGGGACATCACCGCGGTGTAGCCGGCGCGATGGGCCATATCGACCGCCGCGAGGGTTTCGGTCAGCGTTCCGATCTGGTTGACCTTGACGAGGATCGAATTGGCGACCCCCGTGCGAATTCCCTCGGACAGACGCGTGACATTGGTCACGAACAGATCGTCGCCGACGAGCTGCCGCCTGCCGCCGATCAGTTCGGTCAGGATTTTCCACCCCTCCCAGTCGTCCTCCGCCATGCCATCCTCGATCGAAGCGATGGGATAGGCGTCGGCGAGCTTGGCGAGATAGCGCGCCTGCTCCTCGATCGAGCGGGTTTTCCCTTCGCCTTCATAGACATACGCGCCGTTCTTGAAGAACTCGGTCGCCGCGCAATCCATCCCCAGCACAATGTCGGCGCCCGGCTTGAACCCGGCGCTCTCGATCGCTTTGAGACAAAAGTCCAGGGCCGCCTCGGCCGACGGCAGATTGGGCGCAAAGCCGCCCTCGTCGCCGACATTGGTGTTGTGCCCGGCCTTCTTGAGCGACGACTTCAGGGTGTGGAAGACCTCGGCGCCCCAGCGGACCGCCTCGCGCAGGGACGGCGCGCCGACCGGCAGGATCATGAATTCCTGAAAGTCGATCGGATTGTCGGCATGCACGCCGCCGTTGACGATGTTCATCATCGGCAACGGCAGCACGCGGGCGGTCGTCCCGCCGACATAGCGGTACAGCGGCAGGCTCGACGCCTCCGCGGCGGCCTTGGCGACCGCCAGCGAAACGCCGAGAATCGCATTGGCGCCGAGCCGCGACTTGTTGGGCGTTCCGTCGAGCGCGATCATCGCCTCGTCGATCTTGATCTGGTCTTCGGCCTCGAGTCCCGAAACGGCTTCGAAAATGTCGCGATTGACCGCCTCGACCGCCTTCAGGACGCCCTTGCCGCCGTAGCGCGCCTTGTCGCCGTCGCGCAGTTCGACCGCCTCGTGGGCGCCGGTCGAAGCGCCCGAGGGAACCGCCGCCCGGCCGAGCGATCCGTCCTCCAGCGCGACCTCGACCTCGACGGTGGGATTGCCGCGGCTGTCGAGAATTTCCCTGGCGCTGATGTCCACGATGGCGGTCATGTACGTTCCCCGTTTTCCGGTTCTCAGGCGACGCTTCTACGCGAACGGCGGCGCGCGGGAAAGGTCGGCGACGCCGCGGCGCCGGGCGTTCGGCGCCCAGAAATTAGGCGGATCGCACATCGCGCGCCCGCTCCGCCGCCAAGCCGGAGACCGCTGCCGGGCCGGCCCGCCCAGCGGATGGGCGATCGACAAATAATTGCATCGCGGCGCCTCATATCGTGGTGACATTGCCCATTTTTTCGACTAGCCTCGCGATGTTCGAAAAAGGAGGCCGACGCCGTTCCAGCGGCGTCGCTTGGCTGCCGAGTCTGTGGGAGGACGGGGCGTCTACCGGTCTTACGAGCAGGGCGCAAGACCTGTGCGCATAGCAATGCGCCGAAGACCGGCTTCGCAATTCAAGGACAGGTGCAATGAGGCAAAGCTCGGCGCAAGCCGACGCTTTGCCTTTTTGATTGGCGCGCATTTTACTATTTAGATTTGTTGATCAAGCCGACCCTTCGCCCCGCGCCCAGCCCGCCCGCGCTTCGGCGGCGTAATCGGCGAATCGTCGCCCGGCGATCGCCGCGCGCAAGCCCGCCATCAGATCCTGATAGTACGAGAGATTGACCGCGGTCAGCGCCATCATCGCGAGTATCTCGCCCGCCTTGACCAGGTGATGCCAATAGGCGCGCGAATAGTCGCGCGCGGCGGCGCAATTGGATTGCGGATCGATCGGCCGCGGGTCGTCGGCGTGGCGCGCGTTGCGCAGGTTGATCCGGCCGAAACGCGAAAACGCCAGGCCGTGCCGCCCCGCCCGCGTCGGCATCACGCAATCGAACATGTCGATGCCGCGCGCGACGGCGTGCAGGATGTCGTCGGGCGTTCCCACGCCCATCAGGTAGCGCGGCCTGCCGATCGGCAGATGCGGCTCGACCGCTTCGATCATCGCGAGCATGACCGCCTGCGGTTCGCCGACCGCGAGGCCGCCGATCGCATAGCCGGGGAAATCCATCGCCGTCAGTTCGCGCGCGCTCGTCCGGCGCAGCGCCGCCACCGAGCCGCCCTGGACGATGCCGAACGCCGCCCGGCCCGGCTGGACGCCGAACGCCGCCTTCGAGCGCTCCGCCCAGCGCAGCGACAGCCGCATGGCCCGCTCGGCCTCCTCGTCCGCACAGGGCAGCCGCACGCATTCGTCGAACTGCATCTGGATGTCGGCGCCGAGCAGGCGCTGGATCGCCATCGCCCGCTCCGGCGTCAGTTGGTGACGAGCGCCGTCGATGTGGGACTGAAAGATCACGCCGCTCTCGTCGACCTTGCGGAGCTTGGCCAGCGACATCACCTGGAAGCCGCCGGAATCGGTCAGGATCGGATGAGGCCAGTTCATGAACCGGTGCAGCCCGCCGAGCGCGGCGATGCGCTCGGCGCCGGGGCGCAGCATCAGGTGATAGGTGTTGGCCAGGACGATGTCGGCGCCGAGGGCGCGGACATCGCCCGGATACATCGCCTTGACGGTGGCCGCGGTGCCGACCGGCATGAACGAGGGCGTGCGGATCGCGCCGCGCGGCGTGGCGATTTCGCCGACCCGGGCGGCCCCGTCGCGGCCCTTGACGGCGAATGCGAAACCGTCGGTCATGGCGGCGCTCCGGCGCGATTGCCGCCCATCACGGCCGGTCCCCGCCGGGCGTCAGCAGACAGGCGTCGCCGTAGGAGTAGAAGCGATAGCCCGCCGCGATCGCGTGGCGATAGGCGCGGCGAATCGGATCCAGACCGGCGAATGCGCTGACCAGCATGAACAGGGTCGACCGCGGCAGATGAAAATTCGTCATCAGGGCGTCGACGGCGCGAAAGCGATAGCCGGGGGTGATGAAGATGGACGTCTCCCCCGCGAACGGCGCAATCCGTCCCGCCTCGTCCGCCGCGGTTTCGAGCAGCCGCAGGCTGGTCGTGCCGATCGCGACGACGCGGCCGCCGTCCGCGCGCGCGCGGTTCAGCGCCGCGGCGGTCGGCGCGTCGATCCGGCCCCATTCGGCATGCATCGCATGGTCCGCGGTGTCCTCCGTCCTGACCGGCAGGAAAGTCCCCGCCCCGACATGCAGGGTGATCCGGTGCACGCGCGCGCCGCGCGCCTGGATGCGGGCGACGAGTTCCGGGGTGAAATGCAGGCCGGCGGTCGGCGCCGCAACTGCGCCCGGCGCGACGGCGAACAGGGTCTGATAGTCGCTCCGGTCGCGCTCCGTCGGCGCCCGGCGCGCCGCGATATAGGGCGGCAGGGGCATTGCGCCGAACCGTTCGATCGCCTCGTCGAGCGCCGCGCCGCGCAGCGCAAACGCCAACAGGATCTCGCCGCCTTGGCCCTTGTCCTCGACTTCGGCGTCGAGCGCGCCGAGCAGGCAGGCGCTGGATTGGCTGGCCGCGCCGAACCGGATCGTCTCGCCGGGCTCGATCTTCTTGGCCGGGCGCGCGAAGGCGCGCCAGCGGCATTCGTCGACGCGCCTGACCAGCGTGACCTCGATTCGCGCCCGGTCGTCGCCGCGCGCCCTGACGCCGCGCAGCCGCCCGGCGATGACGCGGGTGTCGTTGACCACGATCGCGTCGCCGGGACGAATGAAATCCGGGAGGTCGCCGACGCGCCGATCGGCGAGCGCCCCGCCCGCGCCGACCACCAGCAGGCGCGCCGAATCGCGCGGCGAGGCGGGCGCCAGCGCGATCCGCTCCGGCGGCAGGTCGAAATCGAACTGGTCGACACGCATCGATTCTGCGGGCGGTCGCGGCTCGCCTGCCGGCGCTGGAAGCCAGAGCCGCCCTCCGTCCGTCAGCTCAAGGTCGCCTTGATGATCTTGTCGGGGTCGCGCACCGGTTCGCCGCGCTTGATCTTGTCGACGTTCTCCATGCCCGAGACGACCTTGCCCCAGGCGGTATATTGCCGGTCGAGGAACTTGGCGTCGTCGAAGCAGATGAAGAACTGCGAATTGGCCGAATCCGGACTCTGCGCGCGCGCCATCGATACGGTTCCGCGCACATGCGGCTCGGCGTTGAACTCGGCCTTGACGTTGGGATAGCTCGACCCGCCGGAGCCGGTGCCGTGCGGGCATCCGGTCTGGGCCATGAAGCCGTCGATGACGCGATGGAACACGACCCCGTCGTAGAAGCCTTCCGCGACGAGGCGCTTGATGTGCGCGACGTGACCAGGCGCCAGATCGGGCCGCATTTCGATGACGACCGGGCCCTTGCTCGTCTCCAGGGTCAGCGTGTTGCCTAGTTCGGCCATTTGGATAATCCTTGCTTTGGGGCTGATCGACGGGCGCGGCTGCGGCGCTAGCTGGGGTTTGCGGCGAGGCGCAAGGTCACGATCCGGTCCGGGCCGACGACGGCGCCGCCGTTCGCCTGATCCCCCTTCTTGATCTTGTCGACGACGTCCATGCCGGAGGTCACCTCGCCGAACACCGTATACTTGCCGTCGAGGAACGGCGCGTCGGCCAAGCAGATGAAAAACTGGGAATTGGCCGAGTTGGGATCGTTGGTGCGCGCCATCCCGACCGTGCCCCGCTTGAACGGCGTCTGGGTGAATTCGGCGGGAATGTTGGGCAGGTCCGAGCCGCCGCCGCCGGTTCCCGTGGGATCGCCGGTCTGCGCCATGAATCCGGCGATCACGCGATGAAACGCGATTCCGTCGTAGAATTTCCGCGCCACCAGGCCCTTGATCTGGGCGACGTGCCTGGGCGCGAGATCGGGGCGCAGGCGGATCGTGACCTTGCCGGCCTTGGTCTCGAGAATCAGCGTGTTCTGGGGATCGACGTCCTGGGCGGCCGCGCTCGCGGCGGTCAGACCGGCGACGGCGAAGGCCAGAGCCTGGCGACGGGAGAATTTCATCGGCGGACGCTCCCTTGAAGGGGCTGTGAGGGCTTCGATCGGGCGGCTTGATAGCATGAAGCCGCTCCGGCGCAACCCCGAGGCCGCGTCCGCCGAGGCTTGACGGCAGGCGCCCCGGCCGGCAATCAGGCGCCGTCGGCGCGTCGTCGGCCGGATCGCCCTTGGATGACCGTTGCGAAGAGTCTCCGCTACAGGCTTGAGTATGTTGCGTTTCTGGCCGTCGCGCGGATCGCGCGCGCGCTGCCGCTCGAAACCGCGTCGCGCTGGTCGGGGGCGGCTTGGCGTCTCGTCGCGCCCCGCCTGCGCCGCCACCGGCGCGCCCTGGCCAATCTGCGCCGGGCCTATCCCGAAAAGTCCGCGGCCGAGATCGGCGAGATTGCACTGGACATGTGGGAGAATCTGGGCCGGACTTTCGCCGAGTTCTTCCACATCGGGGAAATCGTCGCAGGGGGTCGAATCGCGATCGAGGACCCCGCGCAATTCGAGAGGATGCGCGCGCATGGAGGCGGCGTCGTCGCCTGCAGCCTCCATCTGGGCAATTGGGAGCTTGCCTCGCAGCTCGGCCTGCGGCTGGGTTGGCGGCCGGCCGGCGTCTACCAGAAAATCGCCAATCCGTTCGTCGACCGCTTCGTCAACGCGATCCGCGCCCCGCTCTATCCGGGCGGCCTGATCGAGAAGTCGGCCGACGCCGCCCGCGCCCTCATGCGCCACGTTCGCGCGGGCGGCTGCGCCGCCCTGCTGGCCGACCAGCGCGATTCGCGAGGCGTTTCGGCGCCCTTTTTCGGCCGGCCGGCCGCCTCGACGCTGTTTCCCGCCCTCCTCGCCCGCGCGCTCGACGCGCCGATCCACGTCGTCCGGATCAAGCGCCTCCCCGGCGCCCGATTCTCGGCGCGGATCGTCGACGTGCCGGTGCCGCGAACCGATCGGCGCCAGGATGACGTCGCGGCGGCGACGCGCGATTTGCAGGCGGTCCTGGAGGCGATGATCCGCGAAGCGCCGGAGCAATGGATGTGGGCGCAGCGGCGCTGGGATTGAATCGTCCGGCGATCCCGCCAATGATGGGCCGGTCGGCGTCCGCGCCGCCGGTCGACGAAGGAGAGCGCCCTGCGCATCGCCACCTGGAACGTCAATTCGGTCCGCCAGCGGCTCGGCCACCTCCTCGCCTATCTGCGCGAGACCAGCCCGGACGCCCTGTGCCTGCAGGAGCTGAAATGCCTCGACGAGGCGTTTCCGCGCGCCGAGGTCGAGGACCTCGGCTACAATGTCGCGACCCACGGCCAGAAGGGCTTCAACGGCGTCGCCATCCTCGCCAAGCGCCCGTTCGAGGTCGTGCGGGGGCTGCCGGGCGACGAGTCCGACGCCCAGTCGCGCTACATCGAAGCGATCATTCCGGCCGGCGACGGCGTGGTCCGGCTCGCCAGCATCTACCTGCCCAACGGCAATCCGGCGCCGGGCGAGAAATACGACTACAAGCTCGCCTTCATGGACCGGCTGACCGCCCACGCCCGCCGCCTGCTCGCGCTCGAGGAGCCGCTGGTCCTCGCCGGCGATTTCAACGTCATCCCGGAGCCGCGCGACGCCGCCGACCCGGCCCAGTGGCGGACCGACGCGCTGTTCCTGCCGCAGACCCGGGCGAAATTCCGCCAATGCCTGGCGCTCGGCTTTTCCGACGCGCTCCGCGCGACCACCGACGCGGCCGGCCCCTACACGTTCTGGGACTATCAGGCGGGCGCCTGGCAACGCGACAACGGCATCCGCATCGACCATTGCCTGCTGTCGCCGCAGGCCGCCGATCTGCTGCGCGCGGCGGGCGTCGACAGGCGCCTGCGCGCGCTCGACAAGCCGTCCGACCATGTGCCGGCGTGGGTCGAGCTGGCGATCGGCTGAGCTCGGCGGCGCGAGGGCCGCCGGGGTCCGGCGCGCCGCGCCAAACCGCTTGCGGAACACAGCATGAACGGATAACGTCCGTTCATGATTTGTTTAGCGACCGGCGTGAAAATGGCCGCGATATCAAGACCGTGGCGGCGATTCGCGGCCACCGATTCGCCGAGGGGCGCGCCATGCTGACCAAGAAACAGAGCGAATTGCTGCGGTTCATCCACGAGCGGCTGCAGGAGGCCGGCGTTCCGCCCTCGTTCGACGAGATGAAGGAGGCGCTGGGTCTACGCTCGAAATCGGGCATCCACCGGCTGATTCTGGCGCTGGAGGAGCGCAATTTCATCCGCCGGCTGCCCAATCGCGCGCGCGCGATCGAGGTGCTGCGGCTGCCCGAATCGGCGACCGTGGCCGCCCCGCGCGCCCAGCGCTTCTCGCCCAGCGTGATCGAGGGCAATCTCGGCCGGGTGCGTCCGGCCGGCCGTTCGGCGCGATCCGACGAGGATCGCTCGGTGGCCGTGCCGATGATGGGCCGCATCGCGGCGGGCACGCCGATCGCCGCGATCCAGACGCGGACCCACACGATCAGCATGCCGCCGGAATTCCTCGGCGCCGGGGAGCATTTCGCGCTCGAGGTGCGCGGCGATTCGATGATCGAGGCCGGCATATTCGAGGACGACACCGTCATCATCCGCCGCCAGGACGTCGCCGAAACCGGCGATATCGTGGTCGCCTTGATCGACGACGAGGAGGCGACGCTGAAACGCCTGCGCCGGCGCGGCGCCTCGATCGCGCTGGAGGCGGCCAATCCGGCCTACGAGACCCGGATTTTCGGCCCCGACCGGGTCGCCATTCAAGGCAAGCTGGTCAGCCTGATCCGCCGCTATTGAAGCGATCGGGGCGCCGGCGCCGGATGCGCGGTCGCACGACCGGGGTCGCCAAAAAAAGGTGGCCGGCTGGAAACAGCTATGAGGAGGCCACTCCTTAGCCATTTCCAAGCCGGCCGACCCCACGGACCCAGGAGATGCGGCGGACCTGAGCACTCCGCAGGGTGTCTCGCGCGGGCTCGACGAGCGCCGCCGTGATCACGTTACAGGGACCGATCAGGAATGCAATCGTTAGACAGCGATCGGCGCTGGAAAGCCTTTGTTTACCTAAACAGAAAGGGTTAAGCGCGTTCCGCCCGCCGGAGCCGGTTCCTCGACGCGGTCGAATCGGCAAGAGGATGCAGGGCGGCAATTCGCCGCGATCGCCGACGGGATTGCGGCGAACTCGGGCTTGAACGCGGCTCCTTCCGACCCGGCGCGCCCTCCCGGGCCTTGCGCCATCGCCGCCCCACGACGACGCCGAGACGACCCCCGGCCGGCGTGTTCGCGCCCGATCCCGCACGTTCACGGCCGCCGGATTGCTTCTCGAGGCGAAACCGCAGCGTTCGTCCGGGCTACGCTCGCGATTGACGGCGGCGCGAGCCGCGCTGTCCGCGAGCGCCGAGGCGGCCGGGCGCTGCGTCTGCGCCACCCTGAGCGTAGTGTAAAAGAGAAATATGAGAAGATTGTTGCGATATTCCAAAAGATCGGCTATCCTGTCAGCATTGGTCCCCCCGGCAGGAGCTCCGCCATGCCCGACCCCGCCGCACCCGCGCCGCCGCCCGCCGCCGTCAGCGCGATCGAGCGCGAAGTCCGCCGGCATCCGATCATGAGGACAAGGCGCGCGCCGCGGCGCGCGGGGGGCCGGTTGGCGGCCCGCCTGACCCCGCGCGGACGCGACTTCCGAGGCGCTCCGTCTTTTGACGTCGAAGCGCCCTCCGAGGCGGTCCGCGCAATTGCCGGCCTTGGTTCGTTCGGGGCGCCGTTCGCCCCTGTCCCGCCGCTTGCCGCCGCCGGGGCCCTCGAGCGGCCCGGAGACGCGGGCGCCGCGGGTCGCAAGGAGCCTCCCACTCGCCCGCAAGCCGCTGGAATCCCGCTACATTTCAAGAACTCGGAATGCCATCGCCAAAGCTTTCCAAACCTCTTCAAAGCGCTTCAAGAACGCTTCAAACCACTTCAAACCACTTCCAAACGTTTCAAAAAATTTCCAAAAATTTCCGGGCCTCGGCGAGCCGGAGGGATGGCGGGCCGACCAGGCGATGGGCTGGGCGGCGCCGTCGGCTTTGCTCCTTCGCCATCGCTGCCGGGGCCCGTCGAGCGCCCCGAGCTAAGGGCGGTTCGGGAGTTGCGCGCGGGCTTCGTTCTGCCGGCAACCCGCTGATTTGCCTCGATCGGGCGGAAGATGAATGTCCAAATGTTTACGAACCCAGAGGATTTGTCGGGCGATGCGGCGACGGCGAGGTACGGACATGATCCCGCGACGGGGATTGCGCCTGGCGTCAAGACATCCTCGCCGGACATGCGCGGGAGGCTGCGGGAGGGAGCGAAGGATGAGCTATCGACCGGAGGGACGCGAACGCATACGCCCGGCGCTGCGGAGCCACGCCGTTGTCGCGCCGTCAAGTCAGGGCGATTGCTGCGCAATCGCCCGGGGCCA
>JBEKEI010000081.1:0-19851 GCA_050013915.1 Roseiarcus sp.
TCAATCCGGACGGCACCAACGCGAGCCAGGAAGTCTTCGCTTCCGGCTTCTGGGACGGAAACAAGATCCTCGGCCGACCGTCGGACGTGATCGTCGCGCCGGACGGCTCCTTGCTCGTCGCCGACGATCAGGCCGGGGCGGTGTATCAGATATCCTACGTCGGCAAGTAACCCGCGGTCGACAGGCCTCGCCGCTCGGCTCGCCGGGCGGCGAGGCATTTGTTTCCGGCGACAGCGAACGGGATGTCTCGACATGGCGCGACCCGCGATCCTTCTGTGCGCGCTGAGCGCCGCGCTGGCGACGGCTCCAGCGACGCGCGCCCAGGAGGCGAAGCCGGCAGCGCCGGCGTCCGCGATCGCCGACAAGCTCGAGGTCTGCTCGGCCTGCCATGGTCCGTCCGGGGTTTCCCAGGTCGCGGGCGTTCCCAATCTGGCCGCCGAGCCGGATCTGTTCACGGAATGGCAATTGGTCTATTTCCGCGGCGAGACTCGTCACGACGAGGTGATGACGCCGGCGGCGAAGGACCTCACTGACGACGATATTCGTCAATTGGGCGCCTATTTCGTGACCCTGCCCGGGCCCGCGGCGGCCGGTCCCGATCCCGATCCCGCCTTGACGGAGGCGGGAGCGAGGCTGGCGAAGGATCGCCATTGCGCGCAATGTCACACGGAGGTCTTCGTCGGTCAGGGGGAGATTCCGCGCCTGGCCGGCCAGCGCCAGGAGTTTCTCGTCAAGGCGTTGCACGATTATCAGCACGGCGCACGCCGCGGCCGCGGCAATGTCATCATGCCCGAGATCGCCTATTCGCTGAACGACGACGAAATCGCCGCGCTCGCCCACTACATGTCGCGGCAGTCGGGCGGGGTCGCGCAGAAATGATCGCCCGGCCGCGGCCTCGAATCGCGCCGCCGGATCGATGACGCTGGAGCGCGCGATGTCGACCGACGAGCCGCCAGGATTTCGATCGGATGCGCGGGCGGGAGTCCTGGTCGAGCGCAGGCTCTCGAGGCGGGGCTTGATCGGCGCCGGGATCGGATTGGCCGCGGGCGCCGCGCCGCCGCGCGCGAGCGCTTCGGCGGCGAACCTGCCGCCCGCGATTCCAGAATGGCAGAGGCGGCCCGGCGCCGGCGTCATGACGCCTCCCTACGGCCTGCCGTCGCCGCACGAGGCCGGCGTCGTGCGCCGGTCCCGCGCCGGCGCCCAGCCGCCGACCGATCTGGCCGCATGGAGCGTGACGCCGCTGCAGGACCTCGCCGGCATCGTGACGCCGAACGGGCTGCACTACGAGCGCCACCATTCCGGCGTGCCCGCCATCGATCCCGACCAGCACCGGCTGATCGTCCACGGCCTCGTCGACCGCCCGATGATCTTCACGATGGCGGACCTCACGCGTTTTCCCTCGGTCTCGCGCCTCCACTTCATCGAATGCTCCGGCAATTCGTCGCCGACCTGGACCGCGTCGAAGCCCGAGCTGACGGCGCAGGATACCCATGGCCTGTTGAGCTGCGCCGAATGGACGGGGGTCCCGCTCGCGATCGTGCTCGCCGAGGCGGGCGTGCGGCCGGACGCCGCCTGGGCGCTCGCCGAAGGCGCCGACGCCGCGGCGATGACCCGCAGCATTCCGGTCGAGAAGGCGCTCGACGACGCCATCCTCGCCTACGCCCAGAATGGCGAGCGATTGCGGCCCGAACAGGGCTACCCGCTGCGTTTGCTGCTGCCGGGCTACGAGGGCAACGCGAGCGTCAAATGGCTGCGCCGCCTCAAGCTCGGCGCGGCGCCGTTCGAGACCCGCGAGGAAACTTCGAAATATACGATGGTGATGCCGGATGATTCGATCCGCCAGTTCAATTTCGTCATGGAGGCCAAGTCGGTCATCACCTTTCCCTCGGGTGGCCATCGCCTCGGCCAGCCCGGGCTTTACGAAATCTCCGGTCTCGCGTGGTCGGGGGAGGGCAAGGTCGCGAGGGTCGAGGTGTCGACCGACGACGGGGGCGACTGGCGAGAGGCCGCGCTGCAGGAGCCGGTCCTGTCGAAATGCCTCACCCGCTTTCGCCTCCCCTGGCGCTGGGACGGCGGCCCGGCGACGCTCGCGAGCCGGGCGATCGACTCCACCGGCTATGTCCAGCCGAGCCGCCAGGCCCTGCTGGCGCGGCGCGACGCGCGATCGTACTACCACAATAATGCGATCCAGAGCTGGCGCGTCGATTCGTCGGGAGCGGTGACCAATGCTGGGTAGGATCGCTGCTCGCGCCCTGCCGCTGGCTCTCCTCGCCGGCGCTGCGCTCCAGACGGCCGGCCGCGCGGGCGATTCCTCAGGGATCGGCCGGGTGGCGACGCCGGAGGAGATCGCCGGCTGGGACATCGAAGTCGCGCCGGACGGAGCCGGCCTGCCGCGCGGCCATGGCAGCGCGGTTGAAGGCCGGGCGATCTACGAGCAGAAATGCGCCGCCTGTCACGGCGCGCACGGCGAAGGCAAGCCGGCCGATCGCCTCGTCGGCGGGTTTGGTACGATCTTCGACGCGAGGCCGGAGAAGACGGTCGGCAGCTACTGGCCCTACGCCACGACGCTGTTCGACTATGTCCGCCGCGCGATGCCGTTCGACGCGCCGCAGTCGCTGACGCCCGACGAGGCCTACGCGGCCTGCGCCTATGTCCTCTTTCTCAACCATCTCATTGCCGAAGATTCGGTCCTTGACGCCGCGACGCTGCCGAAAATCGAAATGCCCAACCGGGGCCATTTCGTCAGCGCCGTTTCGCCGAGCCCGAAGGGTCCGGCGCCATAGGGCGTCCGTCCAGCCAGCTTGCGAGGGAGCAGCCGATGATCGTCGATCTTCGAACCTACACAATGGTTCCGGGCCGCCTCAACGCATGGCTGAAGCTCTACGAGGCCGCCGGCTATCCGATCCATGTCCGGCATCTGGGCGAGCCGGTCGGGATTTTCACGACCGAGGTCGGGACGCTGAACCAGGTCGTGTTCCTATGGCGGTTCGCGAATCAGGCCGATCGCGAGCAGCGTCGCGCCGCGCTCGAGGCCGATCCGGACTGGGTCTCGTACCGCAAGAAGAGCGCGGAAGCCGGCAACGTCCAGCACCAGGAGAACAAGATCGTCAAGCCGGTCGCGTTTTCTCCCGAGTGAGCCCGGCGAACCGCTGACGAACGTGCGGTCGGCCGGGCCGCCGTCAAGCCTTGCGCGCCTGCTCGACCATGTCCCGGAACCTCGCCACATTGGCCTCGCCGGCGTAGGCGGCAATGCGTCTGTACGCCGGCTCCATCAGCGCGCGGAACGGCGCCAGATCGGGCCGGGTGACCTGCATGCCCGACGCCTCGAGCCGCTCGATCTGATCCGCCTCGCCGTCCGCCATCAGCTTGCGCATGAGATCGCCCGCCGCGGCGCTCTCCTCGCGGAAGATCGTCTGCTGCTCCGGCGTCAGCTTCTTCCAGGCGTTGGCCCCGACGGTATGGATCATGTTGTTGTATATGTGCCTGGTGATCGCGAGGTGTTTCTGCGCCTCATAGAACTTGTTGAAGTAGATCACCGCGATCGGGTTCTCCTCGCCGTCGACGACCTTCTGCGCGAGCGCGAGATAGAGTTCGGGAAATGCGATCGCCTGAACGCTGGCGCCGAGCGCTTCCATCGAGGCCTGGATCTGCAGCTCCGGCGGCGTGCGCAGTTTGAGTCCCTTGACGTCGTCGGGCGAATTGATCGGGCGCACGCTGTTGGTGACGTTGCGGAAGCCGTAGTCCCAGTTGCGCAGCAGAACGAACCCCTGGGCTTCGGCGAGCGGCGCCAGCCAGGCCATGCCGGGCCCGTCGAGGACCCGAAAGACGAGCTCCCGGCTGTCGAAGACGAACGGCAGCGGCACGGCGCCGAAGGCTCGGTCGAACTTGTCGAGCTGGCCCTGGGTCGGCAGTCCCATGTCGATCGCGCCGAGCTTGATCTGCTGGGCCTGCTCAGGCGGGCCGCCCAACTGGTTATTGGGAAAGATCATGATCCTCACCGCGCCGTCGGTCCGCGCTTCGACCCGGCTGGCGAATTGCCTGGCGGCGAGGTTGGCGGGATGATCCTCCTGGGCGAAATGGGCGAAGCGCAAAGTCAGCGCCGCCGCGCTCGCGAGCCTGGGCGCCGCGAGCGCCGATGCCGCGGCGCCCGCGCCGCACGCGAGAAATCCTCTGCGATCCATGACGTTCCTCCCTGGTCGACCGGTCGATTGCGTGTTCGTCGAACCGGATCCCTCATCCGCGGAATCCGAAATGATTCGGCAGCGCCAGGACGATCCACGGCACGAACGCAATGATGACGAGGCCGATCAGCACCACCGCGAGATAGGGGATCATCGCGCGCGAGGCCGACTCGACGTCGCAGCGCATCACGGCGCAGCACACGTAGAATCCGACCCCCGCGAGCGGCATGAAGCCGCCGACGCCCATCGCAATGATCAGCACGAGCGCATAATGGAGTTCGCTGAGGCCGATCCGGCCGGCAATGGGCAGCAGCAGCGGGGCGAGCACATTGAGCGAAGGCAGCCCTTCGAGCAGGACGCCGACGCAGATCAGCAGCACGATCGAGCCGATCATGAAGATGGCGGCGCTGTTTCCCGAGGAGGCAAGCAGATCGACGAGCCGCTGTGGAAGGTACGCCACCGTCAGCGCCCAGGAAAACGCCGAAGCCGCCGCGAATATGAACAGCAGCACGCCCGACAGGGCCGCGGCGTCGCAGACGGCGCGCATGAAACCGGTAAGTCCCATCTCGCGGTAGACGACGACGGCGAGACAGAAGCCGTAGACGACGGCCAGAGCGGCGACTTCGGTCGGCGTCGCGACGCCAGAAAGGATGCCGGCGAGCAGCAGGCCAGGCATCAGAAGCGGCAACAGCGCGCGCAGACCGGAGTTCACGACGACGGCCAGCGGCGCGCGAGGCAGGCGCGGTGCGTCGGCGCGGCGGGCGCGCAACCAGATGAGCGCCATGAGGCACAGCGCGATGACCGCCGCCGGCGCCAGACCGCCGATGAACATCGCCGCCACCGAGACGTTGGTGATCGAACCGACGATCAGCATGGCGACGCTCGGGGGCACTGTTTCGCCCATGATCGCGGCCGAGGCGAGCACGGCGGCGCCCTCGGCGGCGCCGTGCCGCTCGCGCAACTGATCGCGCATCGTCGTGCCGACGGCGGCGACATCGGCCGGTTTCGAACCCGACAGGCCGGAGATGACGTACATGCTGACGACCGTCACCTGGAGGAGGCCGCCCCTGAAATGTCCGACGAGCGCCTGAATGAAACGGATCAGTCGCAGACTGATTCCGCCGCGCTCCATGATGAGCCCGGCGAGGATGAAGAACGGAACCGCGAGCAGGATGTAGCTGCCGGCGCCGTTGACCATGTTCTGCGCGAGAACGTCGAGCGGCGCCGCGCCGCTGCCCCAGAGGTAGGCGGCGGTGGCGAGCAGCAGGACGAATCCGACCGGCACCCCGGCGAGGATGGCGGCGACGAACAGAATGAGGGCGACGATGATCGCCCCGTCGTCGCCGAAGGCGGGCAACCAATGGTCGCAGGTCGCGGCGGCGAGGCCGGACGCCGCCAGCAAGGCGGTCGCCGTCGCGAGCGCCGTCCCGCCATAGTCGCGCCAGAGGCGGATCGCGGCGTAGAGCGCGATCAGCGCCATGCCGAGCGGGAGCGGCAGCGCGATGAATCCTGCGGGGAGTTGCAGGATCGGACTACGCTCGCTCCAGTTGGCGACGACGAATTGGATCGCAACGACGCCGGTGAGCCCCGCCGCGAAAAGCGCTGCGACGTCGGCGAGCGCGAGGCAGGCGCGCTCGGCCCGAGCAGGAAGCAGGCGCAGGATCAGACGGACCTGGGCGTGGTCCCCCCTTCGGTAGGCGACCGCGCCGCCGACGAAGGCGATGATCGACAACGCCAGGCGCGCGACCTCGTCGGCCCACAGGAACGAGCGCTGAAACCAGGCGCGCGCCGCGATATTGGCCAGCACGAGCCCGAGTTCGGTGAACAGCGCCGCCACGACGAGCGCCTCGGAGAACTGGTCGGCGCGGCGCACCACGAGGCCGTCCCAGCGCGCCGCAGCGAAGCGATCGCTCCGGCCCGGACGCGTCGGCGATGCCGGGTCGGTCGCCGTCGCGACCGATTCAGCCCGCGGCGTCGTCATTCGCCGCGGCCCGCGTCGCTGCGCAGGCGGTCGGGGCCCCGGCCTCCATCGCACTCCTCCCGATTGGCGCCGATCTTGTCGTCGGCGGAACGCTAGACGAAGGTCGATCTGCCCTCCGCGAAATAGTCCGGATTGAGTCGGCGGATATCCGGGATGTCGGCGGCGAGGGCGTCGAGGTGCGCCGCCATCGCCTGGGCGGCGCCGAGCGCGTCGCCCGCCTCGATCCGCGCCAGGATCGCCGCATGTTCGCCGATGACGCGCGCCATGCGGCCCGCCCGCGGCAAGGTGAGCCGGCGATAGCGATCGACGTGCACCTTGACCTGCTGGACGAGCTTCCAGATGCCGGGATATCCGCCCGCGTCGGCGATCGCGGCGTGGAACGCCTCGTCGGCCGAATGGAACGCTTCTCGGTCATCGGCCGCTTCGGCTTCGCGCTGACGCTCCAGAATCGCCGCGACCGCGACGACCCGACTTCGGCTCGCCCGCTGCGCGGCGAATCTGGCCGAAGTCTCCTCGAGCGCCTTGCGGATCACGATCGCCTCGGGCAGGGCCGCCAACGGGATGCGCGCGGCGAAAGTGCCCGACTGCGGAAAAATTTCGATCAAGCCTTCGTCGGCGAGCCTCAGCACCGCCTCGCGCACAGGCGTGCGGCTGACCCCGTAGGCCGCGGCGATTCGACTTTCGAGGATCGGCTCGCCGGGCGGACGTTCGAGCGACAGGATTTGACTGCGCAGGCCCGCGTAGATCGTCGCGGGAACCCTGCCGGGCCGGACAGCGCCGCCCCACGGTGTGCCCGCGGCGAACGGGCGACTCGCCGGGCGATGCGTCTGGCTGATCAGATCGACGGTCATTGCAATTTCCGCTGGCCGCTGAATTGGTATATTAGTATTGTGACGCTGCGTCCAGCCCCCCGGGCGCGCCGCGCTCGGCTCGACCGGTTGCGTTCGCGCTGCCGGGCGACCGGGCGGCGGCGCGATCGCGGGCCGAGCGTGAGCGTCGCACGGTGCGGGCGCTCGTCGAACGCGGGACCAGGGGAGGCGTGCGACGTGACCGACTATCGCAAGCTGTTCGACCTCACCGGCAAGACGGCGGTCGTTGTCGGCGCCGCCTCGGGCATCGGCAGGTCTTCCGCCGAGGCGCTGGCCGGGCTCGGCGCGCGCGTCGTCTGCGCCGACCGCGACGGAACGGGCTGCGAGGCGACTGCCGCCGGCATTCGTGGCCGCGGCGGCCAGGCCGAGGCGATGTCGACGGACGCGGCGAGCCCGGTCGAGGTCGGCGCCCTCGCCGACGCCATCAGGACGAAGTTTCCGTGCCTCGATATCGCCGTGACGACGCCGGGGCTGAACATCCGCAAGACCATCCTCGACTATACCGAGGAGGACCTGGACCGGGTCATCAATCTCAACATCAAGGGCACGATCTACTTCCTGCGCGCGTTTGGCCGCATCATGGCGGACCAGCGCGGCGGCAGCCTGATCGCGTGCTCGTCGGTGCGGGCGGTCACGATCGAGCCGGGGCTCGCCGTCTATGGCTGCACCAAGGCGGCGATCGGCCTGCTGGTCAAGGGATTCGCCTCGGAGGTCGGCGGATTCGGGGTGCGCGTCAACGCGATCGCGCCGAGCATCGCCGAGACGGCGCTGACCGCGCCGTTCAAACAGCGGCCCGATATCCATGCGCTCTACGCCGCCCACACGGTGTTCAACCGCTGGAGTTCGTCGGATGAGGTCGCGGCCGCAGTCGCCTTCCTCGCCTCGGACGCGTCGAGTTACGTCAGCGGCAGCACGCTGTTCGTCGATGGCGGTTGGACGGCGATCGACGGGCCGCCGACCGGCCTGACGCAATTGACGCGCTAGCTCCGGGGGGACTCGATTGCGCGAGAGCCGGATCGTCTTCATCGATTGCAACGACCAGCTGCGGCCGGTGTTCGACGCCGAGGCGCGGCCCGGCGACCCGCCGATCGCGGTCAACCAGGCGCCGTTCGCGCCTGAGGATCTGCCGCGTCTGCTGGAAGGTTGCGCGATCTGCATCGTCGACCATTCCTACATGCCGACCGATGTCGTGGCGCGCTGCGCGGCGCTGCGCGAAATCGTGTTCCTCGGCACCGGCCCGCAAAGCTACATGGACGTCGAGGCATTGCGCCGGAACGGCGTCACGGTGCACGCGATCAAGGGCTATGGCGACACCGCGGTGGCGGAACATGCGATCGCGCTGATGTTCGCGTGCGCGCGCGATCTCGCCCGCATGGACCGCGACATTCGCGCCGGCGAATGGCGCCCGCGCGCGGGAGTCCAGCTGACGGGCAAACGTCTGGGAATCATCGGCCTGGGCGGCATCGGCACGGAGGTCGCGCGCATCGCGCGCGGCGTCGGCATGCAGGTTCTCGCCTGGAACCGGACGCCGCGGCCCGATGTCGCGACGCCGACCGCGATCGAGCCGCTGCTGGCCGCGGCCGACGTCGTATCGCTCCATCTGGCCCTCACCGAAGCGACCCGGGGATTTCTCGACGCTGGCCGGCTGGCCTCGATGAAGCGCGGCGCCATCCTCGTCAACACCGCGCGCGGCGGCCTGATCGACGAGGCGGCGCTGGTCGCGGCCCTGGACCGGGGCGACATCGCCCGCGCCGGGCTCGACGTGTTCGCGCTCGAACCGCTGCGCGCCGACCACCCGCTCGCGAGGCATGACGGCGTCACGCTCAGCGCGCATTCGGGATTTCGCACCTCCGAGGCTTCGGCGGCCCTGCTGGGCCGCGCGCTCGACATCGTGCGCAGGCTGGCGGGCCGAGGACCCGGCCGCTGAGCCCTTGGGACGTTCTTGCGCCCGCTCACTCATAGCCGAGCAGGCGCGGCAGTCCCAGCGTCAAGCCGGGGACGAAGGCGATGACGAGCAGACACAACAACAGCAGGCCGAGATAGGCGAGCATCGGCTTGACCGTGATTTCGATCGGAACTCGGCCGATCAAGCAGGCGCCATAGAGGCCGAGCCCGAGCGGAGGCGCAAACAGGCCGATGCCCATGGCGATGACGAGCACCACGCCGTAATGCAAGCCGCTCACGCCGATTTCGGCGGCCACCGGCGTGAGCAGGGGGGCGAAAATGATCAGCGCGGCGGCGCCCTCGAGCACCGAACCCATCACGACGAGAATGAGTATCGACAGCAGCAGGAACAGCCCCACGCCGCCGCCGTGCGAGACGGCGATCATGAACTCCGCGAGCGCCTGAGGGATTTGCTGCAGCGTCAGGACGAACGAGAGCGACTGCGCGGCGGCGACGATGAACAGGACCAGCCCGGCGCGCGTCGCCGCGTTGACGAAACTGCGCGCCGCGGCGCGCGGTCCGAGTTCGCGGAACGCGAGTCCGCCGACCGCCAGCGCGTAGAAGGCGGCGAAGGCGGAAATCTCGGTCGCTGTCGCGATCCCTGATTTGAAGCCGCCGAAAATGATGAGGAGCAGCCCCAGCGTGATCGCCGCGCCGCCCCAGAGTCTGGCGAGCGGAACCTCGACCGTCCCCGCCGCTCCGGACAGCCGCGCCTGGCCGCCGAACAGGACGGCCGCGACGATGAGCGCGAGCGCCATCAGCGCGGCCGGCCCCAGACCCGCCATGAACAGGCCGCCGATCGAGAGATTGGCGACATAGCCGAGGATGATGAGGTTGATGCAAGGCGGGATCGTCTCCGCCATCACCGCCGAGGCCGCCAGCAACGCGACCGCGTCGCCCGGATTTTGCCCCGCACGCCGGGCCGCCGGGATCAGCACCGACCCGACCGCGGCGACGTCGGCCATTTTCGAGCCGGAAATGCCGGAGAAGATGACCATCGAAAGCACCATGACCACGTTCAGTCCGCCGCGAACCCGCCCGACGAGGCGCTCGAGCAGCGCGATGAGGCGGGCGGACATGCCGTTCGCCTCCATGAGATAGCCCACCAGGATGAAGAACGGGATCGCGAGCAGTACGAAATTATCGATGCCGCGCGCCATCTGTTGGGCGAAGATGAGGCCCGGCACGACGCCCCCGAGCCAGATGAACACCAGCGAGGAGAACGCCAGCGCGAAGCCGATCGGGACGCCGCCGACGATGCAGACGACGAAAGCGGCCGCCATCGGGACTTCGGCGCGCGAGGCTCCCGAGGGGGCCAGCGCGCTCCAGGCGCAGGCCGCGCCGACCGAGGCCAGCGCGATTCCCCCGGCCGCCGCGACCTCGCGCGCGGGCCGGCGCATGAATCGCGCAAAGGCGAACGCCGCCATGCAGATTGCGCCGGCGCCCATCGGATAGAAGCTCAGCTCGAGCGGCAGGCCCGAGCCCGTCGTCTGCCCGGTCGTGAAGCGCCCGAGCGCGATCGCGTACCACGCCGTCGAGACGGCGGCGGCGAACACGATCAGCGCCGCGATCGCATCGACGCGCCGGCGCATTGGCGGGCCGAGCCGCTCCACGAAGAAGGCGACGCCGATGTTGTCGTTGCGCGCCAGGGCGCCCGCGGCGCCGAAGAAGCTCAGCGCGACCATCAGGCCGCGCGCGACGTCGTCGGACCACTCGAGCGGCGCCGCGAGCCCGTAGCGGTAGAACACCGAAAGCAGCACGACGATCAGATCCGCCGCGAGCAGGACGGCTGCGACCAAGTCGACGAGGGTCAGCAGCGGCGCCATGGGGTCGGCGCCGAGGCGGCGCAGCGCCGCCGCTGCGGGGCGGCCCGCCGGGGATTCGATCACGCGGGCAGGCGTCGCGGCGTCGTCCTCGATCGAGCGCGCCGGATCGCCGCGCAGGCGCGCCGGGTCCGCTTCGTCCGTCGCGGCCGGGTTCGGAGCGCGCGTTCCGCTCGGGGCCGATGTCCGCGGCGCCTTCAATCGTCAGGCCTTGATGCTGCGAACGAGCTCGATGATCGGCCCCGCTTCCGGGTGCGCCTTGATGAAGGCGTCGGTCTGAGGCAGCGCGCGCTCGCGGAACGGCTCGCGATCGCAAGCGATGATCGACACCCCCTTCTGCGCGAGGGATTCCAGCGCCTCCTTCTCGGCTTCGAGAGCGTGGGCCCGGGTGTCCGCCGCCGCCATCGCGGCGGCGGCGGTGAATTGCTCGCGGAGCGGCGCGGCCATTCGGCTCAGCGTCGCGCCGCTGCAGAACACGCCGAGCGCGGACAGGTTGTGTCGCGTCAGCGCGTAGAATTTGGCGGTCTCGTAGAACTTGCTCGCGAGGATGGTCGGCGGGTCGTGTTCGAGCCCGTCGAGAACGCCCGCTTGAAGCGCGGTATAGATCTCACCGAAGGCGAGCGGCGTCGCGGCCGCGCCCATCAGGCGCAGGCATTCGGTGATGATCTTGTTGGGCAGAGTCCGGATCCGCTTTCCCGCGAGGTCGGCGGGCGCGTTGACGGGCGACTTGCACAGGACGCTGCGCGCGCCGAAATTATAGGCCCAGCCGATGATCTCGACATTGGCGCCGCCCCGAAGCGCGGCCTCCAGCGGGCGTGCGGCGCCGGCGTCCAGCGCTCGGGTCTGCTGGGGAAAGCTCTCGAAGAGATAACCGAGATCGAGCAGGCCGATCAACGGCACGACATTGGCCCAGATCGAGGTCCCCGTGACCATCAGGTCGATGACCCCGAGGCTGACGGAATTGACGACGTCGATCTCCTGGCCGAGCTGGTTGCTCGGAAAGAACTGGACATCGACCTGGCCGGCGAGTCCGCGCGCGGCCAATTGCCCGACGAGATTGTCATAATAGACGCGACCGTTGGCGAATTTCGGGTCGTTGGGCAGGGACGACGACAGGCGCAGCGTCATCGGCGCGGCGCGCGCCGCGCGAATGACCGCCGGCGCCAGGGCGAGGCCGACCAGCAGGCGCCGACGGTTCGTGCCGCGACCGCTCATGGCGAAACGCTCCCTGACACGCCTCTGACGGGCCGCGAAATCAGAGGACGGCGCCGGATGCTACTCCGATCACCTGACAAGTGGCAAGACGGCGCTTATGCAGCGCACGCGAATGTCGACGAGGGTGTGTGCGCCACCGCGCGGCAAGGGCTCCTGCGGCGCGGCGCGCGGGCGGCCGTTTCACCGCGACGATGCGAGGCGGCGATCGGAACCATCGGCGGATGCTTCGGTCCCGGCGACGCGGGCGATGCTCTCCGCCGCCGTCTGGTAGCGTCGCAGCGCGTTCGATAGATGCCGCCGAGCCGCCTTTCGGGCCGCAGCGGCATCGCGGTCGCGAATGGCTTCGTAGATCGCGACGTGCTCCGACTGGATGCGGCGCAAATATCGCTCGCGCTGATCGTCGCTCTCCTGTCCCACGTGAATCAGCTGGCGCGGAATGATGAAATGACCCAGGAATTGCAGCAGTTCCGGAAAATGGCGGTTCCCCGCCGAATTGAAGATCGCGAGGTGAAACTGAAAGTCGGCTTCGACCGCGTTGCCGCCGCGCTCGATTTCCGAATCGATCGCCGCCAGCGCCTTCGCGATCCGCGCCAAATCCTCGCTGGTGCGCCGCTCGGCGGCGAGGCCCGAGGCTTCGACCTCCAGACTGAGGCGGAGTTCGATGACATGCAGAACGTCTGCGACCGACTTCAGATCGCTCGCGTCGATGCGGAAGGGCCAGCGCTGCACGTCGTTCGAGACAAATGCGCCGAGCCCCTGGCGGGTCGTGACGAGTCCGTCCGCCCGCAATGCGGCGACGGCTTCGCGCACGACGGTCCGGCTGACGCCGGTCGCCAGCGACAGTTCCTGCTCGGTCGGGAGCCGCGACCCCGGGGGAAGGCGACCGCTCCGGATCTCGGCGGCGAGCAACTGGGCCAGTTCCTGCGTCCGGTTGAGCCCCGGACCGAGCGAGAGCGCGAGTTTCCTGATTTTCTTCACGATGGCCAGCCGTCAGTCCGAGTCGACCGTCGATCCCTAATGCAATTGAAAGCTCCGATTCAAGCATCAATCGCCGAGTCTGGGCGCCATTTGGCCGGACGCCGGAAACTCGCGCCGGCTCGGCGATACACGCCGACGCCGGAACCCAGGCGCCACGGCCGCGCTCGCCGGCGCCGCCGGTGCGGGACCTGCCGACGGCGACCCGTCACGACGCTATCACGACATCGGGTCATCATACAAATTCCTTGTCGGCCGCGGAGGCGGATGATATGCCTGCCCTCGCGTTCGTCCGGGCGCCGTCTGCGATCCGATCGGGGGAGGACGTGATGGTCTTCGCGGCGGCGGGGAGCCGCGCATCGGCTGCGATCTGGCTTCGCCGCTCCTCCCGGCGGCTGCGCTCGCGCCGGCATCCGTCGCAACGGTGCGCGCGAGGCCGGGTGAGACCCCGCCGAAACGGACAGCCGCACGACCGTAACGACTGAAGGCGCTCGCCGGCGCCGGTCTGCCGACCGTTACGGTCCCGCGATCCGCGGCGGCGGGCGGCTTCGACTCCCCCGGGAAGCCGGGCGAAGCGACGTCAGATGAACAAGAGACCGCGGCGCGCGACGCCGGCGGCGCCATCGAGGGAGGAACGGATGGGCGAGATCACGAGGCGGAGATTGATGGCGTCCGGCGCGGCTGCGGGCGCGGGGCTGCTGCTTGGCCGCACGGCGGTCGCGGAGCCGACCTGGAACGGCGCCCCGCCGGAGCCGGGCGCGTCGATCCGGGTGCTGCGCTGGAAGCAGTTCATCCAGGCGGAATTCGACAGCTTCGTCGCCAACACGCGCAAATTCAGCGAACAGACCGGCGTCAAGGTGCGCGTCGACGCCGAGAACTGGGACGACATCCGGCCCAAGGCCGCCGTCGCCGCCAACGTCGGCGCCGGCCCCGACATCATCATGGGCACCAACGACGACCCCTTCAAATTCCCGGCCAAGCTCCTCGACCTGACCGACCTCGCGGAATATCTCGGCGCGAAATATGGCGGGTGGTACCCGATCGCGCGAACCTACGGCATGCTCGGCGCCAAATGGATCGCGCTGCCGCAAGGGGCGACCGGCGGCACGCTCAACTACCGGATCAGCGCCATGCGCGCCGCCGGCTTTGACGAGTTCCCCCGGGACCTCGCCGGCTACCTGAAGCTGTGCCAGGGCCTGAACAAGGTCGGCAAGCCGCCGGGGTTCGCGCTCGGTCACGCGACCGGCGACGCGAACGGCTGGGTGTATTGGTGCCTGTGGGCCCATGGCGGCAAAATGGTCGACGACAACAACAATGTCGTCATCGATTCCCCGGAGACGATCGCCGCCCTCGAATACGCCAAGCAGCTCTACCCGACCTATATCGACGGCGTGCTGTCGTGGAACGACGCGAGCAACAACAAAGCCTTCCTCGCCGACCAGATCAGCCTGACCTTCAACGGCATATCGATCTATACCGTGGCCAAGAACTCGCCCGAACCCGCGCTGAACGCGATCGCCGCCGACATGGACCACGCCAACATGCCGATCGGCGCCGCCGGCCGGCCGACCGAGGAGCAGAACATCCTCAACACCTACGCCTACGCCTACACCAAATATCCGAACGCCGTCCGGGAATATCTCCGCTTCATGTGGGAGAAGCCGCAGGTCGACGCCTGGGAGACGGCGTCCAACGGCTATATGGCGCCGCCGCTGCCGGCATGGAACGACAACCCCGTGTGGACCGCCGACCCCAAGACGACGCCGTTCCGCGACGTCCTGAAATATACGCTCGACGTCGGCTATTCGGGAACGCTCGGTTACGCCTCCGCCGCCGTGATGGGCGACTTCGTTTGCGTCGACATGTTCGCCGAAGCCTGCACGGGGGCGCAGACGCCGAAGGCCGCGGCGCAGCGCGCCGCGGAGCGCGCCAAGCGCTACTACAAGTCCTGATGGAGCGACCGGAAGCCGGGCGCAGCATCCGCGCCACGAGAGGTCCGATGGGGGCTGAAGCGCGACGGGCCGGGGCGACGGCGGCGGCCTGGCGGACGGCCGGCGCGCGGTTCATCGACGACCGCAATATTCTCAGCTGCCTGCTGATGGCGCCGGCCGCGGCGATCCTGCTGCTGTTTCTCGCCTATCCTCTCGGCCTCGGATTCTGGCTCGGCTTCACCGATACGCCGATCGGCGAGCCCGGCCGTTTCGTCGGGCTCGCCAATTATGTCTCGCTCGCCCATGATTCCGTGTTCTGGCTCTCCGTGTTCAACACGATTTTCTACACCGTCGTCGCCAGCGTCCTGAAATTCTGGCTCGGCCTGTATCTGGCGCTGCTGCTGAACCGCCGGCTGCCGTTCAAATCCTTCCTGAGGGCGGTGGTTCTGCTGCCGTTCGTCGTCCCGACCGTGCTTTCGGCGATCGCCTTCTGGTGGATTTACGATCCGCAATTCTCGATCGTGTCCTGGGCGCTGGTCGAGTTCGGCGTCATCGACCGCTATGTCGACTTCCTCGGTTCGCCGTGGCACGCGCGCTGGGCGGTGATCGCCGCGAATGTCTGGCGCGGCATTCCCTTCGTCACCATCACCCTGCTCGCCGGACTGCAGACGATCTCGCCCTCGCTCCACGAGGCGGCGATGCTCGACGGCGCGAGTTCGTGGCAGCGCTTCCGGCTCGTCACCCTGCCGCTGCTGTCGCCGATCATCGCCGTGGTGATGACCTTTTCGGTGCTGCTGACCTTCACCGACTTCCAGCTCATCTACGCCCTGACGCGGGGCGGCCCGATCAACGCGACCCATCTGATGGCGACGCTGTCGTTCGAACGCGCGATCACCGGCGGACACCTGGGGGAGGGCGCGGCGATCGCCGACGCGATGGTGCCGTTCCTGCTCGGGGCCATATTGTTCAGCTATTTCGGCCTGCAGCGTCGACGCTGGGGGCAGGGCGCGCGGGCCTAGCGTCATGGCGCAGCGAGGCGGGCGCGAAGGCACGGATTACCTCGAGCGGCTGCCGCGCCGGGTCGTCACGCTCTACCTGCCGCTCGCCGTCTTCGTCTTCGTGCTGCTGTTTCCGTTCTACTGGATGACGACGACGACCTTCAAGCCGGACGAGGAACTCTACGACTACGCGCATTTCAATCCGTTCTGGATCGTTCATCCGACCCTGATGCACATCCGCAAGCTGCTGTTCGACACCAGCTATCCGCAATGGCTGTTGAACACCACGCTGGTCGCCGTCGCATCGACCGCCCTTTCGCTGTTCTCCAGCGTCTGCGCGGCCTATGCGATCGAACGGCTGAGGTTCGCCGGCGCCCGTTATGTGGGCCTGGCGATCTTTCTGGCCTATCTGGTGCCGCCCAGCATCCTGTTCGTCCCGCTCGCCGCCACCATCTTCGAGCTCGGGCTCTACGACAGCGACTGGGCGCTGGTGCTGACCTATCCGACCTTCCTCGTGCCGTTCTGCACCTGGCTGCTGATGGGCTACTTTCGCACCATTCCGTTCGAACTCGAGGAATGCGCGTTGATCGACGGCGCCTCGCGGCTCCAGGTTCTCTGGCGGATAACGCTGCCTCTGGCCGTGCCCGGCCTCATTTCGGCGGGCATTTTCGCCTTCACCCTGTCGTGGAACGAATTCATCTACGCGCTCACCTTCATTTCCTCCTCGGAGAACAAGACCGTGCCGGTCGGCGCGATCACCGAACTCGTCGAGGGCGACGTCTACCACTGGGGGTCGTTGATGGCGGCGGCGCTGTTCGGCTCCCTGCCGGTGGTCATTCTCTACTCCTTCTTCGTGGAGTATTATGTCGCGAGCCTGACCGGGGCGGTGAAGGAGTAGCGATCGCCGCCGCCGCAGGCCCGCAGTCCGGGAGATGGCCATGCCTGGTTCCGAACGCCCGCTCCGGCGCCTCGCCGCGTTGTTGTTGCTGCTGCCGGCCGCCTGTCTCGCGACCGCCGGCGCGCCGCCGGTCCGCGCCGCGGAGCGGATCGGCGTCGTGCTGATGCACGGCGAGCAGGGCGCGCCCGGCCGGGTCATCGAGGGCCTCGCGCAGTCGCTGGAGAAGGACGGCTATCTCGTCGGCCGGCCCGACATGTGCTGGTCCGCCCGGCGCAGCTACGAGGCGCCGTTCGAAGCGTGCCTCGCCGCAATCGACGAGGCGATCGTCAAGCTGCGGAATCTGGGCGCGACTTCGATCGTGGTCGGCGGATTCAGCCTCGGCGGCGCCGCCGCGATCGCCTACGGCGCCCGCCATTCCGGGCTGCTGGGGATCCTCGCCCTCGCGCCCGCCCATGACGGGCGGTCGACGGCCGAGAACGCCGAAGTCGCCGACAGCGTCGCCCGGGCGCGCCGGCTATCCGAGGACGGCAAGGGCGAGGAGCAGGCGACATTCGCCGATATCGCCTTCGGCCCGTCGGGCGCCTACACGACCGAAATCGCCACGACGCCGGCGATCTATCTGAGCTTTTTCGGTCCGGCTTCGCCGGCCGACATTGCGGGCGACGCGCGTCGTCTCACCGCGCCGCTGCTCTGGGTCGCCGGGGCCGAGGATCCGACGCAGCGCGGAGGCCCCGACTATGGCTTCGCGAACGCCCCCGTCAATCCGCTCAATCGCTATCTCTCGACGCCGAGCCGGCATCAGAATACGCCTGAAAAGGCCAAGGACGCCGTCCTCGCCTGGCTGGCCGAGCTGGCGGCGAGCCAGCGCTAGAGCAGGCCCGGTCGCGCGCGCGACGGACGGCCCTACGCCTTCACCAGCTTCATGCGTATCGCGTATCGAAGATCGCCCCCCGCGCTCTCGGGAACGACCTCGTCGATGTCGAGCGCCCGCGGCCCGATCATCGGCATCGGGTCGAACACGAACCCTGCGACGAGCGGCTGGGCTCCGTTCCTTTGCGCATAGGCCAGCGCGGTCAGCACCACGGGGTGTCCGCCGCCGACGAGAATGACCGGGTCGCCGTCGGAGACCGCCCGGACCAGCGCTTCCTCGTCGAATTTCGCCCCCGGCGCGCCGGAGTCGAACAGCGGCTCTCCCGAAGCGCGGAACGCGACGCCGTCGTCGTCCTTCCAGGTCCGCGCCAGCGGCGCTATGGCGGCGGAACTCGACCCCAGCGCGACTTTGCTGACGTCGCCATAGGCTTCCTCGGCGATGCGGGTCTGCTGGACGACGTGTCCGTAGGTCGCAAAGACCACGGCGACGCAGGCGATCCACACCGCCGCCGGCTCATGGCGCGCGTGGTAGGTCTCCTGATAGGCGTCCTTGAAGTCGATCGAGGTCTTGCACAGTTCCCCGCCATGCTTGGCGTCGGGGACGCAGCGCACGCTCGCCCGCGCCGCGGTCGCGAGCAACGCCGGCGCCAGCGCCCCGAGGAGGAATTTTCGCCTCGTCTGCATGCCTCGATTCCTCCTCGTGCGTCGCGCCCCGCTTCTCGCGTCATCATACAACTTTGACGATCGCGAGCAAGCCGGCGGGATCGGACGCCGGCCGTCAGCCGTCGGGGCGGCCGGCAATCGCCGCCGTTCGGGACGTCGCCGAACGCACAGGCTGCGCGCCGCCGCTGCTACGACGCCGCCGGCTTCGGGCGCCTTCAGCGCGGGCGTCGCGGCAGGTCGTTCAGGAATTCCTGCAGCTCGCGCTTCCAGAACTTCGCCATCGCAACCGTGCCGTGGCCGGCCGTCTGTTCGCTCGCCGGGATCAGATGCAGGCGCGCATTCCTCACATTCGCGAGCGAGCGCTCGAGGAGTCCCGTCTCCGGCGGGTAGCGCTCGTCGTCGGCGGAATTGACGACGAGCACAGGCGCCCGAACGCGATTCAGGTTCGGCGAGGGATCATAGTCGCGCGACGCCTCCCACTGGAACAGGAAGTCGTTGGCGT
Organism: Roseiarcus sp.; assembly: GCA_050013915.1. Lineage (GTDB taxonomy): Bacteria > Pseudomonadota > Alphaproteobacteria > Rhizobiales > Beijerinckiaceae > Roseiarcus. The sequence goes on from JBEKEI010000081.1 coordinate 18,851, forward strand.
CGGCGGCGAACGGCGCGGCGAGGCGCTCGTCGACCAGCCGATCGGCCGCCTCGCGCGAGGGCGCGGCCTTCTGGAGCGCGAGCGTTCCGCCGTTGGTGGCGATGCCGAAGAAGGCGTTGGCCGCGGCGAGCGCGCGCGGCTGGACGAGATAGTCGCCGCCGTTCCAGTCGGGATCCCTGCGGATCGCATCGATCAGCATGCGTCGCATCATCCAGTTGCGGCCGGACATCGCCGTGGGAAGCGAGGCCATCGGCACGAGCCCGTCCATGAAATCGGGGTGGGTCTCGCCCCAGATCCAGGTCTGCATGCCGCCCATGGAATTGCCGATCACCAGGCGCAAATGGCGAAGGCCAAGTCCTTCGGTGACGAGCCGGTATTGCGCCGCGACCATGTCGTCGTAGTTGTAGCCCGGGAATCGCGCGCGCAGGCCGTCCGAAGGCCTGGCGGAATTTCCCGCCCCGAGGGCGTCGGGCAGAACGATGAAATGCCGGCGCGCGTCGAGCGGCTGCCCGGCGCCGAACAGTTCGCCGGCGAAGCCGGGGGTCAGAAAGCTGGCGCCGGAACCCGCCGTGCCATGCAGGATGACGACGGGTTCGCCGGACGGTTCGCCCACGGTGCGGTAATGGATGCGCACTCGGTCGAGCGCCGCCCCGGTGTGGAACCGGAAGTCGGGCGCCGCCCATTCCCCTTCGCGCGGCTCGGGATAGCCGGCGGCCGCCTCGGCGGGCGGGATCGGCTCCGACGAGGCAACCCTCGCGTCGATCATTCTTGCGCGTCCTCTCGGCCAGCCGTCGCCGGCGCGGCGCCATCGGCCGTCCCGCCGCCCGACGCCATTGCGGACCGCCCGCCTTTTCGTTATCGTCCGGCCAATTGACCGGTAATCCTGCAAGTGCGGCCATACCGCGCCGTCGAGCCGCACCATCGATAACGTGGGCCGCCGGGCGCCGCAAGCGCCTCTCGCCGCTCCGGCCGGGTCGAGCACAGGGAGGATCGGGCGTTGC
>JBEKEI010000082.1:0-19716 GCA_050013915.1 Roseiarcus sp.
CTACTTCGAATCGATCGACACGCCCGCGAACAAGGCGTTCATCGACGAGTGGCACGCGTTCACCAAGAAGGCGACGCGCACCACCAACGACCCGATGGAAGCCCATGTGATCGGCTTCGCCATGTGGGTCAAGGCGGTCGAAAAGGCCGGCACGTTCGATCCGGACAAGGTGATCGACGCGATGATCGGGGTCGCGGTGCCGAACCTGACCGGCGGCCTGTCGACGATGATGCCGAACCACCATATCACCAAGCCCGTCTACATCGGCGAGATCCAGGCCGACGGCCAGCTCAACACCGTCTGGCAGACGCCGGCCACGGTGGTCGCGCAGGAATGGTCGCCCTACCTCGAGGGGTCGCGCGATCTCATCGCGGACTGGCGCAAGCCGATGTCGTGCGGCAACTTCAACGTGAAGACCGGCAAGTGCGGCGGCTGACCGTCGCCTGAACGAACGGGGCCTTCCCCCGCGACGCGGGGGAAGGCGACCAGCCGCGGACTCGCCGCCGCCGCCTTGCGGCGGGGCGACCGGCGGGATCGGGATCGGAAGCTGGCGGCGCCAGGCCGCGGGGCCTCGAAGCCGGCGCGCTTCGCCGGACGGCCTGAACGGTCTGGTTTCGTCCGGGTTCCGGTCGGAGGTCCTGATCGGCGCCAACCAGAGAAAACACTGCATGACGATGGCTCGCCTGTTCGCCGCACTCTGCCTCCTGTGCTGCCTCGGCGCCGCGATCTCGCCGGCGCGGGCCGATCCGCTCGACGACACGCTGGCGCTGTTCCTCGACGACAAGTTCCCGCAAACGGAAAAGGCGATCGGCCAGCTGGCGATCAGCGGCGCGCCGACCGGCGCGCAAATCCTCGAGGCGCTCGCCGACAACCGGCTGTTCGTCGACAAGGCGTCGAACACGGTCGTCTTCAAGAACGCCGCCGGCGAAATCTTCAACGCCAAAACGGGGGCGAAGGCGGCGAACGTCGACGCCGCCGCGCTGAAGAAGGTCCGCGTCAACAACGGGCTGCGCAGCGCGATCGAGGCGGCGATGGGCTCGATGACGCTCGCCTCGCCCGATCCGGCAAAACGCGTCGCCGGCGCCGACGCAGTGTTCAAGTCGCATGATCCCAGGGATCTGCCCGGCGTGGAGGCCGCGCTCGCCAAGGAGAAGGATCCGCGCGCCGCGCAGGCCCTGCGCCAGGCGCGCGCTGCGATCCTCGTGCTGAGCGCCGACTCGCCGGAGCCAGAACGGCTCGCCGCGGTCGGCCTCCTGAAGGAGCGCGCCGACCAGGACGCGCTCGGCCTGCTCGATGAAATGGCGCAGAAGGCCGGCGAAGGCCCGCTCAAGGTCGCCGCCGTCGCGGCGATCAGCTCGATCAAGTCGCGCCTCGCCCTCTGGGACGTCGCGCAGAACCTCTGGTACGGCCTGTCCGCGTCCTCCGTCCTGCTGCTCGCGGCGATCGGCCTGGCGATCACCTTCGGCGTCATGGGCGTCATCAACATGGCGCATGGCGAGATGGTGATGCTGGGCGCCTATTCGACCTTCATCGTGCAGAGCCTGCTTCCGCCGGAACTGGCCCAGTGGTCGCTCGCCATCGCGATCCCGCTGGCCTTCCTCGTGTCGGCGTGCATGGGCGTGCTGATCGAGCGCCTGGTCATCCGCTTCCTCTACGGCCGGCCCCTCGAGACGCTGCTGGCGACCTGGGGCGTCTCGCTGATCCTGCAGCAACTCGTCCGCACGATCTTCGGCGCCAACAACCGCCAGGTCAGCGCGCCGGCCTTCATGTCGGGCTCGATCGAGGTGGGCGGGCTTTCGATCACGACGGGGCGCCTGTGGATCATCGTGCTGGCGATCGTCGTGTTCGCCGCGCTGCAGCTGGTGCTGCGCGCGACCTCGTTCGGCCTGCGCATGCGCGCCGTCACGCAGAACCGCCGGATGGCGGCGGCGATGGGCATTTCAACCGGGCGGATCGACATGCTCGCCTTCGGGCTCGGCTCCGGCATCGCGGGCATCGCCGGCGTCGCGCTGTCGCAGATCGACAATGTCTCGCCCAATCTCGGCCAGGGCTATATCATCGACAGCTTCATGGTGGTGGTGCTCGGCGGCGTCGGAAATCTCTGGGGCACCCTGCTCGGCGCGCTTACGCTCGGCGTCGCCAACAAGCTGCTCGAGCCGTTCGTCGGCGCGGTGCTCGGCAAGATCATGCTGCTGGTCTTCATCATCCTGTTCATCCAGAAGCGCCCGCGCGGTCTGTTCGCGCTGAAGGGCCGGGCGGTGGAGGCATGATCACGGGGCGACTGCTCGCGATGCTCGACCGGCTCGGCCTGTCCTTCGTCGTCCTCATGCTCGCGGTGGCGATCCTGGTGCCGATCCTGGCGCTCGCCGTTCCCGCCAGCGCCCCTTTCGCCATCCCCCCCTATGTGGTGGCGCTGATGGGCAAGTATCTCTGCTACGCGCTGCTCGCGCTCGCGCTCGACCTCGTCTGGGGCTATTGCGGCATTCTGTCGCTCGGCCATGGCGCCTTCTTCGCGCTCGGCGGCTACGCCATGGGCATGTATCTCATGCGCCAGATCGGAACCCGCGGCGTCTACGCCAACCCGATCCTGCCCGACTTCATGGTGTTCCTGAACTGGAAGGAGCTGCCGATCCCCTGGTGGGGCTTCAAATACTTCCCCTATGCGATGGTCATGGTGATGCTGGTTCCCGGCCTGCTCGCGTTTGCGTTCGGCTGGTTCGCCTTCCGGTCGCGGGTCACCGGCGTCTACCTTTCGATCATCACGCAGGCGTTGACCTATGCGCTCAAGCTTGCCTTCTTTCGCAACGACTTCGGCTTTGGCGGCAACAACGGCCTGACCGACTTCAAGGACATTGTCGGCTTCAACGTGCAGGCCGACGCGACCCGGGCGGCCCTGTTCTCGATTTCGGCGATCGCGCTGGTGATCGCCTTCGTCCTCGCCAAGGCGATCGTGACCTCCAAATACGGCAAGGCGCTCATCGCGGTGCGCGACGCCGAGAGCCGGGTGCGGTTCCTCGGCTACCGCGTCGAGAACTACAAGCTGTTCGTCTGGGTCGTGTCGGCGGTCATCGCGGGGATCGCAGGCGCGCTCTATGTGCCACAGGTCGGGATCATCAACCCCTCGGAATTCGACCCCGGCAATTCGATCGAGGCGGTGATCTGGGTCGCCGTCGGCGGGCGTGGGACATTGGTCGGCGCCGTGCTCGGCGCGATCGTCGTCAATTTCGCCAAGACCTATTTCACCGGGGTTCTTCCGGAATACTGGCTGTTCGGCCTCGGCGCCCTGTTCGTCCTGGTCACGCTGTTCCTGCCCAAGGGCATTCTCGGCTGGTTCAGCGGCCTGCGCCGCAAGCCGACGCAGGCGCCGCCCGCGTCGCTCATCGAACAGGCGACGATCGCCGAGGAAGGCGGCAACGCCAAATGAGCGTCCCGGACAATGCGCTTCTGACGCGCTCGCTGCTCTATCTCGACGGCGTCGCCGTTTCCTTCGACGGCTACAAGGCGCTGCGCGGCCTTTCGCTGATGCTCGAGCCCGGCGAGATGCGCGCGATCATCGGCCCCAACGGCGCCGGCAAGACGACGATGATGGACGTCATCACCGGCAAGACCCGGCCCGACGAGGGCGACGTCTATTTCGACGGGCGGCACAACCTGCTCCAGCTCGACGAGACCGAGATCGCCCAGCTCGGCGTCGGCCGGAAATTCCAGAAGCCGACGGTCTTCGAAAACCACACCGTCTCCGACAACATCCTGCTCGCCACCAAGGCGCCGCGCACGGTCTACGCCACCCTGTTCGGCGGCGCGGCCGCCAAGGAGCGCGAGACGATCGCCCGCATCCTCGAGACGACCCGCCTCGGCGATCATCGCAACCGGCTCGGCGGCGCGCTTTCGCACGGCCAGAAGCAATGGCTCGAGATCGGCATGCTGCTCGCCCAGGATCCGAAGCTGCTGCTGGTCGACGAGCCGGTCGCCGGCATGACCGACGCCGAGACCGCGGTGACCGCCGAACTCCTGCGCGAGATCGCCAGGGACCATTCCGTCGTCGTCGTAGAACACGACATGGCCTTCGTGCGCGAACTCGGCGTCAAGGTGACGGTCCTGCACGAGGGCTCGGTGCTCGCCGAAGGCACGCTCGACCAGGTCAGCGCCGACGAGCGCGTCATCGAAGTCTATCTGGGGCGATGAACGCATGCTGAGCGTCGACAACATCAACCTGTTCTACGGCGCCGCGCAGGCGCTGCGCTCGGTGTCGCTGAAGGCGCAGATCGGCCGCGTCACGGCCGTGCTCGGGCGCAACGGCGTCGGCAAATCCTCCCTGCTGCGCGCCATCGTCGGCCAGCAGCAGATCGCCTCGGGCGCCGTGATGTGGCAAGGCGAGAACATCAGCGGCCTCGCCCCCTACCAGCGCGCCAGGCGCGGCATCGGCTATGTTCCGCAGGGGCGCGAGATTTTCCCGCTGCTGACGGTGCGCGAGAACCTGATGACCGGCTTTGCCACCCAAGGCCGCGCGACGCGGTTCATCGACGACGAAATCTTCTCCCTGTTCCCCGTGCTCGCCGAAATGATGGGCCGGCGCGGCGGCGATCTCTCCGGCGGCCAGCAGCAACAGCTCGCGATCGGCCGCGCGCTCGTGACCCGGCCCAAACTGCTCGTGCTCGACGAGCCGACGGAGGGCATCCAGCCCTCGATCATCAAGGACATCGGCCGCGCGATCCTCTATCTGCGCAACAAGGGCGAGATGGCGATCGTCATCGTCGAGCAATATTTCGAATGGGCGCGCGACCTCGCCGACGACTACGCCGTCATGGACCGCGGCGCCGTGGTGCTGGCCGGCGAGCGCAAGGACATGGTCGAGGCCGACGTCCGCAAGAAGCTGTCGGTTTGAGCGATCGCGTGGCGCCTCTGCCCGCCCCTGCCGGAACAGGGTCGCGCGAAGCGGCGGCTGAAGGCGTCGAAGCCGGGCGCTGCGGAGATGACGCCTGGCGCGCCGTCTCCCCCCTCTTTCGCCACGCGAGGCGGGGGCCGTCTGTCCGCAGCCAAGACAAGGGGCGTCAGGCGTGAGCGCCCGGCCGCCGCTCGGCGCGCGCCGACGGATCATAGATTTGTGAACGACGTCCGGCGCTCTTGCGCAGCGGCGCGCAGCGAATATGTGCGTCGCGGGGGGCTTTCGGACGGTTCACAAAGGTTTCTCGGTCATGTCATGCTCTGTCGCCTGTGGCGAAAGTTTCTTCCATTCGGGCGCAGTGGCCGGCGCTCCGCGCACCGCGTCGGATATAAAGGAGGCGATTGTCGCTGCGACGGCGGCGACGTTCGATCTGCTATGGCACGGCGGCGTCGACGGCGGCGAGGCGTTGTGGAACGCCACTGAAACCTATCGCCAGGCGCAGGACGCCTGGGGGCTGCTCGAGCGTCACCGATCGTTCCGGCCCGGGCGCCAGGTCTGAAATCCGCGCCCTGACAGCTGCTTATGGAGCGGGGCGAGCTTATCCTCGGTCGCCCGTCCTGCCGCCGACTCGGTCCGTTTGGCGCCGCGCCTCACTTCTCCGCGCGCAACGTCAGCGACGCCACGCCCGCCGCGAGCGCGACGCCCGTCTGGGTTTCGAGCGACAGCGGCTGCAGCGTGAACGATCGGCCGGGGCCGCCGAGCAGGGCGTTGGCGCCGCCGCCGACGCCGAGCGTCGCCGACGCGGCGAGTCCGGCATATTCGCCCGCCAGCGCGCCTCGCCGCGGGCCGGCAGTCGCCGCGAGCACCTCCCAGGCCAGCACGCCGCGGTCGGTCGCGCCGATGTCGAGACCGAACTTGCGGATCGTGCCCGTATAGGCTTCCGAATAGCCGCGCGCGGAAACGAATGTGCAGCGCATCGGCTTGCTGGAGGCGACGATCAGGCCGAGGCCGGCGTCGATGTCGCAGCGCAGCGCCCCGACCTTCACGCCGTCGATGGCGACGGCCGGTCCCGCGGCGACCGCGGCCGAGAGAATGGCGAAGCAGAGCAGGTTGCGAGGGTTCATGGAATTTCCTCAATTGGTCGCGAGCTGAAGCCGTCGGGGCGCCGTGAACGGCGTCGCGCGGATCGGCGATAGAGGTCGATCGATCGAACGGCGCCGATGCACCGGTTCGCGCCGCCGTCCCAGACGGAGCGGCGAAGGCTTACAGCTTCGTCCATTTGCCGTTCGCCCTGGACGACTTGACCGCCGCCTCGATGAAGGCGAGGCCCTTGACGCCGTCGTCGACTGTCGGGAACTGGACGCCTTTCGGGGGCTTCTTGCCTGAACGCGCGGCCTTTATCGCGAGCGCGACCTCGCCGTAGATGTTGGCGAAGCCTTCGAGATAGCCCTCGGGGTGGCCTGGCGGCACGCGGGTCACGCGCCCCGCCGCCGCGCCCGCATCGGGGCCGCCGCGGGTGACGATGCGCGTCGACTGGCCGAGCAGCGACCACAGCATCTGGTTGGGCTCGGCCTGCACCCAGTGCAGCCCACCCTTGGTCCCGTAGACGCGGATGCGCAGCCCGTTCTCATTGCCGGGCGCGACCTGGCTCGCCCACAGCGCGCCACGGGCGCCATTGGCGTAGCGCAGCATGATCTGGACGTTGTCGTCGAGCGCGCGACCGGCGCCGAACGAAGTGAGCTCCGCGCTGAGTTCGACCGCGTCGATCCCGACGACATAATCGGCGAGATTGTAGGCGTGGGTCCCGATGTCGCCGATCGCGCCGCCGGCCCCCGAGCGCGCGGGGTCAACGCGCCATTCCGCCTGCTTGTTGCCGGTCGCCTCGGTCGGCCCAGTCAGCCAGTCCTGGGGATATTCGACCTGGACGAGCCTGATCTCGCCGAGGTCGCCGGCCTTGACCATCTCGCGCGCGCGCCGCACCAGCGGATAGCCGGTGTAATTGTGGGTCACGGCGAAGATCACGCCGGACTTGCCGGCGGCGGCCTTGATCTTCTTGGCTTCCGCCAGCGAGGTCGTCAGCGGCTTGTCGCAGATGACGTGAATGCCAGCTTTCAGAAAGGCGTAGGCGGGGCCGGCGTGCATATGGTTGGGGGTGACGATCGCGACCGCCTCGATCCCGTCGGGACGCCCAGCCTCGGCCTTGGCCATGGTCTCGTAATCGTCGTATACGCGGTCGGCCGGCAGGCCGAGCGCCGCGCCCGACCGGCGCGCCTTCTCGGCGGTCGACGAAAGCGCGCCGGCGACGAGATCGTAATGATCGTCCATGCGCGCGGCGAGCCGGTGCACCGCGCCGATGAACGCGCCCTCCCCGCCCCCAACCATGCCGAGCCGGATCCGGCCGCCCTTGCCCGCGTCGCTTCGTCCCTCGATCGCCATCTCGTCGCCCCCCGCTACTTCAGCGCAGCCCGAGCGCGCGCTTGATCTGCTTCTTGTCGACCGCGCCGCCGGCGAAATCGTCGAACGCCTTCTCGGTGACCCGGATCAGATGGCTGCTGATGAATTCGGCGCCTTCGCGCGCGCCGTCCTCGGGATGCTTCAGGCAGCATTCCCATTCGAGCACCGCCCATGATGAATAGCCGTATTGGGCCATCTTCGAGAAAATGCCGGCGAAATCGACCTGGCCGTCGCCGAGCGAGCGGAAGCGTCCGGCGCGCTCGATCCAGGCGGCGTAGCCGGAATAGACGCCCTGCCGGCCGGTCGGATTGAATTCCGCGTCCTTGACATGGAACGCGCTGATGCGCTCGTGGTAGAGGTCGATGAAGGCGAGATAGTCGAGTTGCTGCAGCAGGAAATGCGAGGGGTCGTAGTTGATCGTGCAGCGCCTGTGCCCCTTCAGCGCGTCGAGGAAGCGCTCGAATGTGGCGCCGTCGAACACGTCTTCGCCGGGGTGGATTTCATAGGCGATGTCGACCCCCGCCTCGTCATAGGCGTTGAGGATCGGCTTCCAGCGCCGGGCGAGCTCGTCGAACGCCGTCTCGATCAGGCCCGGCGCGCGCTGCGGCCAGGGGTAGACGAATGGCCAGGCGAGCGCGCCGGTGAAGCTGACGCTCGCCTTAAGTCCCAGATGCCGCGACGCCCTGCCCGCCATCAGCACCTGCTCGACCGCCCATTTCTGGCGCTCGCGCGGCCGGCCGTGGACCGCCGGCGGCGCGAAGGCGTCGAACGCCTCGTCGAAGGCCGGGTTGACTGCGACCAGCTGGCCCTGGAGGTGAGTCGAGAGCTCGGTGATCGCGAGGCCGTGGCTCGCCGCGACCCCGGCCACTTCGTCGCAATAGGTCTTCGATTCCGCCGCCTTGGCGAGGTCGAACAGCCGCGCGTCCCAGGTCGGGATCTGCACGCCCTTGTAGCCGAGCGAGGCTGCCCACCGGCAGATCGAATCGAACGAATTGAACGGCGCGGAATCGCCGGCGAATTGCGCGAGAAAAATCGCCGGACCCTTGACGTTGCCGCTCATGCGCCCCCCCCCGATTTGGCGATCGTCGCACGATCCGCGACGACTCGTTTTCCAACCGCATCAAATCCGATTTCCGCCGGCGGCGCCAGCCACCCGGCGTTCCCGCCCTCACATCTTGCCGAGCGTGCGCATCAGTTCGCCGATCTTGCGCCGCTGCTCGTCGCGGTCGCCCGCGCTGATCGCATGCTCGACGCAATGGGCGACATGGTCCTTCAGGACTTCCTCCTCGACGCGCTTGAGCGCCGCGCGCACCGCCGCCACCTGGGTGATGACTTCGATGCAATAACGATCCTCCTCGACCATGCGCATGAGCCCGCGCACCTGACCCTCGATGCGGTTGAGCCGTTTGAGACACGAGGCCTTGGCGGGTTGCTGCATGCTTGCCATATACCCCTCGCGGGTATACGAGACAAGCTCCGTCTCACACCCTCGCGGGGTATCGAGGCGACCAGAGGCGGACATGGCCGACCACGCCCACGACCACGCGCATCACGTCTCCGCCCCGGCGCCCGGCGACCCCGCGAGAGTCAGGGACCCGGTTTGCGGCATGCGCGTCGATCCGGCGACCTCGAAGCATCGGGCCGAGAATCGCGGCGAGACCTTCCATTTCTGCAGCGCCGGCTGCAAGGCGAAGTTCGAGGCCGATCCCGGATGCTACGCCGTCGCCGCCGACGCGCCGAACCGGCAGGTCGCGCCGCCGGTTGCGGCCGGCGCGGTCTACACCTGCCCGATGCACCCGGAGGTGCGCCAGCTCGGCCCTGGCGCCTGTCCGATCTGCGGCATGGCGCTCGAACCGCTGCACCCCGCGGCGGAAGCCGCGCCGAACACGGAGCTCGCCGACATGACGCGGCGTTTCTGGATCGGCCTCGCGCTCGCCACGCCGGTCGTGTTCTGGGCTGGAGCGCCGTTCTTCGCGCGCGGCTGGCGATCGCTGACGACGCGCAATCTCAACATGTTCACGCTGATCGCGCTGGGAACGGGCGTCGCCTGGGCCTATAGCGCCGCCGCTGTGCTGGCGCCTGGCCTTTTTCCGGTGGCGTTCCGCTCGGCCGAGGGCGGGGTCGCGGTCTATTTCGAATCGGCGGCGGCGATCGTCGTGCTCGTGCTGCTCGGGCAGGTGCTCGAGTTGCGCGCGCGCGCCGGCGCCTCGGGCGCGATCCGCGCGCTCCTCGATCTGTCGCCGAAGGCGGCGCACCGCATCCGCGCTGACGGCGCGGAGGAGGAGGTCGCGCTCGACGCGGTCGCGGTCGGCGATTCCCTCCGCGTGCGGCCCGGCGACAAGGTCCCGGTCGACGGAACCGTGCTGTCCGGCCGCTCGGCGCTCGATGAATCCCTGCTGACCGGCGAGTCGATGCCGGTGACCCGGGGGCCGGGCGATTCCGTGATCGGCGGCGCGCTGAACGGCGGCGGCGCGCTGGTGATCCGCGCCGAGCGGATCGGTCGGGAGACGACGCTCGCCCGCATCGTCCAACTTGTCTCGCAGGCGCAGCGTTCGCGCGCGCCGATCCAGCGGCTCGCCGACCGCGTCGCCGGCTGGTTCGTGCCGCTGGTCATCGCCGCGGCGCTGATCGCCTTCGCCGCCTGGGCGACATCGGGCCCCGAGCCGCGCTTCGCCTATGGCGTCGTCGCCGCCGTCTCCGTGCTGATCATCGCCTGCCCCTGCGCGCTCGGCCTGGCGACCCCGATGGCGATCATGGTCGGCGTTGGCCGCGGCGCCGCGCTCGGCGTGCTGATCCGCGACGCTGAGGCGCTCGAACGGCTCGAGCAGGTCGACACGCTCGTCGTCGACAAGACCGGCACATTGACCGAAGGCCGCCCGTCGGTCATCGCCGTCGTCGCCGCGGAAGGCTTCGCCGAGGATGATCTCCTGCGGCTCGCCGCGAGCGTCGAGCGCGCCTCCGAACACCCGCTGGCGCGCGCCGTCGTCGAGGCGGCGCAGGGCAGGGGGCTCGTGCTCGCCGAGGCCGAGAGTTTCCGCGCGCGCACCGGCAAGGGCGCGCAGGGCGAGGTCGACCACCGCGCGGTGCTGGTCGGCGACGCCGACCTCATGGAGGCGACCGGCGTGGCCGTCGCGCGGCTCGGCGACAGGGCGCAGGCGTTCCGGCGCGACGGCGCCACGGTGATTTTCGCTGCGGTCGGCGGGCGTCTGGCCGGCCTTCTCGCGATCGCCGATCCGATCAAGGCCACCACGCCCGCCGCGCTGGCCGCGCTCGGCGCGGCGGGCGTGCGCGTCGTGATGCTGACCGGTGACAACCGCACGACCGCCGAGGCGGTGGCCGCTCGACTCGGCCTGACCGATATCCGGGCGGGACTCGCGCCGGAGGGCAAGAGCGCCGCGATCGCCCAGCTGCAGCGCGAGGGCCGGGTCGTCGCCATGGCGGGGGACGGCGTCAACGACGCGCCGGCGCTCGCCGCCGCCGATGTCGGGATCGCAATGGGCGCGGGCTCGGACGTGGCGATCGAGAGCGCCGGCGTCACGTTGCTGAAGGGCGATCTGATGGGCGTCGTACGCGCGCGAAGGCTCTCGCGGGCGACCATGGCAAACATCCGCGAGAACCTGTTCTTCGCCTTTGTCTACAACCTCGCCGGGGTGCCGATCGCCGCCGGCGTCCTCTATCCCGCCTTCGGCGTCACGCTCTCCCCGATCGTCGCCGCCGCCGCGATGGCGCTTTCCTCGGTCAGCGTGATCGGCAATGCGCTGCGGTTGCGCGGCTTCGAGGGGTGAGCGGAAACCGGCCTCATCCGGCTTCGTCATCCCCGAACAGGCCGCCCTGGACGGGCTCGCGCGGCGGCTCCTTCAGGCCGAGATGGCGAAAGGCATGGCCGGTCAGCATGCGCCCGCGCGGCGTGCGCTGCACGAAGCCCTGCTGGATCAGATAGGGCTCGATGATGTCCTCGATCGCGTCGCGCGGCTCCGACAGTGCGGCCGCGATCGTCTCGACGCCGACCGGGCCGCCGCCGAAGCTGACCGCGATCGTCTCGAGATAGCGCCGGTCCATCTGATCGAGCCCGATCGGGTCGACGTCGAGCAGGCGCAGCGCGCCGTCGGCGATCCCCCGGGTGACGCGTGCGGCGCCCTCGACGACGGCGAAATCGCGCACCCGGCGCAACAGGCGCCCGGCGATGCGCGGCGTGCCGCGCGCGCGCCGCGCGATCTCGTTGGCGCCGTCGGCGGCCAGATCGAGCCCGATGACGCGCGCGCCGCGCGCCACGATGCTCTCGAGTTCGGGCACGGTGTAGAAGTTCAGCCGCACCGGTATGCCGAACCGGTCGCGCAACGGGGTCGTCAGCAGGCCCGCGCGGGTGGTCGCGCCGATCAGGGTGAACGGGGCGAGGTCGATCTTGACCGAGCGCGCTGCCGGCCCCGCGCCAATAATGAGGTCGAGCTGGAAGTCCTCCATCGCGGGATAGAGGATTTCCTCGATCGCCGGGTTGAGCCGATGGATCTCGTCGATGAACAGCACGTCGCGCGGCTCGAGATTGGTGAGCTGGGCGGCAAGATCGCCCGCCTTGGCGATGACCGGGCCGGAGGTCGAGCGGAAATTGACGCCGAGTTCGCGCGCGACGATCTGGGCGAGCGTCGTCTTGCCGAGGCCGGGCGGCCCGACGAACAGCACGTGGTCGAGCGCCTCGCCGCGCGTCTTGGCCGATTCGACGAAAACCTTGAGGTTCTTGCGCGCCGCCTCCTGGCCCGTGAAATCGGCGAGGACCTGCGGGCGCAGCGAGACGTCGTCCTCGGGACGCTTTTCGGGTGAGACGAGGCGGCGGGGCGGGGTGGTCATGACGCCAATCCCCTGCTGGCGCCGTTCAAACCGCCGGAACATTCGGCTCGCCGCTCGAAATGGACAACGATGCCGTTGCAACAAAATGCAGCTAGGAAGCCGATTGCCGGCACGCCATGCCAAAGAAAATAGTCTGCTGATCCGCCTGCTACCGGGCTGCAGGCTCCGGAAATCGCCAATTCCAAAGGGATGCTCATCGCCGCGCCGACAAGGCCGCTGATGAAAGGATTGCGGGCCCAACGCGGCGAAATTCGATTGACGCCCACCGACACGAATCCGGTGGCGATCGCAGGCAAGGCGCCGACCACGAAACCGAACGGAACCGCCAAGGAGAACCCAGGAAGGAGCCAGAACAACGGTGAGCTTGTCGGTGCACCCGAGGTCGGATCGCCCGTGAGCCATGCGAGCACTGCCGCGAAGCAGACGAAGAGAAGAGTTCCAATAAACGGGCCGCACAGCACGTAACACAATAGGACCAGGTTTATTGCCCCGGGCCGCGACGGCGCCGTCATTGCGCGAGCTCCTTCAGCCCGAGCCGGATCAGCGCGGCGGTCGCGGCGTCGGCGCCGAGCGCGGCGACGCCGCGGGCGACTGCGAGCGCGGCCTGCGGGCGCGCGTAGCCGAGGCCGACCAGCGCGAGCACGGCGTCTTCCGCGCCCTTGGGCAGTTTCGAGGCTGGTTCGGCGGCCGCGATAGCGCCGCCTAGCTCGGCGATCCCCGGCGCCGGGGCCTTGTCCTTCAGTTCGAGCACGATGCGCGCGGCGAGCTTGGGGCCGACGCCTGGCGCGCGCGCGACCATCGCCTTGTCCTGGAGGCCGATCGCCTGTTGCAGCTCGGCCGCCGAGAGAATGCCGAGGATCGCGAGCGCGACCTTGGCGCCGACGCCCTGCACGCTCTGCAGCAGACGGAACCAGTCGCGCTCGGCCTCGGCGAGAAAGCCGAACAGGCGGATCGCGTCCTCGCGCACCTGCGTCTCGATGTGCAGCGTCGCGGCCTCGCCGCGGGCGGGCAGGTTGCGCAGGCTGCGCGCCGAGGCCGCCACCACATAGCCGACGCCGTTGACGTCGAGGATCAGCCCCTCTTCGCTCACCGAATCGACGATTCCGCGCAGCTTGCCGATCATGCCGCGCCCCGCGCGTGCGCGCCGCGATGCTGGGCGTGGGTGATCGCGACCGCGAGCGCGTCGGCGGCGTCGGGCGAGCCGATCCGGCAGGCGGGCAGCAGCATCTTGACCATCATCGCGACCTGCGCCTTCTCGGCGTGGCCGGCGCCGACGATCGTCTTCTTGACGACATTGGCGGCGTATTCGGCGACGGGGAGGCCGAGGAGCGCGGGCGCGGCGAGCGCGACGCCGCGCGCCTGGCCGAGCTTCAGCGCCGATTGCGGATCGCGGTTGACGAAAGTCTCCTCCACCGCCGCCTCGTCGGGCCGCCATTGCTCGATCAGCGCGGCGAGCCCGCGATGGATCTGGGCGAGCCGCTCGGCGAGCGATAGCGCCGCGCTGGTCTGGATCGACCCGCAGCCGAGATAGGCGAGCCGCGACCCGGCCGCCTCGATCAGCCCCCAGCCGACGTTGCGCAGCCCGGGATCGATGCCGATGATGCGAATCCTCTGCGCGCTCATGGCGTGATCTCTACGACGAACCGCGGGCGCCGGACCAGAGGGCCGGCGCGGCGTCGATCCTCGATTCGCCGCGACATGATGAATATTCGTAAACGGATCCCGAGGTTAAATCCAACATGTCTTAACTGTAGGCGTCGATTAATCGCTACCAATTGTTGAAAATGCACGGGATCAAGCGCACGTTCGGTCGGCCGCGGATGGCCGGGATGAGCGCGCGAACCCGCGCATTCCCGCAAACCGCAGAGGGCCGCCATGCGCAGGGAAACGATTTCGATCCATGGCGGCTTCCGGTGCGATCCCGCGACGAGGGCGGTCGCCGTCCCGATTCACCAGACCGTCGCCTACGAATTCGACAGCGCCGACCATGGCGCGGCGCTGTTCGATCTCGAGGCGGAAGGGTTTCGCTACTCGCGCATCGCCAATCCGACCACCGACGTTCTCGAACGGCGCGTCGCCGAACTCGAAGGCGGCGTCGCCGCACTCGCCACGGCGTCCGGTCAGGCGGCGCTGACTTATGCGTTTCTCACGCTCGCCGACCGCGGCGGCAACATCGTCACGACGCCCCAGCTCTACGGCACGACCCATACGTTGCTCGCCCACACCCTGCGCCGCAACGGCGTCGAGGCGCGCCTGGCGCCGAGCGACCGGGCCGCGGCGCTCGAGGCGCTGGTGGACGACGACACACGCGCGCTGTTCTGCGAGAGCATCGGCAATCCTGCCGGCAACATCTGCGACCTCGCGGCGATCGCCGAGGTTGCGCATCGCCATGGCCTGCCGCTGATCGTCGACAATACGGTGGCGACGCCGATCCTCTTGCGGCCGATCGAGCACGGCGCCGACATCGTCGTCCATTCCCTGACCAAGTTCATGGGGGGCCACGGCGTCGCGATGGGCGGCGCGATCGTCGACGCCGGCGTGTTCGACTGGGCCGCGCACGCGACGCGCTTCCCGATGTTCAGCGAGCCCGACGAATCGTACCATGGCCTCGTCTACGCCGAGCGATTCGGCGCAGAGGCCTATGTGGCGCGCGCGCGCGGCGTCTATCAGCGAACGATGGGCGCGGTGCTGTCGCCGATGAGCGCGTTCCTTCTGCTGCAGGGCGTCGAGACGGTCGCCCTGCGGATGGAGCGCCATGTCGAAAACGGCCGCAAGGTCGCCGAATTCCTCCGCGCCGATCCGCGCGTCGCCTGGGTCGCCTATGCCGGCTTCGAGGACAGTCCGTATTTTGCGCTCGCGCAGAAATATCTCGCCGGCCGCGCCTCCTCGCTGTTCACCTTCGGCGTCGTGGGCGGCCTGGAGGCCGGCAAGGCGTTCTACGACGCGCTGAAGCTCGTCAAGCGCCTCGTCAACATCGGCGACGCCAAGTCGCTGTGCTGTCACCCCGCCTCGACGACGCATCGGCAGATGACCGCGGAGCAGCAATCGCGGGCGGGCGTCCGACCCGAGACGATTCGCCTCAGCGTCGGCATCGAGCATGCCGGCGACATCATCGAGGATCTCGATCAGGCGCTTGCCGCCACCCAGGTGCGCGCTCGCCCGCTCGCGGCGGAGTGAGCCGCGATGCCATCCGCGCCGGAGCGCCGCGCGGGCGCGACCGTCACTCCCCTCGACGCCCGGCGCGAGCGACGGGCGCGCTCCGCGGCGACGCTCGACGTCGGGCTGCTCAACAACATGCCCGACGCGGCGGTCCGCGCCACGGAGCGTCAGTTCGCTCAGCTGCTCGCCGAGGCGGCCGGCGCCATCGACGTGAGACTGCGCCTCTATGCCCTGCGCGAGATTCCGCGCGCCGCCGAGGCGCGCGCCGCGATGGCGCAACGCTATGGCGACGCGGACCGGATCCGCGCCGAGGGCGTCGATGCCCTGATCGTGACGGGCGCCGAGCCGGTCGCGGCCGAACTCGATCAGGAGCCCTATTGGCGCGCGCTGACCGACGTGATCGACTGGGCCGACAGTGGTACGGTCTCGACGATCCTTTCGTGCCTGGCGGCGCACGTCGGCGCGCTGCACAGGGACGGCGTCGCGCGCCGGCCGTTGGCGGTCAAATGCTCGGGCCTGTTCGCGTTCGAGACGCGCGCGCGCCATCCGCTGGTCGCGGGCCTCGGGCGGTCGATCACCGTCCCCCATTCCCGCCACAACGGGCTGAGCGAGGCCGATCTTGTGCGCCACGGGTTCGAGGTTCTGACCGCGGACGCGGAAATCGGCGTCGACATGGCGGTCAAGCAGACGCGCAGCCTGTTTGTCTTCCTGCAGGGGCACCCTGAATACGAGGCCGACACGCTCGCGCGCGAATATCGGCGCGACATGGTCCGGTTCCTGCGCGGCGAACGGCCGATCGCGCCGGCCACGCCGGCAAACTGCCTGTCGCTCGAGGCCGAACGCGCCCTCGCCGAATTCGCCGCGCGCGCGCGCCGCGCCCCGCGGCTAGAACTGCTGCGCGAAATGCCCGCGGCGACGCCGGCCGGCGCGCAAGCGTCCCGGCGGCGGGCGGCGGTCGGGCTCTACGCCAATTGGCTCGGGTTGGTCGCCCGCCGCAAGGCCGCGGCGCGCGACGCTGCGCCGATTGCCGCCGCCGGCGGGCGCGTCTAGAAGGACCGTGGCGAATGGCAGATCTGGAGAGCCCGATCCTCGATGCGCGGACGATGACGATGAGCGGCGCGACGCCTGCGGCCGATGGCGCGGCCTTCCGGCATGCGATGCGCGAATTCGCCAATGGCGTGGCGTTGATCACGACGGCGAGCGGGTCGGTCCGGGCCGGCTGCACCGCGACCTCGTTCTGCTCGCTGTCGCTCGAACCGCCCACCCTGATCGTCTGCATGGCCCGGACGTCCTCCACTCTGGCGATGCTGAGCGCGACCCGCGCGTTCGGCGTCAGCGTCGTCGCCGGCGCTCACGAAGCGCTCGCCGACCGCTTCGCGGGTCGCGGCGGCGAAAAGGGCGCCGCGCGTTTTGCCGACGCCGAATGGATCAAGTTGGCGACCGGCGCGCCGCTGCTGCGCGACGCGCTCGCCGCGATGGACTGCACGGTCGAGGAGATTCTGGAGCGTCATACCCACGCGATCGTCATCGGCCATGTCGCCGCCGTGCATCGCGGCGCCGGCGCCGGCGCGCTCGTCCATTGGCGCGGACGCTACCAGCCGCTCGACCGGGGCTGAGCAGGCGGCATGGGCGAATCGTCCGCAGCCGCCCGGTCGCCAGCCGCGACGCCCGCGCGCGACTGGATGCGCGCGACCGCCGCCGCCGCGCGAGCAGCCGAGGATCCGACGCGAATCTTCCCCGTCGTGATCAGCGAACTCGGCGCGCGGTTCGGCGCGAGGCCCGCGCTGGCGAGCGATCGCGAGACGCTGAGCTTCGCCGCGCTCGCCGCGCGCATGAACCGCTACGCGCGCTGGGCGCTCGCCCGGGGCGTCAGGCCCGGCGCCGCGGTCGGGCTGCTGATGCCCAACCGTCCCGACTACCTTGCGATCTGGCTCGGGGTGACGCAGGTCGGCGGCGTCGTGGCTCTGCTCAACACCAACCTGACCGGCGCCGCGCTCGCCCATTGCATCGCGGCAGCCGCGCCGCGCCTCGTCATCGTCGCCGCCGAACTCGCGCACGTCTTTGATGAGGCCGCGGCGCATCTGGCGCTGCGGCCCGAAGTGTGGCTGGACGGCGAATCGGGGTCGGGCGGCGCACGGCTCGATCTCGCGATCGGGGAGTTCGACGGCGCCGAACTGGCGGGCGCGGAGCCCGTCTCCGTCCGCCAGGACGATCGCGCGCTGCTGATCTACACCTCCGGGACGACCGGTCTGCCCAAGGCGGCCAATGTCAGCCATCGTCGCATCATGACCTGGACCCACTGGTTCGCGGCGCTCGCCGACATGCGCGTCGACGACCGGATGTACGACTGCCTGCCGTTGTATCACAGCGTCGGCGGGATTGTCGCAATTGGCGCGCCGCTGGTCAACGGCGGCTCCGTCGTGGTCGAGGAGCGATTTTCCGCGCAGCGATTCTGGGACGACGTCGTCCGCTGGGATTGCACGCTGTTTCAGTACATCGGCGAACTCTGCCGCTATCTCGCCGCGGCGCCGCCGCACCCGCTGGAACGGGCGCATCGATTGCGGCTCGCCTGCGGCAATGGCCTCGGCGCGGACGTGTGGCGCCGGTTCCAGCATCGATTCGCGATTCCGCGCGTCCTCGAGTTCTACGCCGCCACCGAAGGCAATTTCTCGCTCTACAACGTCGAGGGCAGGGTCGGCGCGATCGGCAGGATTCCGGAGTTTCTCGGCCTGCGCAAACCGGTCGCGCTGGTGCGGTTCGATTCCGACGCGGGCCTGCCGGCGCGCGGCGCCGACGGCTTCTGCATCCCCTGCGCGGTCGACGAACCCGGCGAAGCGATCGGGCGGATCGGCGCCGATCCCGTCGCGCGCTTCGAGGGTTATGCCGGCGGCGTCGACGACGAACCGAAAATCCTCCGCGGCGTCTTCGCGCCGGGCGACGCCTATCTGCGCAGCGGCGATCTCATGCGCATCGACGGCGACGGTTTCTACCATTTCGTCGATCGGATCGGCGACACCTTCCGCTGGAAAGGCGAGAACGTCGCGACGCTCGAGATCGCCGCGACGCTGCGCGGTTGCCCCGGCGTCGTCGATGCCGCCGTCTACGGCGTCGCCGTCCCAGGCGCCGATGGGCGCGCGGCCATGGCGCTGCTGACGGTCGCGGGCGAACTCGACCTCGTCGCGCTCGCCCTCGGCGTGCGCGCGCTGCCGACCTACGCGCGACCCCTGTTCCTGCGGGTGACGCGGGAGCCCGAATTCACGTCGACGTTCAAGCATAGAAAGCGTCACCTGGCCGAACAGGGCTTCGATCCCGACCGCATCGCTGAGCCGCTGTATCTCTTCGACCGGACGCGGGACAGCTACGTAGCGCTCGATCGCGAGACGTTCGAGAGGATAGGCGGCGGCGCGATGCGGCTGTGACGCCGGCGGCTCCGCGCGGGCCGCGACGAATTCGCGACGACGTAAGACCGGGCGAGCTCGCGCGGCGCTTCGAGCGTCAGGCACGCGTCCAGCGCGCCGTCTTCGAGATGAGGCCGCCGAGAATCCAGCCCTCAGTCAGCAGTTGATCGCCCGTCAGCGTCATCGTCACGGAAAACGTCATGTTGCGTTGCGGGTCGTAGGCGGTTCCCGACCAGACCTTGGGGGCCGAAGGGCTGACGTCGAACCACAGTCTGTCGCCGACCTTTTCGCCCGAGGCGGGATCACGAATCCAGGTGTTGGTCGCGCAGAGCTTGCCTTCGCGGAAAGCCAGGACGACCCGCGCCTCGCCGTCGCCGCGCTTCCAGGCGCCCAGGCGCGGATCCGGCGCAGGGGCTGCTTCGGCGTTGGAGGCGAGGAGATCGACGGCCATCAGCGCCGCGACCCCGAGTCCCGACATGATGGCGCGACGCGAGAGTTCGGGCGATCCGTCGCGGCTTCGGTTCATGTCTCACGCTCCCCGCAGCCGGACCACGAGCGCCCCGATGGCGCTGATCGTGCGGAAATTGTCCGGATGGAGATCCGCGTCGGGAATGGCGATGTCGAAGGCCGCCTCGACCGAGAGCATGAGCTTGACCATGGCCATCGAATTGAGCCCGGAATCGTAGAGATCGGATTCCGCGCGCGCCGCGGCGAGACCGGCCTGATCGGGAGCGGCCTGACGGACGAGTTCCGAAATGCGGCTCGTCATGTCGATGCGGTCCAACATCGTCTCGGCTCTCCGCACGGCGCCGGCGCGCTCCGGCCGGCCTTTTCCTCGAATGCGACGCTTTCTATAAACCCTGCCGCCTAATTTTCGGTGAACCCCGGCGCTTCGGGACGCCGGGTGGCCGCAACGTGTCGTTAACCAGGCGACGAGCGCGTTCTCGATTTCCTCGGAAAAATGGGCGACTGCTTTGC
>JBEKEI010000083.1:0-25984 GCA_050013915.1 Roseiarcus sp.
CGCATCGGCTACGCCCGCGAGCGTCTGGCGGCCGCGGCGGTCGCGGGACGGCTCGCCGCCCTCGCGCCGCTCTCGCAGGGCGGCCTCGAGATCGCGCCGATCGACCCGGCCCGAACCGCCGAGGCTCTGCGCGCGCTGGCGCCGGTGCCCTACGCGCCCGACCGGAGCCTGACATTCGGGCCGATCCAGCGGTTCGTCGCCAGCAACCCGCAGGCGGAGATCGTCTGGATCGCCGACGGCGAGGAACTCGGCGGCGCCGGCGCGCTGGCGGCCGAACTGGCGAAGCTGTCGAAGGACGTCACCGTGGTCACCGACCGGCGCGGCGCGCTCGGCGTGACCGGCGTCGACAACCTCGCCGGCGCGCTGCAGGCGCGGGTGCTGCGGCCCGACGCGGCCGCGCCGCGGACCGGCGTGCTGCGCGCGCTCGACGCCAAGGGACTGACGATCGGCGAGAGCGCCTTCGATTTCGGCGCGGAGCGCGCCGCGACGGTCAAATTCGACCTGCCGATCGAATTGCGCAACGACGTCGCCAGCGTGACGATCGCCGGCGAGCGCTCGGCGGGCGCCGTCGCCTTGCTCGACGAGCGGTGGAAGCGCCGCCGGGTCGCGATCGCCACCGGGGCAACCGCAGACATCGCCCAGCCGCTGCTGGCGCCGACATACTATCTCTCGCGTGCGCTTTCGCCGTTCGCCGACATCAGGGAATCGCGCGACAGCGCCGCCGATCCGATCGTCGCGCTGATTGCCGAAAAGCCCGCTGTGCTCGCGCTCGCCGACATGAGCGTGACTGGCGGCCCCGCGCATGACGCGCTCGAGCAGTTCGTCGATGGCGGCGGCGTCCTGATCCGCTTCGCCGGCGCCCGGCTGGCGGCGACCGCCGACGATCTCACGCCAACCGAACTGCGGCGCGGCGGGCGCACGCTCGGCGGCGCGCTGTCCTGGGAGACGCCCAAGCGCCTCGCGCCGTTCGAGAGCGACAGCCCGTTCTTCGGGCTCGCGACGCCCGGCGAGGTGACCGTCTCGCGGCAGGTCCTCGCCGAGCCGGAACCAGGCCTGGCCGCCAAGACCTGGGCTCGGCTGTCGGACGGCACGCCGCTGGTCACCGCGGACCGGCGCGGCAAGGGCCTCATCGTCTTGTTCCACGTCACCGCCGACACGACCTGGTCGAACCTGCCGCTGTCGGGCCTGTTCGTCGAAATGCTGCACAGGGTCGTCGCGCTCGCCGGCGCGCCGCCGCCCGACAAGGACGCGGCCAAGCCCGACGGCGCGACGCAAGCGGCGACGCATGCGCCGGCGCGCACGCTCGATGGGTTCGGCGCGCTCGGGCCGCCGCCGGTGACCGCCAAGCCGATCGCGGCCGACTTTTCCGGCATCGCCGACGAAGCCCATCCGCCCGGCTTCTACGGCGCCGGCGAGGCGCTGATCGCGGTCAACGTCCTGTCGCCGGCGCAGGAACTGAGCCCGGCCGCCTATGGCGCGCTGACGGTCCGCGCAGGAGCGCTCGACCTCGCCAAGCCGCTCGACCTCAGGCCGTGGCTGCTCGCAGCCGCCTTCGCGGGCTTTCTCGCCGACACGCTGGCCGGCCTGTGGCTCGGCGGCGCGTTCGGGCTCCGGCGCGCCTACGGCGCCGCCGCGGCGCTCGCGCTGCTATTAGGCGTCGCCGCGCCGTTTGACGGGCGCGTCGCCGCGGCGGAGGCGCCGATCGTGTCGCAGCGCGACAAGGACGCCGCGCTGTCGATCCATCTCGCCTATATCGTCACCGGCGACGCGGGCGTCGATGCGACGAGCCGCTCGGGTCTCGTGACGCTGTCGCGCGTGCTCGCCCAACGCACCTCGCTGTCGCCCGGCGAACCGTTCGGCCTCGATCCGGCGCGCGACGAACTCAGCTTCTATCCGCTGATCTACTGGCCTGTGGTCGCGGGCAAGCCACAGCCCGCCTCGGCGGCGGTGACCCGGATCGCCGCCTATATGAAGAGCGGCGGCACGTTCCTGTTCGACACCCGCGACGCGCTCGCGGCGCGGCCGGGCGGGCCGCAGACCCCCGAAGGGCTGTGGCTGCAGCGGCTGCTCGCCGGCGTCGACGTGCCCGAACTCGAGCCGGTGCCGCACGACCACGTCGTCACCAAGAGCTTCTATCTCATCGACGGCTTCGTCGGCCGCACGACGATCGGCCAGACCTGGATCGAGGCTCTGCCGCCGCCCGATCCCGGCGACACCTCGGTCCGGCCGGCGCGCGCGGGCGACAGCGTTTCGCCGATCGTGATCACTTCGAACGACCTCGCCGGCGCCTGGGCCGCCGACAGCGAGGACGAGCCGCTGTTTCCGCTGATCCCCGGCGGCGCGCGCCAGCGCGAGCTCAGCCTGCGCGGCGGCGTCAATCTGGTCATGTATACGCTGACCGGCAATTACAAGGCCGACCAGGTCCACGCGCGCGATCTCATTGAAAGGCTGTCCCATTGAACGCCTATGCGATCGTCTTGTCGCCGCTGCTGCCGAACGCCGTCCTCGTCGCCCTCGCCGCCGCGGCGCTGATCCTGGCGGGTCTGACGCTGTTTGCGCGTCGACGCGGCGCCGTCGTGCGCGCGCTCGCCTTCGCCCTGCTGCTGCTCGCGCTGCTCGATCCCTCGCTGACGCGCGAGGATCGCCGCCCGCTGAAGGACGTCGTCGCCGTCGTCCTCGACGAATCGGGCAGCCAGACGATCGGCAATCGCGCCGCCCAGACGCAGCATGCGCGCGCGGCGCTCGAGAAGCGCCTCGGCGCCCTCGACAATGTCGAGACCCGCTTCATCGAAACCGGCAGGAACGAACCGGAGGACCGGGGGACGCGCCTGTTCGCGGCGCTGCAGGCGGGCCTCGCCGACGTGCCGCCCGAGCGGATCGGTGCGGCGATCCTCGTCACCGACGGCGTCGTGCACGACATTCCCGGCGACGCCAGGGCGCTCGGCTTCGACGCGCCGCTGCACGCCCTCATCACCGGCCACGAAGGCGAGCGCGACCGACGCATCGAGCTGGTCGAGGCGCCGCGCTTCGGCATCGTCGGCAAGGACCAGACGATCACCGCCCGCGTCCTCGACAGCGACGGGTCGGGCGAGCCGGTCTCGGTCGAGGTGCGCCGCGACGGCGAGACGATCGCCACGCTCGGCGCGACGGTCGGGGCCACGATCGTCGCCAAGGTCCCGATCGAGCACGCCGGACCCAATGTCGTCGAACTCGAGGTCGCGCCGCTGCCGGGTCAGCTCACCGACATCAACAATCGCGCCGTCGTCACCGTCGAGGGCGTGCGCGACAAGCTGCGCGTGCTGCTGGTCTCGGGCGAGCCGCACCAGGGCGAGCGCATGTGGCGCAACCTGCTGAAGTCCGACGCCAACGTCGATCTCGTCCATTTCACGATCCTGCGGCCGCCGGAGAAATCGTCCGACGGCACGCCGATCAACGAGCTGTCGCTGATCGCCTTCCCGGTCGCTGATCTGTTCGGCCGCAAAATCCGCGATTTCGATCTCATCATCCTCGACCGCTATTCGAGCCAGAGCATCCTGCCCAAGGTCTATTTCAACAACATCGTCGCCTATGTCAGGGCGGGCGGCGCGCTGCTGATGGCCGAGGGGCCGGACTATGCGACGCCGGAGGGCCTCTATTTCTCGCCGCTCGGCGAACTCGCGCCCGCCAAGCCGGACGGCGAGGTCGACACCGACGCGTTCCGCCCGGTGATCTCGCCCGACGGCGCCAGGCATCCGGTCACGCGCGGGCTCGCCGGCGGGGATTCCTCGCCGCCCGCCTGGGGCCAGTGGTTTCGCGAGATCGGCGCCCAGGTCACCACCGGCGTCAACATCCTCTCGGGCGCCGGCGACAGGCCGCTGCTGGTGCTGTCGCGCGCCGACAAGGGCCGCGTCGCGCTGCTGCTGAGCGACCAGATGTGGCTGTGGGCGCGCGGCTACGAGGGCGGCGGCCCGCATCTCGACCTGCTGCGCCGGCTCGCCCATTGGCTGATGAAGGAGCCCGAGCTCGAGGAGGAGGCGCTCCGCGCGACCGCGCACGGCCACGCGCTGACGATCGAGCGCCAGAGCCTCAAACCCGACAACCCCGAGGTCACCGTGGTCGGGCCGACCGGCGAGACGCGCCAGGCGCAGCTCGCCGCCGCGGAGCCGGGCCTGTCGCGCGCCACGATCGAGGTCGATCGGCTCGGGCTCTACCGGATCAGCGACGGCGAACATCGGGCGCTGGTCAATGTCGGGCCCGACAATCCCCTCGAATTCCGCGACGTCGTCTCGACGACCGAGAAGCTGCGCCCGCTCGTCGAGGCGACCGGGGGTACGGTGCGGCGGATCGAGGACGGCCCGGGCGACGGCGTGGTCCTGCCCGCCGTCATTGCGATGCATCCGGCGGCGAGCTACGGCGGCGCCGACTATCTCGGCGTCAAGCGGACAGGCGCCAGCGTCGTCGTCGGGGTCGCCTCGACCCCGCTGGCGGCGGGCTTCCTCGGCCTTGCCGCGCTGCTCGGCGCGATCGTGCTGGTCTGGATGCGCGAGGGATCGACGAGCCGGCGCAGGTGAGGCGACCGCCCGACTACCCAAGGCCCGGTCGATGGGCTAGGAGTCCGCTCCGGCGCGGGATTGGCGCGTCGGCGCGGATCGGAGAGGGCAGAGATGCGGCCGGTGGTTTTGGCTGTCGCGATCACCGGCTCGGTGCCGCGCAAGAAGGACAACCCGGCGGTTCCGATAACGCCGGTCGAACAGATCGAATCGACGCACGCCGCCTTCGAGGCGGGCGCCTCGCTCGTCCACATCCACGTCCGCAATCCCGACGAGAGCCCCTCGTCCGATCCGGCGCTGTTCGCGCAGGTCATGGCGGGCGTGCGCCGGCATTGCCCCGGGATGATCGTCCAGTTCTCGACCGGCGGCCGCGGTCGCGACCAGGCCGCGCGCGGGAACGCCCTCAGTCTGCGCCCCGACATGGCCTCGCTGTCGACCGGATCGGTGAACTTTCCCTCGATCGTCTATGAGAACGCGCCCGCCCT
This sequence comes from Roseiarcus sp., assembly GCA_050013915.1. Taxonomy (GTDB): domain Bacteria; phylum Pseudomonadota; class Alphaproteobacteria; order Rhizobiales; family Beijerinckiaceae; genus Roseiarcus. Next base: position 5,015 of record JBEKEI010000083.1, read on the forward strand.
GGTCGAGGACCTCGCGACGAAGATGCGCGACCACGGGATCGCCCCGGAGATCGAGATTTTCGACCTGTCGCACATCCACGGCGCGCGCCGCCTCGTCGAGCGCGGCCTGATGCGCGAAAACCCGCACGTGCAGTTCGTGCTCGGGGTCGCCAACGCCATGCCCTGCGAGGAGCCGCTGCTCGACATCCTGCTCGCCGAAACCCGGCGCGTGCTGCCGAAGGCGACCTGGACCGCGGCCGGAATCGGGCGCTGGCAGAGCCCGGTGATCGATTGGGTGCTGGCGCGCGGCGGCGACGGCTTGCGCACCGGGCTCGAAGACAATATCCGGATCGGCAAGGATCGCCTCGCCTCGGGCAATGCGGAGCTTGTAGCGGTCGCTGCCGGCCTCTGCGCCCGGCGCGGCGCGCGGCCCGCCACGCCGGCCGAGGCGCGCGCCTTGCTCGGGCTGGCCGTCGGATAGGGTCGCTTCACGTCTGCGGGGAAACGAAATGAGCAAAGTCTACAAGGACGCGGAGGCCGCGCTCGCCGGGGTCATCAAGGACGGCATGACGATCATGTCGGGCGGTTTCGGCATCTGCGGCGTCGCCGACACGCTGATCGCCGCGATCCGCAAATCGGGCGCCAAGGATCTGACCGTCATCTCCAACAATGCGGGCGTCGACGGCGGCGGCCTCGGCATCCTGCTCGAGACCCGCCAGATCCGCAAGATGATCTCGTCCTACGTCGGCGAGAACAAGCTGTTCGCCAAGCAGTACCTCGCCGGCGAGCTCGAGCTCGAATTCAATCCCCAGGGCACGCTCGCCGAACGCATCCGCGCCGGGGGCGCCGGCATCCCCGCCTTCTTCACCAGGACCGGCGTCGGCACGATCATCGCCGAGGGCAAGGAAGTGCGGACGTTCGACGGGGAGGACTATGTGATGGAGCGCGGCCTGTTCGCCGACATCGCCCTGGTCCACGCCTGGAAGGCCGACACCGAGGGCAATCTCGTCTACCGCAAGACCGCGCGCAACTTCAACCCGAACATGGCGACCGCGGCGAAGCTCACCATCGCCGAGGTCGAGCATCTCGTCGAGCCCGGGTCGATCGACCCGGATCACGTCATCACGCCGGGCGTCTTCGTCCAGCGCATCGTCCACGTCCCCGTCGACGTCAAGCCGATCGAACATCGCACGACGCGCAAGCGCGTCGCCGCCTGAACCCTTCGAGGAACCCGCAATGGCCTGGACCCGTGAGCAGATGGCGGCGCGCGCCGCGAGGGAAATGCGCGACGGATTCTACGTCAATCTCGGCATCGGCATCCCGACGCTGGTCGCCAACTACATACCCGAGGGCATGACCGTGCAGCTGCAGAGCGAGAACGGCATGCTCGGCATGGGGCCGTTCCCATTCGAGGGCGAGGAGGACGCCGACATCATCAACGCCGGCAAGCAGACGATCACCGAACTGCCGACGACGAGCTATTTCTCCAGCGCCGATTCCTTCGCGATGATCCGCGGCGGCCACATCGACCTGGCGATTCTCGGAGCGATGCAGGCGCCGGCGTCAAGCGCGTCGTGGTGGTGATGGAGCATTCCGCCAAGGACGGCCCCAAGCTGCTCCACCATTGCACCCTGCCGCTGACCGGCGCCCATGTCGTCGACCTCGTCATCACCGATCTCGGCGTGTTCACGATCGACAGGCACGGCAAGGGCGGCGTGACGCTGATCGAGCTGGCGGATGGCGCGACGGAGGCGGAGATCAGGGGGAAGACGGAGGCGAGCTATCGGGTGGCGCTGGGATAGGCGGCGCGCAAATTCCTGCCTCCGCGCTTGCCCAGCTCCGCGCCGCCGGGGCCCGAGCCGGATTCGGGGCGGGATCGACGCCCGGCCATGCCGCGCCGTCATTGACCGATCGATCGGGACGGGGAGACGCAGCTCATGCTCGGAACTGACGCGATGGACGCAGCGGCCGGCGCCGATCGCGCGCCCGACTCGATCGCGCCGTTCTCCAACAGCTATGCGCGGATGCCGGAGCGGTTCTTCGCGCGCGTGGCGCCGACGCCGTCGGCCGAGCCCCGGCTGATCCTGTTCAACGCCGCGCTCGCCGCCGAGCTCGGCGTCGAAACCGGCGGCCTCGATCCCGACCGGCTGGCGGCGATCTTCGCCGGCAACGTGCTGCCGGCGGGCGCCGAACCGATCGCGACCGCCTATGCCGGCCATCAGTTCGGCAATTTCGTGCCCCGGCTCGGCGACGGCCGGGCGATCCTGCTCGGCGAGGTGCTGGACCGCGCGGGCCGGCGGCGCGACATCCAGCTGAAGGGCGCCGGGCGGACGCCGTTCTCGCGCGGCGGCGACGGGCGCGCCGCGCTCGGCCCGGTGCTGCGCGAATATCTCGTCAGCGAGGCGATGCACGCACTGGGGGTCCCGACGACGCGGGCGCTGGCGGCGGTGACGACCGGCGAGCCCGTCTACCGGGACGCTCCTCTGCCGGGCGCCGTGCTGACCCGGGTCGCGGCGAGCCACCTTCGAATCGGCACGTTCCAGTATTTCGCCGCGCGCGGCGACCTCGAGGCCGTCCGGCGTCTCGCCGACCATGTCGTGGATCGCCACTATCCCGACGCCGCCCGGGCGGCCAGGCCCTATCTCGCCCTGCTCGAGGGCGCGGCCGAGCGGCAGGCCCGGCTCGTCGCGCGCTGGATGCAGCTGGGCTTCATCCACGGCGTGATGAACACCGACAATACCGCGCTTTCCGGCGAGACGATCGATTTCGGTCCCTGCGCGTTCATGGACGCCTACGATCCCAAAACCGTGTTCAGCGCGATCGACCAGTTCGGCCGCTACGCCTACGACAACCAGCCGGGCGTCGCGCAATGGAACCTCGCGCGCTTCGCCGAGACCCTGCTGCCGCTGCTCGATTCCGATCCGGACCGCGCGGCCGAACTGGCCAATGGCGCGATCGCCGCGTTCTCCGGGCGGTTCCGCACCCATTGGCTCGCCGGCATGCGCGCCAAGCTCGGCCTCGCCGGCGAGGAGGACGCCGACTTCGACCTCGTCCTGGCGCTGCTCGGCGCGATGCAGGCGAACACGGCCGATTTCACGCTGACGTTCCGCCGGCTGTGCGAAGCCGCCCATGCCCCGGACGCGGACGCCGACCTGCGCGCCCTGTTCGCCGATCCCGGCGCCTTCGACGCCTGGGCGACGCGCTGGCGCGCCCGGCTCGTGCGCGATCCGGGCGACCCCGCCGGCCGCGCGGCGGCGATGCGCGCCGTCAATCCCGCCTATATTCCGCGCAACCATCGGGTCGAGCAGGCGCTCGACGCCGCGATCCAGCGCGCGGATTTCGCGCCTTTCCTGGAGATGATGGCGGCGCTCGCGCAGCCCTATCGGGAGCAGGAGCGGTTCGCCGCCTATGCCGATCCGCCCGCTCCGGACGAGCGGGTGCTGCAGACGTTCTGCGGCACCTGATGGGGGCTTGGCGGCCGCGACCCGCCTTCCGCCGCCGTCCCGGATGATCTGCGAAATTTGCATATCTGGCCGTCGTCCCGACGCCTTCTGATTTCGCGAATCCTGCCCATGTCTTCGCGATGGGCGGCGCGGTCATCCACTTGGGGCGGCCGGGGTCCGAAGCTTAAGAGGGAAGGATAGGCAGATGGTCTCGATCAAGACGATCGCCGGGAAATTGAACGCCTGGCGCCTGCGGCGCGCGGCGACCCGTGCGCTGGCGCAGATGAGCGACCGCGAACTCGGCGACATTGCCGTCGCGCGCGGCGAGATCGAATTCGCCGTCCGTCACGCCCGGGCGGCGTGAGCCGACGGACCGAGCGGCGGGCGCCGGCTCGAGAGTTGTGATTGCGCAACGCCCGCCGGGTTCGCTCGGCGGGCTTTTTGTCGCGCCGCCCGGGCGGCGGGGTGTCGTGAGCAGGGTTCCAATGGCGCTGGCGCCGGCGGGTTTTGAGGCGCTGTCGCGCCAGGAGTTGACGTGTCGGTTCGCCGAAGTCGAGAATGCCGACTGCGCTGGAGGCGGCGATGACCGAATGGCTGAGGCAAGGCGCCGTCGTCGCCCGGGATCCGGCTCCGATCGGGCCGGCGCCGACGCGCACGGTGTGGAGCGCGGCGGAAGCGCCCGCGGCGCCGAAACCCGCCTTCGATTTACGGGACCGCCTTGAACGCGCTCGTTTCCCACCCCGCTCCAGGTCGGGATCCATGCCCCGCTGCGCGAAATCGGCGTGACGGAGCCAAGCCATGAACATCAGCGCGACGGATCGGACCATGATGGCGCGCTGCGCACAGCTGGCGAGCCAGGCCGCCGCCGAGGGCGAGTATCCGTTCGGCAGCCTGATTGCGCGCGGCGAGACCGTCATCGCCGAGGGGATCAACCATTCCGTGCGCGAGAGCGACGAATCGCGGCACGCCGAGATTGTCGCGATCGCGCTCGCGCGCCGGACGCTCGGAAGGAAAACGCTGCGCGACTGCACGCTCTATTCGACGGTCGAGCCCTGCGCGATGTGTTCGTTCTGCATCCGCGCGGCCGGCGTCGGCCGGGTCGTCTTCGCCCTCCACTCGCCGGTGCTGGGGGGCATGTCGCGATGGGATATCCTCCAGACCGAGACGCTGTCGCGCCGCCTGCCGTTTCTGTTCCGCCCGGCGCCGGAAATCCTGACCGGCGTCGAGGTCGAGGCGGTGCAAAAGGTATGGCGCGATTGGCGGCCGCTGGTCTGGTGGGCGATCAAACGGCTCGGGTTCTTCGCCAAGCGATGAACCGGGAGGCTGGCCCGCCGGCGGGAGGCGAACCTGCGACCGGACCGTCGCAAACGGCGCACGAAAGCCGCGCGATCGCGCAAGGCTCCGATGGGCGGCCGCGCCATCTTGTTGCAGCAGCGCTTCAGCCCTCGCCGCCGCCCGGCCGGCTCTCGCTGAGCGGAAGGTAGAGCGCGCGCGCCTCCGGCGCCGGCCCGCGCCGCGCGCCCAGCGCCTCGATCCTCACCCGCAGCCGCCGGTCGCCGAGGATCACGACGAGGCCGTCGCCGGGACGCACGGTGCGGCTGGGCTTGTCGTGGCGGAACTCGGCGCCGGCGCGCGACAGGCGGACGGCGCCCTGCGCGACCATGCGGGCGGCGAGGCCGCGCGTCTTGAAGAAGCGCGCCCGCCACAGCCAGACGTCGACCCGACAGGCCGCTTCCGGCGCGCTCACGCGACGCGCCTCAAGACGCGCGGCTCCGGCGCTGCCGGATCCGCCGCGCCGACGCGGCGGGCGCGGCGACCGGGGCCGCGGCGGGCGCTGTCGGCGGGACCGTGGCGCTCCGCGGCGCCGCCTCGGCCCGGCGTCCGAGCCGGCGCCACAGCCGGGAGCCGTCGGCTTCCGCCCTTCGCGAGGGCGCGAAGCCGAGCCCGCGCAGGATCCGCTCGGCCTGGTCGGGCGCCCAGCCCAGACCGGCGAGCAGCGCCGGGCTCAGGCGAAACGCGCCGGCTTCCGCGGGCGCGCCGCGCACCAGCGCGTCGAGCCTTTCGAGCGCCTCGACCGGCGCGGCGAGCCCTGCGACGGCGCGCAGACCCCGCAGGGCGAGGGCTTCGGGCGGCGGCGCGGGGCGGGGCAGGGGGGTCAGGCCGTCCGGGGCGGGCCGCCAGTCCGGCGCGGCGAGTTCGGCGAAGATCGCCCCGATGCGCCGCGCCTCCGGGGCCGAGGCGGCGGGGAGGTAGAGGCTGAACGCGCCGAAGCGGACGCCCAGACGGCCGAGCGCGCGCCGGCCGCGCGGACCGAGGGCGCGAACATGCTCCGCCGTCTGCTTCCGGTCGAGAACGCCGAATTGTTCGACCAGCTGATAAGCGAGCCCGCGCGCGAGGCCCGAGAGGCGCCCGTCGACGATCGCCGTCCGCAATTGCGCGAGGGCGGACAGGGCGCGGCCGGCCTCGTCGCCGGCGAAGGCCTCGAGCCGCCGTGCGGCGCGCTCCCGCGCTGCGCGCGGGCCGAGCTCGCCGAGCAGCCGCAACCTCGGCGAGAACGGCCCGCCGCCGACCAGCCGGCCGACCGCTTCGCCGCGCCAGAGCACTGCGCCGTCGGGCGCGAGCGCGAAGGCCTCGTCGTCTTCGGCCGCGAGCTGGCCGAGGCGTCGGGCGACCTCGGGGGCCACCGAGCGTTCGACCGCGCCGCGCAGGGCGCGATCCTCGAGCGCCGAGGCGCCGTGCGCGGGCTCGAAACTGACGCCGGCGAGTCGTCCCACGAAATGCCCCTCGACCGTCACCGCGCCGTCGGCGCCGATCCCGCTGAGGATCGGTCCGACGCCCTGGCTGAGGCTGCGCATCAGGGCGCTGGTGCGCCGGTCGATGAAGCGCTGCATCAGCTGCGCGTGAAGCGTGTCGGACAGGCGATCCTCCAGGGCGCGCGCGCGGCCGCGCCATCCCTCGGCGTCGGCGAGCCAATCGCCGCGGTTGGCGACATAGGCGAGGGTGCGCACCCGGGCGATCCGCGCCGAAAGCGCGTCAATGTCGCCATCGATGCGATCGAGGCTGGCGAACTGGCCCTGCGCCCAGTCCTCGGGCAGGCGGCGGTTCCCGCGCGTCAGATGCTCGTAGATCGTCCCCAAGAGATGGGCGTGTTCGTCCTGGGTCGACTTGCGAAAGTCAGGGGTCTGGCAGACCTCCCACAGCCGCATCAGATTGGCGCGATCACGGCTGCGGCGGATCACGGTCTCGTCGGCGGCCAGCTGGCGCAGCGTCGTCTCGTCCTGGCTCTGTTCGGAAAGCTTCAATCCGGCCATCGGCGACGGGGCGGCGAGCGAGCGGATGAGACCTTGCAGCGACTGGAAATCCAGCCGCGAATTGCGCCATTCGGCCGCGGCGAGCGGCCGGAAGGCATGGCCCTCGACCGCCGAGACGAGGTCCGGGTCCATCTCCGGGCATTCGCCGGTGACGCCGAATGTCCCGTCCTTGCGGAAGCGCCCGGCCCGACCGGCGATCTGGCCGATCTCCTGGGCGTGCAGCCAGCGGGTGCGCCGCCCGTCGAACTTGCGCAGGCCGGCGAAGCCGACGTGATCGACGTCCATGTTGAGGCCCATGCCGATGGCGTCGGTGGCGACGAGGAAATCGACTTCGCCGGACTGGAACAGCTCGACCTGGGCGTTGCGGGTGCGCGGGGACAGCGAGCCCATCACCACCGCCGCGCCGCCGCGCTGGCGGCGGATGAGCTCGGCGATGGCGTACACCGCCTCGGCCGAGAAGGCGACCACCGCGCTGCGCGGCGGCAGGCGGGTCAGTTTGCTCGGCCCGGCATAGACGAGCCGGGACAGCCGCTCGCGCGTCTGGATTTCGACGTCGGGGCACAGCCGGCGGATCAGCGGAGCGGCGGCCGCCGCGCCCAGCAGCATGGTCTCGGCGGTTCCGCGCGCGTGCAGCAGGCGATGGGTGAAGACGTGGCCGCGTTCGAGATCGGCGCAGAGCTGGATTTCGTCGACCGCGAGAAACGCGACCTCGCGATCGAGCGGCATCGCCTCGACCGTGCAGACGAAATATTGGGGCCGCGGCGGGACGATCTTCTCCTCGCCGGTGATCAGCGCCACGCAGCGGGCCCCGCGCGCCTCGACGATGCGGTCGTAGATTTCGCGCGCCAGCAGCCGCAGCGGCAGGCCGATCATGCCGGAGGCGTGGCCGAGCATGCGCTCCACGGCGAGGTGGGTCTTGCCGGTGTTGGTAGGGCCGAGGACGGCGAGCAGCCGCGAGGGCGACGCCCCGGATGGCTTGTCGCTCATCGCGCCCGGGGAGAGCGGTGAGAACGCCTGTCGCGCGAGCCGCCAAGCCATGTCGCGGATGATCGCCTCGGGAACGCCGGTCGCTGATGCATCTGGATCGGCAGATAGTCGCGATTGCCGCGGGTGTCAAAAATGCGCCGCCGCCGGCCACGATCGGCTAGGATCGCCGCCGGCGCGGATTCGACGTTGGGGGCGATGCAGCCAGATGCGAAAGAAACCGGCCCGCGCATCGCCGCGATCGATGTCGGGCGCGGCGCCGCGCTGATCGGCATGGCGATCTATCATCTCAGCTGGGACTGCGCCTATTTCGGCCTCGCCGCCGCCGGCTTCCCGACGCTCCCGCCGTTGCGGCTGTTTTCGCACGCCGTGGCGGGCGCGTTTCTCGTCCTGGCGGGCGTCTCGCTGACGCTCGCGCATCGCGGCGGGTTCCGGCCGCGCGCCTTCGGGCGGCGGCTCGCGGTGGTCGGCGGGGCCGCCGCGCTCGTCACCCTGGCGAGCCATTGGTTCGCGCCGCAGGAGACGATCGAATTCGGCATTCTCCATTGCATCGCGGTAGCGAGCCTGCTCGCGGCGCCGCTGCTCGGCCTGCCCGGCGGGGTCGCGCTCGCCCTCGGCGCGGTCGTGGTCGCAGCGCCATGGCTCGCGGCCAGCCCGGCCTTCGATGCGCCCGCGCTGGTCTGGCTGGGTCTGGGGACGATCCTTCCGCACACGCTCGACTGGCGCCCGCTGACGCCCTGGGCCGGCCTGGTCCTGCTCGGGCTCGGCGCGGCGCGGCTCGATCCGGGCCGGCTTTTCGAAGGACCGCTCGCGCGCTGGCGGCCGGGGAACGCCGGCGCGCGGGCGGTCGCCTGGGCGGGCCGGCACAGCCTGGCGATCTACCTCGTCCACCAGCCCGCGCTGTTCGCGCTGCTGTTCGCGGCGACGAATCTGACGGGTTTCGAGGCGCGCCGGCAGGCCGCGGCGTTCGCGCAGGTGTGCCAGCGCGAATGCGTCGGCGGCGGCGGCGAGCCGGAGGACTGCACCCGCGCCTGCGCCTGCGTGCTGCAGGGCCTGAAGGATGCGGGTCTCGGCCGCGCCATCGCGCGCGACGCGCTCGACGATGCGCAGGGCGAACGCTATTCGCGGATCGTCCGCGCGTGCAGCATGCGGCCCGGCGGCGCCGACTGAAGCGAGCGAAGACGGCTACGCCGCCGTCCGGCGCGGGCGCATGGACCGCCCCGACTTTCCCGCCGCGCCCTGCGCCGCCGATTCGTCGAACAGTTCGGCGAGCTTCTCGGTCATGGCGCCGCCGAGCTCCTCGGCGTCGACGATGGTGACCGCCCGCCGGTAATAGCGCGTGACGTCGTGGCCGATGCCGATCGCGATCAATTCGACCGGCGAGCGCGTCTCGATCTCCTCGATCACGTAGCGCAGGTGGCGCTCGAGATAATTGCCCGAATTGACCGAAAGCGTGGAATCGTCGACTGGCGCGCCATCCGAGATCATCATCAGGATCCGCCGCTGCTCGGCGCGCCCGAGCAGGCGCTGATGCGCCCAGTCGAGCGCCTCGCCGTCGATGTTCTCCTTCAGCAGGCCCTCGCGCATCATCAGGCCGAGATTCTTGCGCGCGCGCCGCCACGGCGCGTCGGCGCTCTTGTAGACGAGATGGCGCAGATCGTTGAGCCGGCCCGGGGCGGCCGGCTTGCCGGCCTGCAGCCAGGTTTCGCGCGCCTGGCCGCCCTTCCAGGCGCGGGTGGTGAAGCCGAGAATCTCGACCTTGACGCCGCAGCGCTCGAGCGTGCGCGCCAGTATGTCGGCGCAGGTCGCCGCCACGGTGATCGGGCGCCCGCGCATCGAGCCGGAATTGTCGATCAGCAGCGTCACGACGGTGTCGCGGAAGTCCATGTCCTTCTCGCGCTTGAAGGACAGCGGCTGCTGCGAATCGACGATCACCCGCGAGAGCCGCGCGGGATCGAGCATGCCCTCCTCGAGATCGAATTCCCAGCTGCGGTTCTGCTGCGCCATCAGCCGGCGCTGAAGGCGGTTGGCGAGCCGCGAGACGACGCTCGAAAGGTTCTGCAATTGCTTGTCGAGGTAGTCGCGCAGGCGCTGCAGCTCCTCGGCGTCGCACAGATCCTCGGCGTTGACGATCTCGTCGAATTTCGTCGTGAACGCCTTGTAGTCCGGGCCGCGCCGGTCGTGCCCCGACGGCGGCGCGGGCTTGCTCTCGGCGGCCTCGTCGGCCTCGCCGGCATCGGCGTCCTCGGGATATTCGCCCGACGGCGCGTCGGCCGCCTCCATCGCGCCGTCCTCGACCTCGTCGGCCGAATCCTCGGCGCTCTCGGTCTCCATCTCGTCGCTGGCCTGGTCCTCCCGGCCATCGCCGTCGGCGCCCTCGGATTCGTCGGGCGGCGAATCGGCGCCCGATTCGCCATCGTCCTCGTCGGCGTCGGCGGGCGAGTCGCTCGCCATGTCGAGCTGATCGAGCAGGCGGTGGACCGCCTTGGCGAAGGCGCGCTGGTCGAGGATCGAGGCGTCGAGCCGGTCGAGCGCGCCGCCCGCCTTCTGCTCGATGAACGGCCGCCAGAGATCGACGATGCGCCGGGCTGCGGTCGGCGGCGTCAGTCCGGTGAGGCGCTCGCGCACCATCATCGCGACCGCGTCGTCGAGCGGCGCGTCGGCGCGGTCGGTGACTTCGGCGTAAGGGCCGCGATGGAAGCGGTCGTCGAGCATGGCGGTGAGATTCGAGGCGACGCCCTGCATTCGGCGCGACCCGATCGCCTCGACGCGCGCCTGTTCGACCGCGTCGAACAGCGAGCGCGCGGCCTGGTTCTGCGGCGCGAAGCGGCGATGGACGGATTCGTCGTGGCAGGCGAGCCGCAACGCCATGGAATCGGCGAGGCCGCGCACGATCGCCGCCTCGCGCGGGTTGGGCTTGCGCGGCGGCTCGGGCAGCCGCGCCTTGGCGCCGTCGGCGCCGCCGGTCAGCAGCGGCTTGTCGGCGGCGAACGAGATTTCGAGCTCCGGATGGCGCGACAGCGCCCGCGTGCAGGAAGCGAGCGCGCGCTTGAACGGTTCGTTGGGCGCCTCCGACTTGCCGGCGGGCTTGCGGTTGCTGGGCAGCTTCACGTCGACGGTCGGCATGGGGGCCTTTGGCGATGGCGGCCCTGCGCCGCTCGAAGGGCGAGATATAGCGCCGGGCTCAGGACTCGTCACCCCGGATCGCCCCGACGAAGCAGGTCAGAGCGGCGGACAGGCTCGCGGCGAGGCGCCGATCCCCGGCGATTGGCCGGCCGCCCGCCGCCTTGCCGGGCAGCGGGAGGGCGACCAACGTCTCCGGGATCAGCCGCGCCGGCGCCGAACGACCCACCCCGCGCTTCACGCCGCTTTCTCCCGCAGGCGGAAGTCGCTGACCGGGGATCCGACTCGAGCGATTGGAAGGACCCGAGTCTGGCCTCCCGGTCGCAGCAGGCGACGGTGGCTGTCGTCAGAGGACCCATTCCGCCGGCTTCGCCGGCCGCCTCTTCGGGGACCGCTTGGCAATCCGCAGCCCGACCCGCTCACAAAACGCTTGCGGAATAACCGAAATTCTGGTATTCAGAACAATCCTCCCTCCGTCAGAGGAGTCCTCGATGACCCCGCCCGCCCGGCCGGACCGCAAGATCCGGCCCGCCACCGATGAAGGCCTCATCCGGCGCGTTCCGATCTTCGCCCGCCGGCGCGACGGCCAGCCACAGGCTTCGATCGCCGCAGGCCTGGTCGGCGGCGAGGGCGCCGCGGGGTCGCAAAGCGTTTCCGCGCGCTCGCAAACCCTTGAAACTCCATGAAATCTTATGAAAAAGCTGGAAAAAAGACGCTTTCAAGAGACTTTCCAAGACTTTCCAAGACCTTCCAAAAGCTTCCAAAAGCTTCCAAAAATTTCCAAATATTTCCAAAAACTTCCGCCGGCTTCCGGGCCCGAGCGACGCGTGAGGGATGGCGGGTGGATGATCGCGATGGGCTGGACGGCGTTCCGCCGACGACGGGGAGACCGTAGAACCCATCTCCCGCTCCGCGCCGGGTCGGCCGATTCCTCTTCGAACCCAAGCCGATCGCCGATATCGGGCGGCCCCCGCCCGTCGATCCAGGCGCCGAACGCCGGAGATCATCGTCCCGTCAGTCGAGCTTCGACGATGCCCGAATTTACCCGGACAGCCCTGCCCGCAGGCGCGAGAAGGGATCGCGCGCAACGCGGTTCACGGCGCCAAATCGCCGCGCCCGGCGGCCGCCATTCGCCCGCCTCAGCTCAGCGCCACGTTCAGCGCGCTCTCGGGCAATTCCTGGCCGAAGCAGCGCTGGTAGAACTCGGCGACCAGCGTGCGCTCGAGTTCGTCGCACTTGTTGAGGAAGGTGAGCCGGAAGGCGAAGCCGACGTCCTTGAAAATGTCGGCGTTCTCGGCCCAGGTGATCACCGTGCGCGGCGACATGACGGTCGACAGGTCGCCGTTGACGAAGGCGTTGCGGGTGAGGTCGGCGACGCGCACCATCTTGTTGACGATGTCGCGGCCGTCCCGGCTCGCGCGATGGTGCGGCGACTTGGCGAGCACGATGTCGACTTCCTTGTCGTGCGGCAGATAGTTCAGCGTCGCCACGATCGACCACCGGTCCATCTGGCCCTGGTTGATCTGCTGCGTGCCGTGATAGAGGCCCGAGGTGTCGCCGAGGCCGACCGTATTGGCGGTCGCGAACAGCCGGAACGCCGGATGCGGCCGGATGACGCGGCGCTGGTCGAGCAGCGTCAGGCGCCCCGATATTTCGAGGACGCGCTGGATCACGAACATGACGTCGGGGCGGCCGGCGTCGTATTCGTCGAAACACAGAGCGATGTTGTTCTGGATCGCCCACGGCAGGATGCCGTCGCGGAATTCCGTGATCTGCTTGCCGTCCCGCAGCACGATCGCGTCCTTGCCGACCAGATCGATGCGCGAGACGTGACTGTCGAGGTTGATGCGCACCAGCGGCCAGTTCAGGCGCGCGGCGACCTGCTCGATATGGGTCGACTTGCCGGTGCCGTGGTAGCCGGTGATCATCACGCGGCGGTTGAACGCAAAGCCGGCGAGAATGGCGAGCGTGGTGTCGCGGTCGAACAGATAGTCCGGATCGAGGTCGGGGACATGTTCGTCGGGCGCCGAATAGGCGGGCGCCTCCATGTCCGATTCGATCCCGAACGTCCTGCGGACCGAGACCCGCGTGTCGGGCGGCCCGGCAACGGCGCCGGCGGTTTCGGTTTGCGGCAATGCGGCTTTCATCAATCCTCCGTCGCCGCCCGGCGGGACGGGCGGAGCCATGCGCTATGGGAACAACTCGCCTCGCGGCCAACGGCCGGCTGCCGCCGACGCCGCTTCCCGAACGCAACAGAACTGGATTCACACCAGCTTGTTCGCCCGGAGGTAATTATAGGCCTGGATGATCTCGCGCAATTTTTCTTCCGACGAACGGTCGCCGCCATTGGCGTCGGGATGGTTGCGCTTCACCAGTTCCTTGTAGCGGGCCTTGATCGCCGGTTCGTCGGCGCGGGCATCGAGTTCGAGCGTGGCGAGCGCCTTCAGCGCGAGGACGTTGTAACGCGGTTCGTGCTTGTATCTGCCGCTGCGGCCCGCCCCGCGCCGGCGGTAGACGCGCGCCTCGCCGAAAATCGTCTCGTCGCTGTGCTCGGGACCGCCGCGCGCGCCGCGCTTGGCGCCGAGCGGCCATGTCGGCCGGTGGCCGACGATGTCGTCCTTCTGGAACTTGGCGAGCGCGGCGTCGTCCATGCCTCGGAAATAGTCGTAGGTCGCGTTATATTGCCGGACATGATCAATGCAGAAGCAGAAATACTGACCTTCCCGATCACGCCCCATCGGGGCGCGGAAGACGCCTTCGGCCTTGCACCCCGGATGATTGCAAGGCACCAGAACAGGGTCGGCCGCCTGCGGCGCCGACTTCACCCTGATGCGATCGAAAAGACGTGAGTTCAGATTCATCAAGTCGACCTTAAGTGGCCGCCGTCCCAGCGGCAAGCCCGTAGTGTTATGAAGCGCGTGAGATAAAATTCGCGTGAAGACCGGCGCGATTCCACCCGCCGCGAGGATGAACCCATGACGATGGAGACCCGCATCAAGGCCAAGCTGACTGCCGGACTCGATCCGATCGCGCTGGCGATCATCGACGAATCCCACCTTCACGCCGGTCATGCGGGCGCGCGCGCCGGCGGCCAGACCCATTACCGGATCAAGGTGGCGTCGGCGCGTTTCGCCGGCCAGGGACGAGTCGCCCGCCATCGAATTGTCTACGCGCTGCTCGCCGACGAAATCGCCGACGGCGTTCACGCGCTTGCTCTCCAGACGCTCGCGCCCGGCGAGGCATGAGCGGGATCGAGGACCCGGCGCGTCCGCCGCCGCTGACGTTCGCGCTGACCGAGCAGGACGCGCGGACCGCCGCGGCGCGGGCCGGGCTGCGCGCCGCCCTGGGCGGGCGCCTGTCGAGCCATCACGCCGCGCCGCTCGTCGCCTTCGCGCTCGTGGTGACATTCGTCGCGATTCTCGCCTTCGCCGGCCTGGTCGGCCGCCGCCGCGCCGAAGCCGTTCTGATCGTCGCGGCCATCGCGTTCATGGCGGTCCGCATGGCCGCGCATTGGCGGCTGCGCGGCGCGCGAAACCGCAACCTCGCCGCCTTCGACGCCTTGCGCCGCGCCGGCCCCGCGCGCATCCGTCTCGACGAATCGAGCCTTCATCTGGAAACTTCGGAAGGCGCGCGCCGGTTGCGCTTCGCCGATTGCGAGGAGGCCGAAGACGCGGGCGCGATCCTCTACCTTTGGCCTCGGGCGGGCGAGCCCGCCATCATTCCCGTCAGGGCCTTCGCGGACGAACGGGCGGCGCGGGATTTTCTGGCCCTGCTTCGCGCCGCGATCGCCCGGGCGGCGATCGCGTCGTGAAGTCGGCGGCGCCGCCCTACTGCTGCAGCGGCGCGCCGGCGAGGGCCATCGTCCCGGCGATCGGCCTGGCCGCCTCGCCTTCCGGACCCGCGGCGGCGAATCTCTGCGCCCGCGCCGAAGCCTGCGGCTTGACGACCGATTCGCCCGCCGCGTCGCGCCTCGGCGGCAGCGGCACGTCGGCCGGGAGCGGCTGCGCCGGCTCGTAGACCTTGACGTCGTCGGCGGCTTCCGCGCCGAAATTGAGCCATTTCTTGACGAAGGACCCGCTCGTGTCAGCCGCGCCGCCGACCAGCGCGAGCGGCGAAAGCAGCGGGCTGGTCGATGCCGGCGCATTCGTGGCGGCCGATTGGGCGACCAGCGTCGTGTTGGCCGGAGTCGCCGCGACCCGCTGCGCCTGGGCGACGGCGGCGACCTTGACGAGCGCCGGGATCGGCCTGCCAGTCTTCTCGTCGAGCACGATTTCGGTCGGGCCGCTGGTGATCGCATCGGGGCGGCTGACGTCGCCCCGCTGGCCGATGAAAGAAGGATTCTGGCCGCCGTCCTCGTAGACGAGCTGGATCGGCTTGACGCCCTGCGCGACCAATTGGGCGACGTCGGCGTCATCGCGGGCCTGCTTGGCCGCGACCGCCGCCTCGACCTGCTCGTCGCGATGCAGCGTCGGGCAGGCGCCGACGGGGTCGAGACCGGCATCCTGGACGCCGAACACGTAATGTTTCGCGCAGACGCCGACCTTCGGCTCCATCTTCGTCACTTCGAAATGGTCGGAGCCGTCCTTCAGCTGCTTCCAGAACTCGATGTTTGGGTCGAGCCGGTGCTTGGCGAGGTTCTCGGCGGTCATATGGAAGGGAAACGACTGCATCTGGATTTCGCGCTGGCCGCCGTTGAACGCTTCGCGGGCGATCGCGTAGATCTCGGCGATCTGCGCGTCGGTCATCGAAAAGCAGCCGGCCGACGAGCAGGCGCCGTGGACCATGATCGTGCCGCCCGAGCGTCCGAACGCCCGATCATAGGCGTTGGGATAGCCGACGTTGAACGATAGATAGTAGTTGGAATTGGGATTCATCTGGCCGGGCGTGATCGGGTAGAAGCCCTCCGGCACCTGGCGATCACCCTCCCGCGTCTTGGGACCGAGCTGGCCCGACCAGCGGCACATCGGATAGGTCTTCAGCAGCGCGTAGCGGCCGTCCGTCCGCATCTTCCAGACTTCGAATTCCGCCTCCTTCTTGTAGGTGCGGATGAGGACGGGCGACGACGGATTCGTGTCGTTCTGGCGCATCAGCGCGACGGTCGCGGGCGAAATCGGCGTCAACGAGCGCCCTGAGCCGCCGGCGAGCTGATCGCCGCCTTCGCATCCCGCCAGAATGGCCGAGAGCGAGACCGCCAAGGCCAGCAAGCCCAATTTTCTGCCCCAAACGCTGTTCGTCATCGTTTCGCCACTCGAAGCGACCGCTCGCGCGGACCATCACGTTCACCTTGGTGCAGCTATAACTCTTATCCTTTCCCGGACCTTACCGCAATCGGGGGCATTCGAGCGGCATGGTGAAGCGCCGGTTAACGATGCTCCACGCTAGATCTTCCGGCCGATCGCGAGGAATTTGGCCGCGCGCGAATCGCGCAACTGGTCGCGCGACAGGTTGCCCATGTGGTCGAGCGCCGCCGAAATCGCCGCGCCCGTGGCCGCGACCGCGGCGGCGGGATCGCGGTGCGCTCCGCCCAGCGGCTCAGGGATGATCCCGTCGATGATGCCGAATCTCATCAGATCCTGGGCGGTGATCTTCATGCTGGTCGCCGCGTCCTGCGCGCGCGCGCTGTCGCGCCACAGGATCGAGGCCGAGGCTTCCGGCGAGGCGACGGTGTAGATCGCATGCTCCAGCATCAGCACCTTGTTGGCGGTGGCGATCGCCACAGCGCCGCCCGAGCCGCCCTCGCCGACGATGACCGCGACATTGGGCACGCCGAGCGACAGGCACATGTCGGTCGAGCGTGCGATCGCCTCGGCCTGCCCGCGCTCCTCGGCATCGATGCCGGGAAAGGCGCCCGCGGTGTCGACGAGCGAGATGACGGGAAGGCCGAACCGGTCCGCGAGCTCCATCAGACGCGCCGCCTTGCGATAGCCCTCGGGGCGCGCCATGCCGAAATTGTGGCGCAGCCGCGTCGCGGTATCCTCGCCCTTCTCCTGGCCGAGCAGGCAGACAGAGCGCCCGCGAAACCGGCCGAGACCGCCGACGATCGCCTCGTCCTCGGCGAATTTCCGATCGCCCGCGAGCGGCGTGAAATCGCCGATGAGGCCGTTGACGTAGTCCTGGAAATGCGGCCGCCCCTGGGCGCGGGCGACCTGAGTCTTCTGCCAGGGGGTCAGCGCCGCGTAGAGATCGGTCAAGGTCTTGGCCGAGCGCGCCTCCAGCTTGCCGATCTCCTCGACGAGCGCCGGAGAATCGCCTTTGGCCGCCAGGGCGCGCAATTCGTCGATTCTCGCGTCAATGTCGGCGACCGGCGTTTCGAAATCGAGATAGCTGCGCATTGGCCCCAGACGAACCGCCCCCGAGGGCGCGCCTAAGTGGCGGCAAGGCGTGGCGAAGTCAAGGCGGCGGCGCGCCCCCGTCTCCATGGCGGTCGCAAGAGGATGGGGGCGCGTTCCTCTCCGGTCCGCCTCACTCGTCGCCGAGCGGATGCAGGTCGCGCACCATCGCCCGCGCGCGCTCGTCGAGCACGTGGGTGTAGATCTGAGTCGTCGAAATGTCGGCGTGGCCGAGCAGATCCTGGACGACGCGCAAATCGGCGCCGTTCTGCAGGAGATGGCTGGCGAACGCGTGGCGCAGCACGTGCGGGCTGATCCGCGTCGCGGCGATCCCGGCGGCGGCGGCCAGGACCTTCAGTTCGCGGGCGAAGGCCTGGCGGGCGAGATGGCCGCTCCGGCTGTCGGCGGGGAACAGCCAGCGGCCCTTGGCGGCGGCCGGCATGCGCTCCTCCAGCGCAGCGCGGTAGCGCAGGATCGCGGCGCGCGCGGGTTCGGAAATCGGGACCAGCCGCTCCTTGGCGCCCTTGCCGCGCACCGCGATCATCGGCTCGCGCGACCGCGCAGCCGCGCGCGGCAGGCCGAGCAGTTCGGAAACGCGCAGGCCCGAGCCGTAGAGCAGTTCGACCAGGCACGACAGGCGGATCGCGCGCAGGCGCTCGGCCCCGGGGCGCCCTTCCGCGTCGAGCCCTTCGCGCGACACGGCGAGCAGCTTGTCGACCTCCGCCATCGAAAGCACCTTCGGCAGCGGGCGGCTGCGCCGCGGCCCCTCGATCGCCATCGTCGGATCATCGCTGCGCCGGCCGTCGACGTAGAGATGCTTGTGGAACTGGCGCACCGCCGAGAGCTGGCGCGCGAGCGAGGACGCCTTCAGTCCGGCGGCCGCGCGGAAGCCGAGGAAGGCGCGCGCGTCGTCGGCCGAGGCGCCGAGCGCGTCGACGTCCCGTTCGGTCAGGAAGTCGATGTAGTCGCCGAGGTCGCGCCGGTAGGCCTCGATCGTATTGCCGCTCGCGGCGCGCTCGGCGGCGATCGCTTCGAGGAAGGCTTCGATCAGCCGATGGGACGGGCGGGGCGGCTTCATGGGCTCATTTCGACGGCTTGGGCAGGGCGATGGTCTGCGTCAGTTCGCGCGGCTCGACCCGGACGAACGTCACCAGCGCCACCATCCCGCCATAGACCAGCGCTGCGAGCAGGCCAAGCACGAACAGGAAGCGGAACAGGCTGGGCAAGAATCGTCTCCGGATCAACGCCGGCGCACAGCCAATCGCGGCTCCCGCGCGCGCAGCGGCCGCGCGGCGGCGCCGCCGATTCCCCACCGCGGCTGATTCCGCCAGCGCCCGGGCGCGGCGCCCCGAGAGGCCACGTCGCCCCGCTCCCGTCAAGCGCCGCGCCCGCCGCCGGGCGGCGGTCCCGCCGCGCGCGGGTCATCCGCGCTTGGGAATGTCCAGCCCCCTCTGCACCGCGGGCCGCGCGAGGCAGCGCTCGAGCCAGCCGGGGACGCGCTCCAGCTTGTCGAACTTGACGAGTTCGCCGGCGCCGTAGAAGCCGACCATCGCGCGCACCCAGCCGAGCAGGGCGATGTCGGCGATCGTGTATTCGTCGCCCATGATCCAGCGCCGGCCCTCGAGCCGCGTCTCGATGACCCCGAGCAGGCGCTGCGATTCCGCGCGGAAGCGTTCGAGCGGGCGCTTGTCTTCGATCTCCTTGCCGGCGAACTTGAAGAAGAAGCCGACCTGGCCGAACATCGGCCCGACCGCCGCCATCTGGAAGAACACCCATTCGATCGTCTCCCAGCGCCGCGCCGGGTCGGCGGGGATGAGTTCGCCGGTCTTGTCGGCGAGATAGAGCAGGATCGCGCCCGATTCGAACAGCCCGATCGGCTTGCCGCCCGGCCCGTCGGGATCGACGATCGCCGGGATCTTGCCGTTCGGGTTCAGCGCGAGGAATTCCGGCCCCCAGCTCTCGTTCTTGAGAATGTCGACCGCATGCGGCTCGTAGGGCAGCCCGATCTCCTCGAGCGCGATCGAGACCTTGACCCCGTTGGGGGTCGGGAACGAATAGAGCTGCAGCCGGTCGGGATGGGCGGCGGGCCAGCGCTTGGCGATCGGGAAGGCGTCGAGGGCGGACATGGGCGGCGCTCCGGGGGCGGGTGAGACAGGATGTGGGGCGCCGCGGCGCGATTTGCAATTTGACTGGTCGCCGCGTCGACGGCATGGACCTGGAACAGGTCCTGGCCGGATCGAGCCCGACGGCGCCGACGGTTTCGAGTTCGCCGACGGACCTGCGCATCGACGGCTCGCCTCGCGACGGGGTTTTTCACGAGGGATCGCCATGCCGCCGACCCGCCTCCCGCGTGGCCCGGGTCCGAGCGCGGCGGAAATTTTTGGAAATTTTTGGAAGCTTTTGGAAGCGTTTGGAAGTTGTCAGAAGCCTTTGGATGTCTTTTGGAAACCCTTAAGTTCCAGATTTCATGAGATTTCGTTGGATTCCTCCGGCTTGCGAGCGAGCGGAAGCTTTTTGCGACCCCGCGGCGCCTGCGCTTCCGGGGCGCTCGAAGCCCCGGCGGCGGTATGCGTCGGAACAGAGGCGGACGGCGCCACGAACGAACCGAAGTCGGCAATTGCGAACGCCGCCCCGAAGGGCGCTTGTCGACGTTGAAAGAAGGGGGCGCCCCGGGAGCCACGCGCCGGGGCGGTCCTGAGCGGGTTTCGGGGGCAGCGGTGAATCTCCTTGGCTTCGGTTGGTTCGGACCGGCGGTCGATCCCGACGGCGATAGTAGACCGCGGGGATGGCTGGAGTCAAGAACTTTTTCTGTAAAAGAGAAAGACAGGGCGGCGGGAATTCCTCCCGGCGCCCCAATCGGCAAGCCTCCGGCGGTCGCTGCGCGCCAAGGGGCGCTGGGCTGGATCGACGCGGTTTCCGCGTTCGACGATCCCCGCGGCTCCGGGACGCAACGAGGCGCGGCGACATGGTTATGGTCGCAGCGGCGGGCGACAGGGAGAACGTCGACCGGCGGTCGCCGTTCAGACCGACGCCGTCCCCGAAACGCACGCATCGCTCATCGTTTGGCCGATGACTTCGGAACTGTTCGACGCGCCTGAGTTCGGGGGCGAGCTGCGGGCTATCGCCGGATTGCGAGAGCCCACGCATCTTGATCGCGGGGCCGACGGCCTCGTCCGCGAGGAGCCGGGTTCTCGACCGTATCGCGCGTTTGGCTGACCTGCCGGCGACGCCGGCGGACGACCCCGCCTCGGCGGCTCTGCGGCGCTGGGCGTCGATCGGGCGGCCGCGCGGCGCCAGAGCTTCGTCGAGCGCGCCCAGGCGCGGTCCGGCCGCGACGCTCGCCCCGCCCGAGCGCGGACCCGAGCCGAACGCGTCGCCGTCTTGATCGGAAACCGGGGTTGAGGGTGTGTCGCGGTAATCGCGCAATCCGGCCAAAACAACCATTGCAACGACTCATGCCCCCCTTGCATATTTTGTTGACAACAGCCGCGTCTATCCCATGATGAGAGGAATAGACTGCGAAGGCGTACCATGGCCGACGAACTGCAGGCGGTAAAGGACGAGCTCCTGCGAGCGGCAACGGTTTGTACTGGCTCTCCTGCGGTCCCCGTAAATAAAGATCCCACAAATACGGAGATTGTCGTTGTAAACGAAGGTATCGCAATAGACTGGCCTATCCTAAACGCAGAAACGAAAAACAATTGGCGTCATTGCGCGGCATATTTTGTTGGCTACGGTGTAGTCGAAGAACATTTTACTGGGTCGCCGACGCCAAAATTTACTGGCGTCGCGCAGGCGGAC
>JBEKEI010000084.1:0-19449 GCA_050013915.1 Roseiarcus sp.
GGCCCCGCGGCCGCGCTGACGGGCGGCGGCGGAGGCGTCGCGCCGAAACCCGCAAAGTACGTGCGCGGCCCGAATGCTCTAGGCGTCGGACGCGAGCGGCCGGCCATCGCGAGCGACTGCGCGAAGATCGTCGCGCGCCGCGCTTCGCGCTCGCGCCGCGCGTCGCGCGGCGCCGCGCGCGGCTCGGCGTCCGGGGCTTCGAGCGCAGGCGAGTCACGAAACGTCAATCGAATTTTTCTTGGGCGCGGCGCATGCGAATCCTCGTCTCGCGACGCTCTCGATCGCGCGTTGAGGTCGCGAACGCGCGCGAACCGGATGATTCGCGCGGCGCCGATTCGCGCTCAAGGTACGCCGAGTCTGCTCTTCAGGAGGTCGCTGACGGCCTGCGGATTGGCCTTGCCGCCCGTCGATTTCATCACTTGCCCGACGAACCAGCCGAGCAGCGTCGGCTTGGCGATCGCCTGCGCGACCTTGTCCGGATTGGCCGCGATGATGGCGTCGACCGCGCGCTCGATCGCGCCGGCGTCGGTGACCTGCCTCAGCCCGCGCGCCTCGACGATCGCCCTGGGATCGGCGCTTCGGTCCTCGGCGATGACGATCGCCAGCACGTCCTTGGCGATCTTGCCGGAGATCACCGCTTCGCCGATCAGGTCGACGAGGGTCGCGATCGTCGCGGGGCCGATCCCGGTCTGCGCGAGGGAGACGCCGACCGCATTCGCATGGGCCGAGAGATCGCCCATGATCCAGTTGGCGACCGCCTTGGCGTCGCGGCGGGCGCCGCCGTGGGCGACGGCGGCCTCGAAATAGTCGGCGGTCTCCTTCTCGGCGACGAGGATGCCGGCGTCATAGGCCGACAGGCCGTGGTCGGCGATGAAGCGCGCCTTCCTGGCGTCGGGCAGTTCGGGCAGCTGCGCCTCGAGCGCGGCGACGAAGGCGGCGTCGAATTCGAGCGGCAGCAGATCCGGATCGGGGAAAT
Source organism: Roseiarcus sp. (assembly GCA_050013915.1). Taxonomy (GTDB): domain Bacteria; phylum Pseudomonadota; class Alphaproteobacteria; order Rhizobiales; family Beijerinckiaceae; genus Roseiarcus. Next base: position 977 of record JBEKEI010000084.1, read on the forward strand.
AGCGATAGTCGTGCGCCTCCTCCTTCGAGCGCATCGGCCGCGTCTCGCCGCGCACGGGATCGAACAGGCGCGTCTCCTGGTCGATCGCGCCGCCGTCCTCGATGACGCCGATCTGGCGGCGCGCCTCGGCGTCGATCGCCTGGCCGATGAAGCGGATCGAGTTGACGTTCTTGATCTCGCAGCGGGTGCCCAGCGGCGCGCCGGGCCGGCGCACCGACACGTTGACGTCGGCGCGCAGGTTGCCCTTCTCCATGTCGCCATCGCAGGAGCCGATATAGCGCAGGATGGTGCGCAGCTTGGTCACATAGGCCTTGGCCTCGTCGGCGGAGCGTATGTCGGGCCGGGAGACGATTTCCATCAGCGCGACGCCCGAGCGGTTGAGGTCGATGAAGCTCATCGTCGGCGACTGGTCGTGCAGCGACTTGCCGGCGTCCTGCTCGAGATGCAGCCGCTCGATGCCGACGGTGATCGCATGGTCGGGCGTGAGGTCGACGACGATCCGCCCCTCGCCGACGATGGGGCTCTTGTATTGCGAGATCTGATAGCCCTGCGGCAGGTCGGGGAAGAAATAATTCTTGCGCTCGAAGGTCGAGCGGAGGTTGATCTTCGCCTTGAGGCCCAGCCCGGTGCGCACCGCCTGTCTGACGCATTCCTCGTTGATGACCGGCAGCATCCCGGGCATCGCGGCGTCGACCAGCGAGACATGCGAATTGGGCGGCGCGCCGAACGCCGTCGAGGCGCCCGAGAACAGCTTCGACTTCGAGGTCACCTGGGCATGGACCTCCAGCCCGACGACGATCTCCCAATCGCCGGTCGCGCCGCTGACATGCCTGGAATCCCGCGCCTGCCCCGTCATGTCCGAACCCTCCGGTCGAGAGGGCCCTGACTAGAGCTTCGCCCGCGCGCGATCAAGCGCCGCGAGCCGCCTCGCGCATGCGCTCGCGAGCGCCGCGATAGGCGCCGTTCGCTTCGACGAGCGTTCCGACCTGGCCGAACAGCGTCGGCGGCATGTTGGCGTAGACGTTCTCGTAGGCGCCGGGCTCGACCCGATAGGTCTCGTGGTAGATGCCGACGTCGCCGCTGCCGCCGACCGCCTTCATGAACGCCGCCCAGGCCGGCAGATGCGCGTGGTCGCGCGCCTTGGCGTAGGATTCGAGCGCCTCGAACGAGGTCCAGTACTGGATCATCACGATCGTCCGCCCGAACCATCTCTGGCCGCCGAGAAAGCCGAGTTCGGGTTTCGCGCCGAGTTCGGCGAGCATGCGCGGCATTGCGAGGAGGACCGGACCCCAGCGGTGGATCTTCCAGGGCCGGTTGATCCGCATGCCGATGACGAATACGACATAGGGCTCTTCGCGCCGCGCGGTCCAGCGGCCGTTGAGGATTGCGGGCATGACGACGCCTCCGATGCCATGTAAATGTAAATTACATTCACATCGGTTCGCGGTCAAGCCGATCCCGCGTCAATTCCACCAGGGCGCCGGCGGGGCGATCCGACCGGCCGACCGCTCGATCGCCTCGCCGAGCGCGAACAGGGTTCCCTCGTCGAACGGCCTGCCGATCAATTGCAGGCCGAGCGGGAGGCCCTCGGCCGACAGGCCGGCTGGGGCGACCAGGCCCGGCAGGCCGGCCATGTTGACGGTCACGGTGAACACGTCGTTGAGATACATTTCGACTGGATCGGCCGAGCCCTTCTCGCCGATGCCGAACGCGGCCGAGGGGGTGGCGGGGGTGAGGATCGCGTCGACCCCGTCGGCGAACACGGTTTCAAAGTCGCGCTTGATCAGCGTGCGGATCTTCTGCGCGCGCAGGTAATAGGCGTCGTAATAGCCCGCCGACAGCACATAGGTGCCGATCATCACGCGCCGGCGCACTTCGGCGCCGAAACCGGCCGCCCGCGTCTTCTCGTAGAGGTCGCCCATGTCCTTGGCGGGCTCGCGCAGGCCGTAGCGCACGCCGTCGTAGCGGGCGAGATTGGACGAGGCCTCCGCCGGCGCCACGATGTAATAGGCGGGCAGCGCATGGCGCGTGTTGGGCAGGGAAATGTCGACGATCTCGGCGCCCGCGGCGCGCAGCCAGGCGGCCCCCTGCCCCCAGAGAGCCTCGATTTCGGGGTTCATGCCGTCGAGCCGGTATTCCTTCGGCACGCCGATCCGCAGCCCCTTGACCGAGCGGCCGATCGATTCCTCGTAGTCGGGCACGGGTGCGTCGTAGCAGGTGGAGTCGCGGGGATCGTGGCCCGCCATCGAGCGCAGCATGATCGCCGCGTCGCGCACGGTGCGCGCGATCGGGCCCGCCTGGTCGAGCGAGGATGCGAATGCGACCATGCCCCAGCGCGAGCAGCGCCCATAGGTCGGCTTGATCCCGCAGGCGCCGACGAACGCCGCGGGCTGGCGGATCGAGCCGCCGGTGTCGCTCGCGGTCGCCGCGAGGCACAGCCTCGCGGCGACCGCGGAGGCCGAGCCACCCGACGAGCCGCCCGGCGTCAACAAACCGCGCTTGTCGCCGCCGAGCGCCGCGCGGGCCCGCTCGGCGCTCCAGTTGGGCGGCAGCCACGGCGAGGCGACCGGCCCGTAATAGGAGGTCTCGTTCGACGAGCCCATCGCGAACTCGTCCATGTTGAGCTTGCCGAGCATCACCGCGCCGTCGCGCCAGAGATGTTCGGTCACCGTCGATTCGTAAGTCGGCGCGAACCGGTCGAGGATGTGGCTGCACGCCTGGGTGTGGACGCCGCGCGTCGCGTAGAGGTCCTTGACGCCGATCGGCAGGCCCTCGAGCGGCCCGGCTTCGCCGCGAGCGAGCCGCGCGTCGCTCGCGCGCGCCATCGCGCGCGCCCGGTCGGGCGTCTCGGCGACGAAGGCGTTGAGCGCGCGCGCACGCTCCATCGCGCCGATGTGGGCCTCGGTGAGTTCGAGGCTCGACAGCTTTCGGGCCGCGAGCGCGTCGCGCGCCTCGGCGAGCGTGAGGGCCGTGGGATCGGTCAAGATCGCATCCGTTCGTGGGCGCTGGAGACGCGGGTCATTCGATGACTTTGGGCACCAGGAAGAAATTGTCCTCGGCAAGCGGCGCATTGGCGAGCACGAGGCCCTCGATTCCGCCATCGGTGACGACGTCGGGGCGCATCGGCAGCCGCATCGGGATCACCGAGGTCATCGGCTCGACGCCGGTCACGTCGACCGCGCCAAGAGCCTCGACGAAGGCGAGGATCGCGTTGATCTCGCCCTGCAGATGCGGCACTTCGGCCTCGGTCACCGCGATGCGCGCGAGATGCGCGATCCGGCGGACGGTGTCCTGATCGACGGCCATGGAGACTCCCGGGCCTCGCCCGAGCGGCGAGGCGGCCCCTATAGCATCGCGCGCTTTGGCCACGCAATGCGCCGGCCCGGCGCCGATTTTGCGCTTCACGGCGCGCGTGCTAGCGCAGGCCCATGTCCGGCCGCCCGCTCGTTCTCGAAGACCTCGCCGCGCGGCTGCCGGCGAAGGCGCGGCTGATCGGCGTCGATCTCGGAACCAGGACGATCGGCCTTGCGCTGTCCGACGTCGAACGACGGATCGGCACGCCGCTGCTGACGATCGAACGCAAGAAGTTCACCGCCGACGCGCGGCAGCTGAGCGCCGAGATCGCGCGCCATCAGGTCTTCGCGCTGGTCGTCGGCCTGCCGCTCAACATGGACGGCGGCGAGGGCCCGCGCGTGCAGGCGACCAAGGCGTTCCTGCGCAATTTCGCGCGGCTCGACGCGACGCCGTTCGCGTTCTGGGACGAGCGGCTGTCGACCGCCGCGGTCGAACGCTCGCTGATCGAACATGACGTCTCGCGCGCGCGCCGCGCCGCGGTCGTCGACAAGATGGCGGCGGCCTATATCCTGCAGGGCGCGCTCGACCGGCTCGCCTCGATCCGCAATTCCAGCGCCCGCGAGTCGGCGAGGGGCTGAGCCCGCGAAGGCGTCAGGCGGCGGTCAGCGCGACCCGGGCGCCGCCGGCGACCTCGAGCCGCCCGGCGAGCTCGAGCTCCAGCAGCACGACGCGCACTTCGGCGATCGGCGCCTCGGCGACGCGGGCCAGTTCGTCGATCGAGATCGGCGCGGGGCCGAGCAGTTCGAGGACCCGCGCGCGAACCGGATCGGCCGAGACCGGCGCGGCCGCGAGGGCGCTCTCATGGCGAGCGGGGGGCGCCGGATCGGCGGCGATGCGACGCGCGGCGACGGGCGCCGCGGGGGTCTCCTCGCGCAGGATCGCGAAGGGATCGCGCGCGCGCAGCGGCTCCAGCACGTTCAGCACGTCTTCGGGCCGCGCGCACAGATTGGCGCCGTCGCGCAGCAGGTCGTTGGTCCCCTCCGCGCGCGGATCGAGCGGCGAACCCGGCACGGCGAAGACCTCGCGGTTCTGTTCGGCGGCGAGCCGGGCGGTGATCAGCGAGCCGGAGCCGCGCGCGGCCTCGACGATCACGGCGCCGAGCGCGAGGCCGGCGACGATGCGGTTGCGGCGGGGGAAGTCGCGCCCGCGCGGCTCCCATTCGATCGGCATTTCCGAGATCACCGCGCCGTTCGCGGCGATGCGCGGGATCATCGGCGCCGCCTCGGGCGGATAGGGCCGCGCATGGCCGCCGGCGAGCACGGCGATCGTGCCGGTCTCCAGCGAGGCGGCGTGCGCGCGCTGGTCGATGCCGCGCGCGAGTCCCGAGACGATCGCATAGCCCGCGCGGCCGAGCGCGCGCGCGAGCCGGTCGGCGAAGGCGAGGCCGGCGCCCGAGGCGTTGCGCGAGCCGACGATCGCGACCGCCGGCCGGAGGAACGCCTCGGCGCGGCCGACGAGCGCGAGGATCGGCGGCGCCGAGTCGATGTGGCGCAAAGCTGGCGGATAGTCGGGCTCGCACGAGGCGACGAAGCGCGCGCCGGCCTTGTGCGCCGCCGCCAGTTCGCGCTCGATCTCCGCGACGGTGGCGATGCGGATCGGCCGCGTCGCGCCGCCGCGCCTGGCGAGATCGGGCAGCGCCTTCAGCGCCGCGGCGACGCCGCCGCAATTGTGGATCAGCGCATGGAAGGAGCGCGGGCCGACATTCTCGCAGCGGGTAAGGCGTAGCCAGTCAAAGCGCTGGGCGTCGGTCAGCCGGATCGCGTCAGGCGGCGGCAAGGTTCAGCTCCCCCGCCCGATCCGTGTCTCGGTCCCGCGCAGCAGACGATCCAGATTGGCGCGGTGCTTGAACCAGAGCAGCGCCGCGAGGATCGCGAACACCAGGCCGGCCTCCGCCCGGCCGAGAAGGAAATAGAGCGCCGCCGGCGCCAGCGCGCTCGCTGCCAGCGCCGCCGCCGAGGAGAAGCGCGTCAGCGCGGCGACGCCGAGCCAGACGACTGCGAAGACGAGTGCGGCCTGCCAGGCGACGCCGATCAGGCAGCCGAGGAAGGTCGCCACCCCCTTGCCGCCGTGGAACTTGAGCCAGACGGGATAGAGATGGCCCAGAAAGGCGCCGATCGCCGCGGCGAGCGCGGCCCGCTCGTCGAAGAATCGCAGGGCGAGCAGCACCGCGACCGTGCCCTTCAGCGCGTCGAGGACGAGCGTCGCGGCGGCGAGATCCTTGCGCCCGGTGCGCAGCACGTTGGTGGCGCCGATGTTGCCCGAGCCGATCGCGCGCAGATCGGCGATTCCGGCCATGCGCGTCAGCAGCAGCCCGAACGGGATCGAGCCGCACCAATAGCCGAGGGCCAGACTGAACAGATAGTCCGGCGAACCCACTGTCGGCACCGACGCCCCCCGATACGAACCGGCCTCAGCCTATTCGTGCGCGACCCTGCCGGCAACAAGCGTGAGCTTTACCCGCCCCTCGAGGCGGGCCTCGTCGAACGGCGTGTTGCGACAGCGCGAATGCAGCGTGGCGGGATCGAGCACATAGGGCTCGTGGGGATCGAATCGGATGAGGTCGGCCGGAGCGCCCGGAGCCAGCCGGCCGCCGGGCAGCTTCAGGATTTCGGCCGGGCGAGTCGACATCGCGCGCAGCAGCCGCGCCAGGCTGACGCGCCCCGCCGCGACGAGGCGCAGGCCCGCCGAAAGCATGGTCTCGATGCCGATCGCGCCCGCCTCCGCCTCGGCGAACGGCAGCCGCTTGGTCTCGACGTCCTGGGGATCGTGGTCGGAGACGACGACATCGACGATCCCGTCGACCAGCGCCTGGCCGAGCGCGAGCCGCTCGTCCTCGCCGCGCAGCGGCGGCGCGAGCTTGAGGAAGGTGCGGTAGTCGCCGACGTCGATCTCGTTGAGGGTGAGGTGGTTGATCGAGACGCCGCAAGTCACCGGGAGGCCTTCGTCCTTGGCGCGGCGCATCGCCTCGATCGACAGGCCGTTGCTGACGAGCGCCGCGTGATAGCGGGCGCCGGTCAGCGCGATGAGCCTGAGGTCGCGGTCGAGCACGATCGTCTCGGCCTCGCGCGGCACGCCGGGCAGGCCGAGCCGGCTCGCGCGCTCGCCCTCGGCGAGCACGCCCTCGCCGACGAGCGCGCGGTCCTCGCAATAATGCATGACGAGGGCGCTGAAATCGCGGGCGTAGGTCAGCGCGCGGCGCATCACCTGGGCGTCGGCGACCGAGCGGCGCCCGTCGGAGAAGGCGATCGCCCCCGCCTCGGCGAGCAGGCCGATTTCGGCGATCTCACGGCCCGCGAGCCCCTTGGTGATCGCCGCGCTCGGCAGGATGCGCACCTTGGCGGTGTCGCGCGCCCGGCGCAGGATGAAGTCGACCACCGCAGGTTCGTCGACGACCGGGCTGGTGTCGGGCCGCGCGACCACCGTCGTCACCCCGCCCGCCGCCGCCGCCGCGCTCGCGCTCGCGATCGTCTCGCGATATTCGGCGCCCGGCTCGCCGATGAACGCGCGCAGATCGACGAGCCCGGGCGCGACGACATCGCCGCCGCAGTCGATCACCCGGGCGCCGGCGGGAACCGATTCCCGCGTGACCGCGCCGCCGAGCCCGGCGATGACCCCGCCGATGACGAGCACGCCGCCATGCGTCTCGGTTCCCTGCGCGGGATCGACGAGACGGGCGTTGACGAGGGCGCAGGGGCGGCTGTCGGTCACGAAGGCTGCGATAGCCCGCGTCGACGGCGCGCGCAACCGGATCGCCCGCCGGGATCCAATTTTGACGGCTCGCCGCCGCGAACTGGTGCGACTATATTGTCGAGGCGGTCGCCGCCGTCCCTGCGTCGACTCCCAGCGGACGACAGGAGTCGCATGTCCCAAGCCCTGCTCGACCACGCCGCCGCCGAACTCGCCGCGATCCGCAAGGCCGGACTGTGGAAGCGCGAGCGCGCGATCGCCTCGCCGCAGGGCGGCGATGTCATTCTCGCCGAGGAAGGCGCCTCCGGCGGCGGCGCCCGCCTGCTCAACCTGTGCGCCAACAACTATCTCGGGCTCGCCGACCACCCGCGCCTGATCGCCGCCGCCAAGGCTGCGCTCGACAGCCATGGCTTCGGCATGGCCTCGGTGCGGTTCATCTGCGGCACCCAGGATCTCCACGTCGCGCTCGAGGCGCGGCTCGCCGCCTTCCTGCGCATGGAGGACGCGATCCTGTTCTCCTCCTGCTTCGACGCCAACGGCGGCGTATTCGAGGCGCTGCTCGGCCCCGAGGATGCGGTGATCTCGGACGCGCTCAACCATGCCTCGATCATCGACGGCATCCGGCTGTGCAAGGCGCGCCGGCTGCGCTACGCCAACAACGACATGGCCGAACTCGAGGCGCGCCTCGTCGAGGCGAGCGGCGCTCGCGCCCGCCTCGTCGTCACCGACGGCGTGTTTTCGATGGACGGGATCATCGCGAACCTGGCGGCGATCTGCGATCTCGCGCAGCGCCACGACGCGCTGGTGATGGTCGACGACAGCCACGCGGTCGGCTTCATCGGCGCGCGCGGCGCCGGGACGCCGGAGCGCTGCGGCGTCGAGGGGCGCGTCCATCTCGTCAGCGGCACTTTCGGAAAGGCGCTTGGCGGCGCCTCGGGCGGCTATATCGCGGGACCAAGGCCGTTCGTCGACCTGCTGCGCCAGCGCGCGCGGCCCTATCTCTTCTCCAATGCGCTGGCGCCGGCGATCACCGCGGCCACTATGGAGGCGCTCGACCTGATCGCCGAAGGCGCAGACCTGCGCGCCGCGCTCGCGCGCAACGCCGCCTATTTCCGCGCCGGGCTCGCGGCGGCGGGCTTCACGCTGACGCCGGGCGAGCACCCGATCATCCCGGTGATGATCGGCGAGGCGGCGGCCGCGGCGAGGCTCGCCGCCGCGCTGCAGGCGCAGGGCGTCTATGTCACCGCCTTTTCCTATCCGGTCGTGCCGCAGGGCAAGGCGCGCATCCGCACCCAGATGAACGCCGCCCATTCGCTCGCCGACCTCGACCGAGCGATCGCCGCCTTCGCCGCGGCGGGGCGCGGGACCGGCGTGATCGCCTGAACCGAGCAAGGACGCGTCCCGCATGAAATCGCTCGTCAAGGCCAAGCCCGAACGCGGACTATGGAGCGCGGAGACGCCGCGCCCCGAGGTCGGCCCGAACGACGTGCTGATCAAGGTGCGCAAGGCCGCGATCTGCGGCACCGACCTCCACATCTACAACTGGGACAAGTGGGCGGCGCGCACGATCCCCGTGCCCATGGTGGTCGGGCATGAATATCTCGGCGTCGTCGAGGCGCTCGGGCGCGACGTCACCGCGCTCAGGGTCGGCCAGCGCGTTTCCGGCGAAGGCCACATCGTCTGCGGCTTCTGCCGCAACTGCCGCGCCGGGCGCGGGCACCTGTGCCGCAACACGCTCGGCGTCGGCGTCAACCGGCCCGGCGCCTTCGCGGACTATGTCGCGATCCCCGCGTCCAACGCCTATCCGATCCCCGATTCGATCCCCGACGAGATCGCCGCGATCCTCGATCCGCTCGGCAACGCCGTGCATACCGCGCTCTCCTTCGACCTCGTCGGCGAGGACGTGCTGATCACCGGCGCCGGCCCGATCGGCCTGATGGCGATCCCGATCTGCCGGCATGTCGGCGCGCGCAACATCGTCATCACCGACGTCAACGACTACCGGCTGGCGCTGGCGCGCGAGATGGGCGCGACGCGCGCGGTGCGCGCCGACCGGCAGCCGCTGCGCGAGGTGATGGCCGAGATCGACATGCGCGAGGGTTTCGACGTCGGCCTCGAAATGTCGGGCAACCCGAAAGCCCTGCGCGACATGATCGGGGCGATGAACAACGGCGGCAAGGTCGCCCTGCTCGGCATCCTGCCCGACGAGGCGGCGATCGACTGGAACGAGATCATCTTCAAGGGCCTGACGCTGAAGGGGATCTACGGCCGCCAGATGTACGAGACCTGGTACAAGATGCTCGCGATGCTGCAGAGCGGGCTCGACGTCACGCCTGTCATCACCCACCGGCTGCCGATGGCCGAGTTCGAGACCGGCTTCGCCGCGCTCAACGCCGGCCAGGCGTGCAAGGTGGTGCTCGACATCAATGGCTGAGCCCGCCCCCGGCCGCGCCTGCGGGACCTGCACGCAGTGCTGCAAGGTCTTCCACATCGCCGAGCTCGACAAGCCCGCCGGCGTCTGGTGCCGCCATTGCGTCCAGGGCGCGGGTTGCCGCATCCATCCGACGCGCCCCGCCCAGTGCCGCGACTTCTTCTGCCTGTGGATGACCGACGCCGCCGTGCCCGACGAATGGAAGCCCGAGCGCGCGCGGATGACGCTGTCGCTTTATCCGGGCAACGGCTTCCTCTATGTCCAGCTCGATCCCGGCTATCCCCAGGCCTGGCGCAAGGCGCCCTATTACGACCAGCTGCGCCGCTGGGCGAAGGAGCTGCTCGACCAGGGCCGCCACGTCATCGTGTTCTTCCACGACAACGCGACCCTGGTGATGCCGGAGGAGGCGGTCCCGATAGGACGGATGAGCGCGCAGGACCGCTTCCAGGTGAAGCGGGCGTTCGGGCCGAAGGGCCTGACCTACAGCGTCGAGCGCGGATAGCCGCGGCGCGTCACCCATCCGGGCGCGGACCGAGCCGGCGGACGCGTCCGAGGCGGTCGAGCACCCTGACGCGCCGGCCCGGCGCACCCTGGTAGTCGTCGACCGATCGACGGCCGTTGCGGTCCTCGATCGTCACGCGATAACGTCGGCCGTCGTAGCCGACCCAGTAGCGCGCGCGGAGCGTCCGGAACGCCGGGACTTCGGCGCGATGCCGGGCGCAGAATCCGGGCAAGGCGTCGCGATAGAGCGCGATGGCGCGCTCGAGCGACGCCGACGGCGGGCCGCCGCTGGCGCGCCCCGCGAGGAAATCGACCTCGATGAAGCCTCCCGGGCTGCGCGCGGCTTCGCCGAAGACGTCCATTGCATGGACGCCGACGAGCAGGCCGACGCCGGAGGCGAAGGAGTCGGCGAGATTATGGGCGAGGGATCGCAGATCGCCGAATTTCATGTCGAGGCCCGAATTGCGCGTCGATTGCGTCGACCATCCGCCGACATGACCCATCTATCGGACCATCCAAGGCCGAAGCGGCGCCGGGCGAGGCCTTCGACAGCGTCCGCGTCGGGTCCGCCCGCCCCGTCCCCGCTCACCCGTTCGGCAGATGCTGCGCGAGCGCCTCCAGCACCGCCATCCGCACCGCGACGCCCATCTCGACCTGCTCGCGGATCAGCGACTGCGGGCCGTCGGCGACCAGCGAGTCGATCTCGACGCCGCGGTTCATCGGGCCGGGATGCATGACCAGCGCGTCGGGCTTCGCCCAGCTCAGCTTCTCCTCGTCGAGGCCGAAATAGCGGAAATATTCCTTGGTCGAGGGCACGAAGGCGCCGTTCATCCGCTCGCGCTGCAGGCGCAGCATCATCACGATGTCGGCGCCGGCGAGGCCCTGGCGCATGTCGCGGAACACCGCCACGCCCATGTTCTCGATGCCGGGCGGCAGCAGCGTCGAGGGCCCGATCACGCGCACCCGCGCGCCGAGCGCGCCCAGCAGCAGGATGTTGGAGCGCGCGACCCTGGAGTGCAGGATGTCGCCGCAGATCGCGACCACCAGCCCCTCGATGCGGCCCTTGTTGCGCCGGATCGTCAGCGCGTCGAGCAGCGCCTGGGTCGGATGTTCATGGGCGCCGTCGCCGGCGTTGATGACCGCGCAGTCGACCTTGCGCGCGAGCAGGTGGACGGCGCCGGCCTGGTGATGGCGCACGACGATGATGTCGGGGCGCATCGCGTTGAGCGTCGCGGCGGTGTCGATCAAGGTCTCGCCCTTCTTCACGCTCGAACTGGCGGTCGCCATGTTCATCACGTCGGCGCCGAGCCGCTTGCCCGCCAGTTCGAACGAGGATTGGGTGCGCGTCGAGGCCTCGAAGAACAGGTTGATCTGGGTGCGGCCGCGCAGCGTCGTCCGCTTCTTCTCCACCTGGCGCGAAATCTCGACCGCGGAATCGGCCAGATCGAGCAGCGCGACGATCTCGTCCGGCGAAAGACCCTCGATGCCGAGCAGGTGGCGGCGGGCGAAAATCGGCTTGTCTGACATTGCCAGCATCGAGCGATGAGCCTATATCCGCGCCGGCGGATCGGAGCAAGGCGTCGCGTCGCCGGCCGCGTCGGCTTTCCCCGCCATTTGACAGGCGGCCTCCCCTCAACCATTTTCCGCGCCCTGCCGGGCCCATTCGCGCAGCCTGATTTGCGCGGCCGCCGCGTTGGCAACCGTCGGCGCCGACCGCGCCCGAGGACCATTTCGCATGAAGGTCGTGATCGTCGAATCGCCGTCCAAGGCCAAGACCATCAACAAATATCTGGGCAAGGACTATGACGTCTACGCCTCGTTCGGCCATGTCCGGGACCTGCCCGCCAGCGACGGCTCGGTCGATCCCGACAATGATTTCGCAATGCTGTGGGAGGTCGACGAGAAGGCGGTCAAGCGGCTCTCGGTCATCGCCGCCGCGGTCAAGGGCGCCGACCGGGTGATCCTGGCGACCGACCCGGATCGCGAGGGCGAGGCGATCTCCTGGCACGTGTTCGAAATCCTCAAGGAGAAGAAAGTCCTCAAGGACAAGCGGGTCGACCGCGTGGTGTTCAATGCCGTGACCAAGGATGCGGTGCTCGAGGCGATGCGCCATCCGCGCGAGATCGACGCCGCGCTGGTCGACGCCTATCTGGCGCGCCGGGCGCTCGACTATCTCGTCGGCTTCACCCTGTCGCCGGTGCTGTGGCGCAAGCTGCCGGGCGCGCGCTCGGCCGGCCGCGTGCAGTCGGTGACGCTGCGCATCGTGTGCGACCGCGAGCTCGAGATCGAGAAATTCGTCCGGCGCGAATACTGGTCGCTGGTCGCCCATCTCAGGACGGCGGCTGACGCGCCGTTCACGGCCCGGCTCGTCGGCGCCGACGGCCGCAAGATCAGCCGGCTCGACATCGGCTCGGGCAAGGAGGCGGAGGATTTCAAGGCGGCGCTCGAGGCGGCGAAATTCTCGGTCGTCTCGGTCGAATCCAAGCCGTCCCGGCGCAACCCCTACCCGCCGTTCACGACCTCGACGCTGCAGCAGGAGGCCTCGCGCAAGCTCGGCCTCGCGCCCGCGCGCACCATGCAGATCGCCCAGCGGCTCTACGAGGGCGTCGATCTCGGCGAGGGGCCCGCGGGCCTCATTACCTATATGCGCACCGACGGCGTCGACCTCGCGGCGGAGGCGATCGAGAGCGCGCGCCAGGTCATCGGCAAGGATTTCGGCGCGAAATACGTGCCCGCCGCGCCGCGCAAATACATCGTCAAGGCCAAGAACGCCCAGGAGGCGCACGAGGCGATCCGGCCGACCGATCTGACGCGCCGGCCGCGCGACGTCGCGCGCCATCTCGAAGGCGATCAGGCCAAGCTCTACGAGCTGATCTGGACCCGCACCATCGCCAGCCAGATGGAGAGCGCCGAGCTCGAGCGCACCAGCATCGACATCCTCGCCGCGGCCGGCGCCCGCCGCCTCGACTTCCGGGCGACCGGCCAGGTCGTGCGCTTCGACGGCTTCCTCGCGCTCTACCAGGAGGGGCGCGACGACGACGAGGACGACGAGTCCGGCCGGCTGCCGCCGATGAAGGCGGGCGAGCCGCTCGCCCGCGAGAAGATCGAGGCGACCCAGCATTTCACCGAGCCGCCGCCGCGCTACACCGAGGCGACGCTGGTCAAGCGGATGGAGGAACTCGGCATCGGCCGGCCCTCGACCTACGCCTCGACGCTCGCGGTGCTGCGCGAGCGCGACTATGTCCGCATCGAGAAGAAGCGGCTGTTTCCCGAGGACAAGGGCCGGCTGGTCACCGCGTTTCTCGAATCGTTCTTCACCAAATACGTCGGCTACGACTTCACCGCCGATCTCGAGGAGAAGCTCGACAAGGTCTCCAACAGCGAGATCGACTGGAAGGATCTGCTGCGCGACTTCTGGCGCGATTTCTCCGCCGCGGTCGGCGGCACCAAGGAATTGCGCACGACCCAGGTGCTCGACAGCCTCAACGAGCTGCTCGGCCCGCATATCTTCCCCGCGCGCGAGGACGGCGCCGAAGCGCGGCTGTGCCCGCTGTGCAACAAGGGCCAGCTGTCGCTGAAGCTCGGCAAGTTCGGCGCCTTCATCGGCTGCTCCGACTATCCCGAATGCAAATACACGCGCGTCCTCTCGCCGACCGGCCAGGACCAGGCGAGGGGAATCGAGGGCGAGCGGCCGGGCGTGCGCGCGCTCGGCCAGGATCCGGCGACCGGCGAGGAAGTCACCTTGCGCGGCGGCCGTTTCGGCGACTATGTTCAGCTCGGCAAGGGCGAGAAGCCCAAGCGCTGCTCGCTGCCCAAGGGCCAGGCGGCCGCAGACGTGACGCTCGAACAGGCGCTCGCGCTGCTGTCGCTGCCGCGCGAGGTCGCGCGCCATCCGGTCTCCGGCGAGCCGATCCTCGCCGGCATCGGCCGCTACGGCGCCTATGTGCAGCACGCCAAGACCTACGCCAACCTCGGCGAGGGCGAGGACGTGCTGGCGATCGGCGGCAACCGCGCGATCGACCTCATCGTCGCCAAGGAGAGCGGAACCGGCGGGCGCCGGTTCGGCCCCGGCGCCGGCCGCGCGCTCGGCGAGCATCCGACGCTCGGCGGGGCGGTCAGCGTGCGCGAGGGCCGCTTCGGCGCCTATGTCAATCACGGCAAGATCAACGCGACCCTGCCCAAGGGGACCGACACCGTCGCGCTGACGCTCGACGACGCGGTCGCCGCGCTCGCGGCCAAGGCGGCGGGCGGCGGGGTCGGCGGCGGCCGGCTGCTCGGCGACCATCCGCGGGGCGGCCCGGTGACGGTGCGCGCCGGGCGCTTCGGCGCCTATGTCAACTGGGGCAAGGTCAATGCGACCCTGCCCAAATCGGTGTCTCCCGAGGCGATATCGCTCGGCGAGGCGATCGACCTGATCGAGGAGCGCGAGGGCCGGCCCGCGGGCGGCGCGGCGCGCAAGGCGGCTAAGCCGAGGGCGAAACCGTCCGCCGCCAAGGCCGGATCCGGCAAGGCGCGGACGGCCGCCGCGGCCAAGCCCGCCGCGACCGCCAAGGCCGCGCGCCCCAAGGGCGAGCCCGCCGCCGCCAAGCCCGCGCCGAAGGCCAAGCGCAAGGCGTGAGCGCCAAATCGGGCCGCCGCGCGGCAACCGGGATGGCGCCGCGCGCGCTTATGGCCTAAAATGACGCATCATGGCGTCTTTCGAGCCTGGCGCCGGGACGCGTTCGGGAGGCGTTGGTCATGATCAATTCCGGGGCCGCGCGCGCCCGACCTGCCGCGGGCGCGCTGACCGAAGCCGCCTATGACCGCTGGGCGCCGTTCTACGACCTCATCTTCGACCTGCCCTTCCATCCCGGCCGCCTGGCGGCGGCGCGGGCGGCGGCGGCCGCCGCCGGGACCGACGGCAGCGTCCTCGTCGTCGGCGTCGGCACGGGCCTCGAGCTCGGCCTGCTGCCCAAGAGCCTGCGCGTCACCGGCATCGACCTCAGCGCGGCGATGCTGAAGATCGCCCGCGAGCGGATCGCGCGCCATGCGCTCGGCCAGGTCAAGGCGCTGCAGGTCATGGACGCGGGCGCGCTCGAATTCCCCGATTGCCAGTTCGACGTCGCGCTCGCCCCCTATGTCATCAGCGTCGTGCCGAGCCCCGCGCGGGTGCTCGACGAAATGTGGCGCGTGGTCCGGCCCGGCGGCCAATTGATCGTGATGAACCATTTCGCCGCCGACCGCGGGCCGCGCGCCGCGGCCGAGGCGGCGATGCAGCGCTACGCCGACTGGCTCGGCTGGCACCCGCAATTCCCCTACGCCGCGGTCGGCGACTGGATCGCCGGTCGCCGCGACGTCGAACTGCTCGAGCGGCGCGCACTGGCGCCGTTCCGGCTGTTCACGCTGCTGCGCATCCGCAAGGCGGCCGGCGCAGCCTGACGCCGGTTGCGCGCGGCGAGCGCCGCGCCGTCGTCCGGCTGCGGCTTGTAAGGCCCCGCCGATCGGCCTAGATAGGCGCAAGCGGGGCGCGACGCCTCCGCCCGACAGCGAATCCAAGCCATAAGTTTGCCCCGAAAACCTCAGACGCGGCGCCCCCTGCGCCCAGACGTTGCGCGCGCCCGGACCGATGCGGCCGCGCCGCCCTCGCGCGACGCGGTGCTCGCCTTCATCGCCGGCGAGGCGGCGCCGGGCGCCGATCGGCCGCCGGCCCGGGTCACCAAGCGCGAGATCGCGCGCGCGTTCGGCGTGCGCGGCGACCAGAAGGGCGCGCTGAAGCTGCTGATCAAGGATCTCGAGGCCGACGGCGCCATCGCGCGCGGCCGCAAGACGCTGCGCCCGCAGGGCCGCCTGCCGGCGATGGTCGTCGCCGACGTGACCGAGCGCGACCGCGACGGCGAACTCATCGCCCGGCCCGCGGAATGGGCCGAGGGCGGCGAGGCCCCGCGCATCGTCATCGAGCGGTCGCGCAAAGCCCAGGGCGCGCTCGCGCCGGGGCTCGGCGCGCGCGCGCTGGTCCGGGTGACGTTCGACCCCGACGCCGGCCCGAACGAGCCTTCCTATTCCGGGCGGGTCGTCAAGATCCTCGACAAGGCGAAGGCGCGCCTGCTCGGCGTCTATCGCGCGCTCGAAGGCGGCGCCGGACGCGCGCTGCCGATCGAGAAGCGCGGGCTCGCGCGCGAACTGTTCGTCCCCGCCGGACTCGGCGCCGAGGCCGCCGATGGCGATCTCGTCGCGCTGGAGACGGTCCGCGAGGGCGGGTTCGGCCTGCCGACGGCGCGCGTCGTCGAGGTGCTCGGCTCGGTCAAGTCGGAACGCGCGGTCAGCCTCATCGCGCTGACCGCCCATCGCATCCCGCATGTCTTCTCCGAAGCGGCGCTCGCCGAGGCGGCGGCGGCGCGCCCGGCGCCGATGGACCGGCGCGAAGACTGGCGCGCGCTGCCGCTGGTGACGATCGACCCGCCCGACGCGAAGGATCACGACGACGCGGTCCACGCGGCGGCGGACGAAGATCCCGCCAATGCCGGCGGCTTCGTCGTCACCGTCGCGATCGCCGACGTCGCCCATTACGTCCGGCCGGCCTCGGCGCTCGACCGCGACGCGCTGGAGCGCGGCAATTCGGTCTATTTTCCCGACCGCGTCGTGCCGATGCTGCCCGAGCGGATCTCCAACGATCTGTGCTCGCTGCGCCCGAACGAGGACCGCCCCGCGCTCGCGGTGCGGATGATCCTCGGCGCCGACGGGCGCAAGCGGCGCCACAGCTTCCATCGGGTGATGATGCGCTCGGCGGCGAAGCTGTCCTACGAACAGGCGCAGCGCGCGGTCGACGGCGCGCCCGACGCGACGACGGCGCCGTTGCTCGACGACGTGCTGCGGCCGCTCTACGCGGCGCATGCGGCGATCAGGATCGAGCGCGACGCGCGCAACCCGCTCGACCTCGACCTGCCCGAGCGCAAGATCGTCCTCAACCCGGACGGCTCGATCAAGGGCGTGCGCTGGCCCGAGCGGCTCGAGGCGCACCGGCTGATCGAGGAATTCATGATCCTCGCCAATGTCGCGGCCGCCGAGTCGCTGGAGGGCGCCGATGCGCAGCTGATCTATCGCGCCCATGACGCCCCGAGCGTCGAGAAGATCAACGACCTCAGCCAATTCCTCGCCACGCTCGGCATAAAGTTCGCCAAGGGCGACCGGCTGCGCCCCGCCCATTTCAACGGCGTGCTCGGCCGCGTGCGCGGCGCGCCGGCCGAGGCGCTGGTCAACGAGGTCGTGCTGCGCTCGCAGGCGCAGGCCGAATACACGAACGAGAATTACGGCCATTTCGGCCTCAACCTGCGCCGCTACGCGCATTTCACCTCGCCGATCCGCCGCTACGCCGACCTCATCGTCCATCGCGCGCTGATCCGCGCGTTGAACCTCGGCGCCGGCGGCCTGCCCGACCTGCGCGCGCGCGACCTCGCCGACGTCGCCGAGCGCATCTCGGCCGCGGAGCGACGCGCGATGGCGGCCGAGCGCGAGACGATGGACCGGCTGATCGCCGCCCACATGAGCGACCGGATCGGCGCGAGCTTTCCGGCGCGCGTTTCCGGGGTGACGCGCTCGGGCCTGTTCGTGCGGCTGGCCGAGACCGGCGCCGACGGATTCATCCCCGTCTCGACGCTCGGCGCCGACTATTTTCGCTTCGAGGAGGGCCAGCGCGCCCTGATCGGGACGCGGACCGGCGAGACCTTCCGGCTCGGCGACGTCGTCGAGGTCAAGCTCGTCGAGGCCGCGCCGTTCGCGGGGGCGCTGCGGTTCGAGATGCTCTCGGACGGCGCACGCGGAAAGGCCGCCCGCGCCGGTTCGCCGCGCCCCGCCGGCGGCCGGGGGCGACGCGCCATGGGAAAGGCGACCCGTTCATGACCCAGATCATCGAAGCGATCGCGGACGATCGGACCGGCCGGCGCGATCTGGGCGCCGCCGTGCGCCGCGGACTGATGGAGCGCTGTCCCCATTGCGGCAGGGGGCGGCTGTTCCGCGCCTATCTGAAAGTGGTCGACGCCTGCCCGGTCTGCGGCGAGGATCTGCATCACCAGCGCGCCGACGACGCGCCGCCCTACATCACGATGCTGCTGGTCGGCCATGTCGCCGTGGCGGGCGTGATGGCGGCCGAGGCGGTCCTGCCGACTTCCTGGATATGGCTGGGCGCGATCGGCTGGATGAGCCTGGCGCTCGCTCTTTCGCTGCTCGTGCTGCCGCGCGTCAAGGGCGCGCTCGTCGGCTATCAATGGGCGCTGCGGATGCACGGCTTCGGCGGCGCGGAGCGCGACGCGCCTTGAACAGCCCGATTTCTGCTGAGCTTACCGATGCGCTGCGCGTCGAAGCGGGCCTGCGCAAATCGGCCAATGTTCGGCCGCGCGACGCGGCGACGCTGATCCTGCTCGACCATTCCGGCGCGGCGCCCAGAGTGCTGATGGGGCGCCGCCACCCCGGGCACAAGTTCATGCCCGGCAAGTTCGTCTTCCCCGGCGGACGCGTCGAGGCGAGA
>JBEKEI010000085.1:0-19240 GCA_050013915.1 Roseiarcus sp.
AGCCGCTCCCCAGCCTCGATCCGTAACACCACGCTCTCTTTGAACGCCGTCGAATAGGCGCGCTGCACTTGATCCGACATGAACCCTCCTCGGAGGCCATGTCACCGTTTTAGCGTGTCTCACTTTCGGGGTGCACTCCACGGGTCCGTCACGGTAAATCCGGGGCCGGCCGCCGCGGCCCGCCCGAGTTCGGCCGATTGCTCAGGAAATTCAGCCGCTCCAGACGAGTCTGAACAGGCGTTTACGTTTCGATGTTGACCAATCGCATTCGCGGTCCGAGAAAGTCCGTTCATTGTAATGAACGTCTTGGAATCTGCTTATTGTATATTCGCAACGGGAATTCCTCCCGTGAACGATCGTTTACTTTTGTCTCTTTCCCATTCCTGTCTTCGAAGGACGAGGAAATGGGCGGATCGTTCAAGCTTTCACTGACGCTCATTTTGCTTGGTCCACACGGATGCCAAAGACGCTTGTATAGAGACGTCATGACGACAACGAAACAGTCATGCGTCCAAGCTGCACGGGGGTGTCCCATGTTTTCCGGGCGTTTGCTGCTCGCCGCGGTCGCTGCTTCGGCGGTTCTGGTTCCCGCTCTCGCCGACGCCTCGACGGCGACCGGCAACCTCGCGGTCAGCCTGACGGTCGCCTCGACCTGCACGGTCACCGGCGGCAGCATCAATTTCGGCAGCACCGGCCTGCTGACCGCCGCGCTTCCCGGCACCGGCGCCTTCAGCGTCACCTGCACCAACACCACGCCCTATAACGTCGGCCTCAACCAGGGCGCCAACGGCTCCTCGGTCACCACCCGCCAGATGAAGGGCACGGTCACCGGCGCGCTCGTCAATTACGCGCTCTATTCCAACGCGGGCGCCACCACCAACTGGGGCAACACGACGGGCTCGTGGGTGGCCGGCACCGGCAACGGTTCGTCGCAGACGCTGACGGTCTATGGCGTGGTTCCCGCCCAGACCACCCCGGCGCCCCAAACCTATACCGACACGGTCACGATCACCGTGAACTACTGAAAGGCGGGGCGTCGAGGCGAATCGATCTTCGGCTCGACGTCGTTTTTCAGGCGCGATGACGCGGCGCCGGTATTACGGTGACACGCCCTTGGTGGTGGTGGACTGCACCCCTCGGCTGAGACACGGCTAATTGGGTGACAGGGCGGCTTCAGCTTCTGGTTGGCGGTTGCGGGACAGGTCGAGCCCGGCTTCGAACTCGACCGGCGGTTTATAGCCGAGCGCCGAGTGGAGGCGCTGGGTGTTGTCGACGGTTTCGATGAAAGCGCCGATCTGTCCGGTGCGGTCGCCCTGACCCGCCGCCGGAGCGAACAGCGATCGTCGACGCGCGGACTGCGCCGCTCGAAGGCCTTGGCCTGAGCGTTTCAGAGCCGAAGCGCCGCCCCCTCACCCCAGATTCAGCTCCTTGAAGAAATCATTGCCCTTGTCGTCGATCACGATGAAGGCGGGGAAATTCTCGACTTCGATGCGCCAGATCGCCTCCATCCCGAGTTCGGGATATTCGAGCACCTCGACCTTGCGGATGCAGTCGAGCGCGAGCCGGGCGGCCGGGCCGCCGATCGAGCCGAGATAGAAGCCGCCGTGCCTGGCGCAGGCCTCGCGCACCTGTTTGGAGCGGTTGCCCTTGGCGAGCATCACCAGCGAACCGCCCGCCGCCTGGAACTGGTCGACATAGCTGTCCATCCGCCCCGCCGTGGTCGGCCCGAACGAGCCCGAGGCGTAGCCGACCGGAGTCTTGGCCGGGCCGGCGTAGTACACCGGGTGGTTCTTCAGATAGTCGGGCATCGGCTCGCCGCGCTCCAGCCGCTCGCGGATCTTCGCATGGGCGGAGTCGCGGGCGACGATCATCGGGCCGGTGAGCGAGAGCCGGGTGCGGATGGGATGGCGCGACAGTTCGGCGAGAATCTCCTTCATCGGCCGGCCGAGGTCGATCCGCACCACCGGGCCGCCGAGCGTCTCCTCGTCGACATGCGGAAGGAACCGCGCGGGATCGTGCTCGAGCTCCTCCAGGAACACGCCGTCGCGGGTGATCTTGCCGAGCGCCTGGCGGTCGGCCGAGCAGGAGACCCCGAGCCCGATCGGCAGCGAGGCGCCGTGGCGCGGCAGGCGGATCACCCGCACGTCATGGCAGAAATACTTGCCGCCGAACTGGGCGCCGACGCCGAGCTGCTGGGTGAGCTTGTGGATTTCGGCCTCCATCGCGAGGTCGCGGAACGCATGCGCGTCGGCCCCGCCCTGCGTCGGCAGGCCATCGAGATAGCGGGTCGAGGCGAGCTTGACCGTCTTCATCGTCAGTTCCGCGCTGGTGCCGCCGATGACGATCGCCAGGTGATAGGGCGGGCAGGCGGCGGTGCCGAGGGTGAGGATCTTCTCCTTGAGGAACGCGATCATCCGGTCGTGGGTGAGGATCGAGGGCGTCGCCTGGTAGAAGAAGCTCTTGTTGGCGGAGCCGCCGCCCTTGGCGAGGAACAGGAACTTGTAGGAATCCTCGCCCTCGGCGAGGATTTCGATCTGCGCGGGCAGGTTGTCGCCGGTGTTCTGCTCCTCGAACATCGACAGCGCGGCGAGCTGCGAATAGCGCAGGTTCTTCTTCTCATAGGCGCCGGCGATGCCCTCGGCGATCGCCCGCTCGTCGTCGCCGTCAGTCCAGACCCGCCGGCCCTTCTTGGCGACGACGATCGCGGTGCCGGTGTCCTGGCACATCGGCAGCACGCCGCCGGCGGCGATGTTGGCGTTCTTCAGGAGATCATAGGCGACGAACTTGTCGTTGGAGGTCGCCTCGGGATCGTCGAGGATCGCGCGCAACTGGGCGAGATGGCCGGGGCGCAGCAGGTGGTTGATGTCGATCAGCGCCTGTTCGCTGAGGCGCCGGATCGCCTCGCGATCGACGACCAGGACGTCCGATCCGAGCGCCTGCTCGATGCGAACGCCGTCGGCGCCGAGTTTCCGGTAGGGCGTCTGGTCGGGGCCGAGCGTGAACAGCGGCTGGAAATGTTTCATCGACGAGGCTCCGAATCGGGCGCGGCCGCCCCGCTCTAAGGCTTCGTGCGGCGCTTTCCAATCACGAACTCGCCAGTCGGTGGGAGTCCGGGTCGGCGGCCGCCGAAAGTGCGGCGATGCCCTGGGCGATCGTCAGCGTGCGGCGCGCCATTTCGGCATGGAGACGCTCGACCATCCGCCCGTCGAGCTGGATCGCGCCCTTGCCGGCGTTCTCCGGCAGGCTGAACGCGCCGATGATCGCCTTTGCGCCGTCGACCTCGGCGCCGGTCGGCGCGAAGATCGCATTGGCGATCGCGATCTGGCTGGGATGGATCAGCGTCTTGCCGTCGAGGCCAAAGTCGCGGCCCTGTCCGCATTCGGCCTCGAACCCGGCGAGATCGCCGATGTCGTTGTAGACGCCGTCGAGAATGTCGACGCCGTGCGCGCGCGCGGCGACGACGCAGAGCGAAAGCCACGCCGTCATCGAGGCTCGTGCGGGCACGAAGCGCGCGCGGGTCTCCTTGGCCAGATCGTTGAGGCCCATCACCAGCACGTCGAGGCGCGAGCTGGGATCGGCGGCGACCGCCGCGATCGACCCGGCCTGGAGGATCGCCATCGGGGTCTCCATCATCGCCCACAGCCGGACCCGTTCGGGCGCGCCCGCCTCGCGCATTTCGCGCGCCGCCTGCATGACCGAACCCGGCCCGTCGATCTTGGGCAGGAGGATCGCATCCGGCCCCGCCGCGGCCGCCGCGGCGAGATCGTCGCGGCCCCAGATCGTCTGGGAGGCGTTGATTCGAATGATGATTTCACGGCCGCCGAAGCCGCCCTCGCGCACTGCGGCGACGACCTGTTCGCGCGCCGCCGCCTTGGCCTCCGGGGCGACCGAATCCTCGAGGTCGAGAATGACGGCGTCGGCCGGCAGGCTGCGCGCCTTGGCGATCGCGCGCGGATTCGAACCGGGCATGTAGAGGACGCTGCGACGCGGACGGGCGATCATGATTGTCTCCGGAGCCTCAATCCACGATATGTAATTTGTGCGACGCAATATGGCTAGTGAGATCTGACCCGCCGGTGACGGCGGCGCGCCCTCGCCGCCGATCGTCGCTTCACTTCATGGGGTTGGCAGGCTGGACGCGGAACGCGACACAACCAGCGGCCGGCGACCCGGACCGGAGGCCGCTCGTGCTCGCGCAGCCGTTTCGCTGCGCCGCCGCGCGCCAAACGAATCGTCCATGATTACCGCGTAACCTTGGCTCATGGCGAGTTTCCCCGAAGCTTCCGTCCCGACCGCCGAGACGGCGGGCGTTCCGTCGCGCGCAGAGCGCCTCGAACCGGGCGCGCGCGGCGACCGGCTGGCGTCGCCGGCCGCCGGGTCGAAGCGCGCCGCGGCCGCGGTCGGCGTGGCGCTGCTGGCGCTGCTCGGGCCGATCCTCGTCGGCGCCGTGCCGCCGCTGACCGACTACCCGAACCATCTGGCCCGCCTCTGGCTGGAGGGCGGCGGCGGCGCGATCGCCCCGATGTCCTGGATGTACCGGGTCACCTGGGATGCGGCGACCAACATCGGGATCGACCTGTTCGCGCTGCTCGCCGTCCCGCTGCTCGGCTACGAGGCGGTCGGACGCATCCTGGTCGGCGCGGCGGCGCTGCTGCCGGCGCTCGGCGGCGTCGCGCTGTGGCGCGTCCTCCACGGCCGGTTCCACTGGTGGCAGATCGTCTTCGCGCTGCTCGCCTGGAACATCGGCCTCGTCATGGGCTTCCTGAATTTCGAGATCGGGCTCGGCGTCGCGCTGCTGGCGGCCGCCGCAGACCCGGCGCTCGGCTGCCGCGGCGCCGCCGTGCGCGCGATCGCCCGCATGGCGCTCGCCGGGCTGCTGCTGCTGGTGCATGTCTTTGCGCTGGTCTTCTACGCCGCGCTGCTGATCGGGATCGCGCTCGGTCCCGAGCTGCGCCCGCTGCTGACCCGCGCCGGCCGGCTGCGCGCCATCGGGTCGATCCTGCCGATCGGCGCGGCGCTCGCCGTTCCCGCGGTCATCGCGCTGCTGTGCGCGCCGAGCCTGCCCGGCCGGCAGACGGGCGCCGACCTGTCGAGCGCCTGGTCGGACTTTGAGACCGGCTTTGCCGAATTCCGCGCCTTTCCCGTCCAGAAGATCGAACTCGCGCTGATCGGCGTGCGCGCCTACGTCAACTGGCTCGACACGCTGACGCTGGCGGCGATCGAGATGGCGATCATGGCGTCGCTGATCACCCGGCGCCTTGGCGCGCATGCCGGGATGGGGCTGGCGGCCGGCGCCCTGTTCGCCTGCTATTTCGTGTTTCCGGGATTCCTCGCCGGCACCGCCTGGATCGACCGGCGCTTCGCGCTGATGGCGCTGCTCGCCCTCGCCGCCGCCCTGCGGCCGGACCTCCCGGCGCGCGCCGCGCCGGCGCTCGCCGCCTGTTTCCTCGCGCTGTCGCTCGGGCGCACCGGCGTCGTCGGCTGCGTCTGGCGCGACCGCCAGGCCGATGTCGCCTCCGTCGCGCGCGCACTGGAATCGGCGCCGCCGGGCGCCGCGATCCTGCCGCTCGACCGCCCGGTCGAACCGGCGCAGGCGCCGTGGGGCCGCTATACGACGCTCGGCGAGCCGACCTACCGGCACCTTGTCGCCCTCGCGCTGCCGCTGCGCCACGCCTTCGCCCCGACGCTGTTCGCCGCGCGCGGCAAGCAGCCGGTGCGGATTCTTGCGCCGTGGGACGAAATCGCCGAGCCCGACGGCGGCCTGGTCGCGAACGCCGAGGCGCTGACCGACCCGCAACGCTTCGCGCGCGCGGTCCGGTTCGCCGCCTATCTGAAGCTGTGGCGGGAGCGCTTCGATTATGCGCTGCTGCTCGACGCCGATGTCCCCGACGCGCGCCCGTTCGTCGCGCCCGAGGGGATGACGCTCGTGCGCGACGAGGGCTTCGCCCGGCTCTACCGCATCGAGGCGCCGGGCGCGCGGGCTGGAATCGCTGCGCCGGCGCTCAGCCCTTCAGCCAGGCCGTGAAACGCCGGGTCGCCTCGGCGATCCGCTCGGGCGATCGGGCGAAGCACAGCCGGATGTAGCCTTCCGCGCCGGCCCCGAAGGCGGAGCCGGGCGCGACGCCGAGTCCGGCCTCGTCGACGAGCCGCAGGGCGAGCCGTCGGGTGTCGGCCTCGCCCTCGACCGCGCAGAACAGGTAGAACGCCGCTTCCGGTCGGACGAAGCGGACCCGGCCGGTCGCCGCGAGGCCCGCACACAAGATGTCGCGGCTGCGCCGGAAGCGGGCGATCTGCGCGGCGAGGAAGTCCTCGCCGCCTTCGAGCGCGGCGATCGCGGCGCGCTGGACGAACACCGGCACGCCCGAAGTCGTGTACTGGATCATGTTCTCGATGATGTCGCCGAGCGCAGGCGGCGCTTCGAGCCAGCCGATCCGCCAGCCGGTCATCGCCCAGTTCTTTGACAGGGTCTGGACGAACAGGATCCGGTCGTCGGCCTCCATGACGTCGTGGAACGACGGCGCCCGGACCCCCTCGTAGACCAGCCGGCCATAGATTTCGTCGGCGACGATCCACAGGCCGCGCTCGCGTGCGAGGCCGAGGATGGCGGCCAGCTCCTCGCGCGTCGCCGTAAAGCCGGTCGGATTGGCCGGGGAATTGACGATGATCGCGCGCGTCGCCGGGCCGACGGCGTCGGCGAGCCGGTTCGCGTCGATACGCCAGCGGCCCTCGCAGCTCATCGGGACCTGGACGCTGCGCGCGCCGGTCAGCGCGATCGCGCCGTCGAAATTGGGCCAGGCGGGCGAGAGCGCGACAATTTCGTCGCCCGGCCCCGCGATCAGCCGGATCGCGATCTGCAGGGCGTGCATCCCGCCGACGGTCACGAAGAATCTCTCAGGCTCGAAATCGCCGCCGCCCGGCGCCGCGCCGTAGACGCGGGTCATGTAGCGAGCGATCGTCGCGCGCAGTTCGGGTATGCCGCGCTGGTGGGTGTAGAAGGTCTCGCCCCGCGCGAGCGAGGCGGTCGCAGCCTCCGCCACGAAATCGGGCGTCGCGCCGTCGCCCTCGCCCACCCATAGCGGGATCAGGCCCTGCCGGTCGCGGCCGTAGTTGAAGACCTCGACGATGCCGCTCTGCGCGACCGCGTGCATCTGCGGATGGATCGCCGCACGCCAGCGCATCTGCGCGGCGAGCGCGGTTGGGTCGAACGCCGGATGAGGAGAGTCCATCGCCGGGTTTTGGCCGATGACCGCGGCCGGCGCAAGCTGCAACGCGACCCAACTGAAATGAGCGCCGCCGCGCGATTCGAGCGAAGCGCCCGACCGCCCCGCCCGGGGCCTCAGATCACGAAACGCACCGAAAAGAACACGAGCCCGGCAAGCCAGAGCGTCTCGGCCAGCATGAGGCCGATCGGCCGCCATCCCACCGCGAACAGATCCTTGAACGAGGTCTTCATGCCGAGCGCTGCGATCGCCGTGACGAGGCACCAGCGCGAGACGTCGTTCGCGCCATCGGCGGCGAGGCGGGGAATCAGGCCCAGGCTGTTGGCGACGACCAGCACGGCGAAGCCGACGAGGAAGGCCGGCAGCTTCGGCGGCGCGCCCGCGCCCGTAGCGCCGGCGCGCGACAGCACGAACGCGATGGCGACCACGGCGGGCAGCAGCATGGCTACGCGAAGCAGTTTGACATAGGTGGCGATGTCGCCGGTCTCGGGCGAGATCGTGTAGCCGGCGCCGACGACCTGGGCGACGTCGTGGATCGTCCCGCCGATGAATATGCCGGCCTGGACGTGATCCAGGCCGACCGAGGTGGCAAAGATCGGGTAGAGGATCATCGCCAGCGTCGACAGCGCGGTGACCGCGACGACGGTGAGGATCGCGTCGCGCTCGCCGTCCGGGTGACGCGGCAGCGCCGAGGCGATGGCGAGCGCGGCGGACGCCCCGCAAATCGCCACTGCGCCGCCGGAGAGCGCGCCGAACACCGGCCGCAACCCGAGCCGGCGGGCGAGCGCCAGCCCGATCAGGATCGTCGAGGCGACCCCGACCACGACGGTGACGATGGGGAGCAGGCCGAGACCCGCGATCTGCGTCAGGGTGATCCGCGCGCCGAGCAGCGCCACGCCGGCGCGCAGCACCGTTCGCGAGGAGAATTCGATGCCGGCGATGCAGCGCCCTTCCTCGTGGAGGAAATGGAACGCCATGCCGAACAGCAGCGCGAACAGCATGACGGGCGCGCCATAGTGCTGCGCGAGCCAGGTCGAGGCGAGCGCGATCGTGCCGGCGACGAGGACGCCGGGATAGACCGCGTGGATCAACCGCGGTCGCGGCAGGAAATTCAGCAGGCGCGGCGGCGCGCTCGGCTCGATCGCCGCGATGCCCTCCATGCTGTCGTAGGAATCAGAGGGGCCGGCCGCCGGATCGATGTTCCATCGCGCCACGCCGCCGCCCTCCGTCCGGATCTGCAGGCGTCAGCGCGTCCGGCGAGCATTCGAGCCGGGCAGGCGCACGCGCCCGCCGCGATCCGGGTCTTGCACGGGTCGCCGCATTTGGCGCGGGGTCACCGCCGGCTCGCATTGCCGGGAGCAGCGACGAAGGGATCGCCGAACGAGCCGTGCAGCGGCCCCGAGAGCGCTTCGAACGCCGCGCGTATGCCAGGCGCGGCCCGATGCGCGCATGAACGACGCCGGGCGCGGTCCGCCGGCGCGCTCAATTCTCCGGCGGATGGTACAGCGCCGTGCGCGGGTCGGCGTCGTTGACCTTGGGCTTCACCTCGGTCGTGGCGACCGTGTCGGTCGTCGGTAGACGGTAGCCCCTCGGCGGATCGGTAAGCCAATCGCGGTCCGGCTCCTGTCCAGCGATCACCTGGTCCGGCTTCGCCAGACCGATGGTCTCCATCACGTTGCGAAAGGGAACCCAGTCGCAGCCGCGCTTGTTCGATTGCGCCGCGCAACGCTTGGCGGCGGCCGTGTCCTCGCCGGGCGCCGCGCGGTCGACGCGCAACTGGTCGGGCGAGAGGCGGTTGCCGTCGCGTGCAGCCTGCAGATCCGACTGTGAGCTCAGGATTTCGCGGACGGCGTCGCGCTCCTTGCGCGCCTTGGCGACGTCCGGATCGACCGGCCACGCCGCCGACTTGTCGACGATCGGCGCCGCCGGCGGCTGCAGGACCATCTTGGGCGGCAGCACCAGACGCGGCCGTTCACGATAGTCGATCGGATCGTCCTTGTCCTTGCCGGTCAGGCCGAGCAGGCCCCCGAGCCCGGTCCAGATCGGCGCCGCGCCATCGTCGCCGGCGAAGGCGGGGACGATCGAGAAGTTCCCGGCGCACAAGATGAGCGCGCCAGCGACCGCGAGGCCGCGCGCGGCCCTCGACCCGGCTGATGAAAACGGCATCCGAACCATTCCTTCCGATTCCCCGCCGCGCGGCCCGCCAAGGCGCGAATCCACTTCGACCGCCGACTTCTCGCCGGTCATTCCGGCAAATCGATGGCGTCGAGAGGCGCCGCCGGGCCGGACGGGTTCGACTCGTCTAGCATAGTCCGGCCGGGAAGGGGAGCCGGCCGGGCGCGCTACGCGCGTTCCTTCACCGGCGGCGGGACGCGCCGGCCGGCCAGCAGTCCGTCGTAGAGCAGGGCGACGACCCCGATCGTGATCGCGGCGTCGGCGACGTTGAAGACATACCAATTGTAGCCCGCGACGTGAAAGTCGACGAAATCAACGACGGCGCCGTGCACGAACCGGTCATAGCCGTTGCCGATCGCGCCGCCGACGATCGCGCCGAGACCGACCGCGGCGAGCCGGCTGGCGACCCGCCAGAGCCAGCCGGCGAGCAGCACCGTCGCCCCGAGCGTCAGGGCGAGCAGGATCCAGCGCCCTGCCGCCGTCCCCTGCGGGAACAGGCTGAACGACACGCCGGTGTTCCACAGCAGCTCGATGCTGAGGAACGGCGTCACCGCGATGCGCTCGAAATCGTGCAGCCGCAGCCCGTAGAGCAGCCAGGCCTTGGCGGCCTGGTCGAGCGCCAGCACGAGCAACGCGGTCAGGCCGCCGAGCGAGCGCGGCGTCACGGCGGCGCGCCCAAGGCTTTCAACTCGCGCAGCGCCTGCGCGTCGCGCGGCGTCACGTCGGGATATCCGGGATCGGCGGCGGCGGGGTCGAAATATCGCCATGAGCGGGCGCATTTGATCCCCGCAGCGCGCTCGACCACGACCGCGACGCCCGGCGTCTCGGGCAGCCGGAACGCCGCCTCGGGCGCCGGCGCGATGCGCTCGATCGCGATATCGGAGGTGATGCAGACCTCGGCGAAATCGACGCCGTCGAGCGCGGCCGCGAGCGCGGGGTCGGCGATGTAGACGCGCGGCGCCGCCTCGAGCGAGGAGCCGATCGCCTTGTCCGCGCGCGCGATCTCGATCGCGCCGGTGACGACGAGCCGAAGCCGGCGGATCGTCCGCCATTTCGCCGCGAGGCCGTCGTCGCGCCAGCCGTCCGGAATCGCTGGAAACTGTTCGAGATGCACCGAGCGCGCGTCCGCGGCGCGCGCGGCCCAGGCCTCGTCGGCGGTGAACACGAGGATCGGCGCCAACCACAGCGTCACGGCGCGGAAGATATGGTCGATCGCCTCCAGCGCGCCGCGCCGGCGCGCGCTCGACGGCGGATCGCAATAGAGCGCGTCCTTGCGGACGTCGAAATAGAAGGCGGAGAGGTCGGCGTTCATGAAGGCGGACAGCGAGGCGACCACCCGCGCATAGTCGAATGCGGCATAGGCCGCCTCGATCTCGCCGGCGAGTTCGGCGAGCCGGTGCAGCATCAGCCGCTCGAGTTCGCCCATGCCGGCCAGGCCGACGGCGTCGCCGGCGACATGGTGCGCGAGCGTGCCGAGCATCCAGCGGATCGTGTTGCGGAGCTTGCGGTAGTTGTCGCTGACCGTCTTGAGGATTTCCTTGCCGATCCGCTGATCCTCGGAATAATCGACGCTCGCGACCCACAGACGCAGGATGTCGGCGCCGGACTGGTTGATGATGTCCTGCGGAAGGGTCTGGTTGCCGAGCGACTTCGACATTTTCCGGCCCTTTTCGTCGAGCGTGAAGCCGTGGGTCAGCACGACGTCGAACGGCGCCCGCCCGCGGGTGCCGCAGCTCTCGAGCAGCGAGGACTGGAACCAGCCGCGATGCTGGTCGGAGCCCTCGAGGTACATCACCTCGTCGTCCCCGCCGTCGATCTTCCGGCGGATGCCGGCGAGGCCGGGGAAGTGGACGGGATCCTCGAGCACGTAGGAATGGGTCGAGCCGGAATCGAACCAGACGTCGAGCACGTCGTCGATCTTGTCGTAGTCGTCGGGGTCGTAGCGGTTGCCGAGGAAGCGCCCCTTGGCGCCTTCGGCGAACCAGGCGTCGGCGCCCTCCGCCTCGAAGGCGTCGGCGATCCGCGCGTTGACCGCGTCGTCGATGAGGACTTCGTGGCCGCCCTTCTTGACGAAGACCGCGATCGGCACGCCCCAGGCGCGCTGCCGGCTCATCACCCAGTCCGGCTTGGCCCCGACCATGCCGTTGATGCGGTTCTCGCCCGAGGCCGGCACCCAGCGCGTCTGCTTGATCGCCGCGAGCGCGGTCTCGCGCAAGGTGGCGCCGACGCCCTCCCTCTCCCCGCTCGCGGGGAGAGGGCCGCGGAGTGGGGCGGCGCCGACAAGCCCGATCGGCTTGTCCATCGCGATGAACCATTGCGGCGTGTTGCGGAAGATGATCGGCTTCTTCGAGCGCCAGGAATGGGGATACTGGTGCCTGAGCTTGCCGCGCGCGACCAGATTGCCCGCCGCGACCAGCGCCTTGATCACCGCCTCGTTGGCGTCGCCCTTCTCGCCCTTGTCGGTGATGACGCGCCTGCCCTCGAAGCCGGGCGCGTCGGCGGTGAAGGCGCCGTTCTCGTCGACTGTGTAGGGGATGCGGGCGTCGATGCCGCGCTGTGCGAGCAACTGCCCGCTCGCCATCCACAGGTCGAAGTCCTCGCGGCCGTGACCTGGGGCGGTGTGGACGAAGCCGGTGCCGGTATCGTCGGTGACGTGGTCCCCCTCCAGAAGCGGTACCGGGAACGCGTAGCCGTGATCAGCGAGCGGGTGCGCGCAGACCATCGTCGCGAGGGTCTCCGCGGGGACATCGGCCAGGAGTTCGAAGCGCTCGACCTTCGCGGCGGCGAAGACAGCTTCGACCAACGATTTCGCGATGATGTAGGTCGCGCCGTTCCTGGCCCAGTTGCCTTCCGGCCCCTGCGTGACCCGATAGGCGCCGTACTCGATCCGCCGCGAAAACGCGATCGCGCGGTTCCCCGGCAGGGTCCACGGGGTCGTCGTCCAGATCACAACGCTCGCGTCGGGGAGTCCGGACTGAACCGGAAACGCCACATAGACCGTGTCGCTCGTATAATCCTCGTATTCGATTTCCGCCTCGGCGAGCGCGGTCTTCTCGACCACGCTCCACATCACCGGCTTGGAGCCGCGATAGAGCAGGCCGTTGGCGGCGAATTTCATGATCTCGCGGGCGATCTGGGCCTCGGCGGGAAAGCTCATCGTCTCATAAGGGTGGTCCCAGTCGCCGACCACGCCGAGCCGTTTGAACTCCTCGCGCTGGACGCCGATCCAGTGCTCGGCATAGGCGCGACATTCCCGGCGGAAGGCGATGATCGCCGCCGAATCCGAGAAATCGGGCTTGGCCTTGCCTTTCTTGCGGTAGAATTCCTCCTCGACCCGCCATTCGATGGGCAGCCCGTGGCAGTCCCAGCCGGGCACGTAATTGGAGTCCTTGCCCGCCATCTGCTGCGAGCGGACGACCATGTCCTTGAGGATCTTGTTGAGCGCGTGGCCGATGTGGATGTTGCCGTTGGCGTAAGGGGGCCCGTCGTGCAGCACGAATTTGGCGCGCCCCGCGGCCTCCGCGCGCAGCCGGCCGTAGAGGTCGTCGCGCGCCCAGCGGGCGAGAATCTCCGGCTCCTTCTGCGGCAGCCCGGCGCGCATCGGGAAATCGGTCTTTGGCAGGAACAGGGTCTGCGCGTAGTCGGGGCCTTTGGCGGGCTGCTGGTTCATGGGTTCTGTGCCTGAGAGCGGCGGCGCTGGCGGCGCCGCGCGTCGGGTGGCATTAGATGATTTGGCCGGCCGCGCCAAACGAGAATTTACTCGGGGGCCGGCTCACGCTGAGGTCGCGCCCTTGCGCGCGGCGAGGATTTCGCCCGCGCGCGCCTTGTCGCGCGCCATTTCGGCCGCGAGCGCGTCGAGGCTGTCGAATTTCGCCTCACCGCGGATGCGCGCGACGAAGGCGACCTCGATGACCCGGCCGTAGAGGTCGCCGTCGAAGTCGAACAGGAAGGTCTCCAGCAACGGCGGCCCGTCGTCGACCGTCGGCCGGGTCCCGAAGCTCGCGACGCCGCCGTAGCGGGCGCCGTCGACGCCGACCTCGACCGCATAGATGCCGTGGGCGAGCCGGTTCGACGGCTCGAGCGCGATATTGGCGGTCGGCGTGGCGAGGGTGCGGCCGAGCCGGCGGCCTGGAATCACCACGCCAGCGACCGCATAGTCGCGCCCGAGCAGCCGCGCGGCGGCCTCGACGTCGCCTGCCTCGAGCGCGCGCCGGATCGTCGTCGAGGAGATCGCCTCGCTCGCCGACGCCGCCACCTGGTCGACGACGTCGACGCGGAAGCCCCAGCGGGCGCCCGCTTGCCCGAGGAACGCCGGCGAGCCGGCGCGGCCCTTGCCGAAATGGAAGTCCCAGCCGATCACCACCGCTTGCACGCCGAGCCGCTCGACCAGCACGCCGCGGACGAAATCCTCTGCCGAGAGCGAAGCGAGCCGGGCGTCGAAGGTCAGCACCACCGCGCCGTCGAGGCCGAACTCGGCGAACGCCCGCCCGCGCGCCGCGCTCGGGCTTAGCCGGAACACGACCGGCTTGCCGGCGAAAAAGTCGGCGGGATGCGGCTCGAAAGTGAGCACCGCGGCGGGCGCGCCGAGTTCGTCGGCGAGCCGGCGGGTGCGCCCCAGCACCGCGCGATGGCCGAGATGGGCGCCGTCGAAATTGCCGATCGCGAACACCGCGCGCTCCAGCCCGGCCGGCGCCCGCTCGGGATCGACGGCAAACACGAAGGGTCTGGTCTGGCTCGCTTGCGGCACGCGGCTTCCATTGCTGTGGCGGGTCGGCGGGGATGGGGCGGCGGGAACCTGCCCCGGCGTCCCGCGGGGGTCAAGGCGCGGCGTGGCCGACCCTGCGCGCGGGCACGCTCAGCACGCCCTCGCCG
The DNA here is from genome assembly GCA_050013915.1 of Roseiarcus sp. Lineage (GTDB taxonomy): Bacteria > Pseudomonadota > Alphaproteobacteria > Rhizobiales > Beijerinckiaceae > Roseiarcus. Next base: position 14,268 of record JBEKEI010000085.1, read on the forward strand.
TCGAGAACGACCTTGCCGTCGACTCTGCATTCGCAGCGCAGCCGCACGCGCCGGCCCTTTTCGGTGAGCTCCGCGACCTCGACGCTGATCAGGATGACGTCGCCGATCTTGACCGGGCCCCGGAAATTCAGGCTCTGCGAGATATAGACCGAGCCCGGTCCCGGCAGCCGCATGCCGATCACAGCGGAAATCAGGCTCGCCGTATAGAGCCCGTGCACGATCCGGCCGCCAAACCGGGTCTTGCGGGCGAAGTGCTCGGAGAGGTGGATCGGATTGCGGTCGCCCGACAGTTCGGCGAAGCCGATGACGTCCTCGTTGAGCACCGTCTTTTCGATGGTCTCGCGCATGCCGAGCGCGAGGTCCTCGAAATAGCAGGTCCTGAAGGGGGCGCCGTCCATCGTCGTCTCCGAGCACTCGGCCGAGATACCGGGGCGCCGCCCGGCTGATCAAGTCCTGTCGCGCCGCGGGCGCGGCGTGTTCACCAGACGAGATCGCGGATCGCGGCGGTCGGCCACAGGCCGTGCCGCGCCGAAAACTGTTCGAGCGCGGCCGCCGCCAACGGCTGGTCGCCATGCAGATCCTCGCCGTGAATCCCGTTGGTCACGAACAGGACGTCGAGCCCGGCGGCGACCGCGCCGGCGACATCGGTGCGCATCGCATCGCCGATCGCGAGCACGCGGCGCGCCGCGACGGGCCCGCCACGCGCGCCGCTCGCCAGCGCCAGCGCGCGCGCGTAGATCGGCGCGTAGGGCTTGCCCGCATAGACCGCCGGGCCGCCCATCTCCTCATAGCGCTGGGCGAGCGCGCCCGCGCAATAGATCATTGCGTCGCCGCGCTGGACCACGAGATCGGGATTGGCGCAGATCAGCGGCAGCCGGCGCGCGAGCATGGCGGCGAGCGGCGCGGCATAGTCGTCCGGCGTCTCATGCTCGTCGTCGAACAGGCCGGTGCAGACAACATAGTCGGCACGGTCCAGGCTCGTCAGGCGCGGCGGCGCGGCGGGCGACAGCAGCGCCGCGCTGTCGAACAGGCTGAGGTCGCGCGCCGGGCCGATGTGGTGGACGGCGGCCGAACCGCGCCCGGCGATCAGCGCCAGCGTCACGTCACCCGAGGTGACGATGTCGTCATAGGCCTCGCGCGGAACCCGCAGCTCGGCGAGCTGCTCGCGGATCGGGCCGCCGGGACGCGGCGCATTGGTGATCAGCACGACCGTTCCGCCGCCGCGGCGAAACCGCGCGAGCGCCTCGGTCGCGGTCGGGAAGGATCGTTCGCCATTGTGCACAACGCCCCAAATGTCGCACAGCGCGACGTCGTAGCCGCCGGCGATCTCGCCGAGGCCGGCGATCACGGGCACGGCCGCGGCGCGATGGGGCTTGTTCATGACGCGAGGGGCTATTGGCCGCGCGGCGCGGTGTCAAGCGGGCGGCGCGCGGCTTGACGCGACGCGAGGGGCGCGCAATGAACGCGCGCTGCAGGCGATCGAGGATCTCAAGCGCCCATGGAACCGGTCGATCGACCGCCGCCGATCAGGCACGACGATTTTCTGAAGGTTGACATCCGGCTCGGCACGATCGTCGAGGCGCTGCCGTTTCCGCAGGCGCGCAAGCCCGCATACAGGCTGACGATCGATTTCGGCCCGGCGATCGGGCTGAAGAAGTCGTCCGCCCAGATAACCCGCCATTACCGGCCCGAGACGCTGGTCGGTCGCCAGGTCGCCGCGGTGGTCAATTTCCCGCCCCGCCAGATCGGTCCGTTCTGGTCCGAGGTGCTGACGCTCGGCTTTCCCGACGCGGACGGCGAGGTCGTGCTGATCGGGCCGAGCCTGCCGGCGCCCGACGGGGGCAGGCTGTTCTAGCCCCGGCGCCCGCAGAGTCGGCTTGACGCCCGCCCGCCGGCTACCTACCTATCGGAGCCAGCGCGCATTTTGCCGCGCCACTGTCGAGGATCCCATGTCCGCAACCTCAAAAGTCACCGACGCCAGTTTCGACGTTGACGTTCTCGCGTCCAGCGAACCGGTCGTCGTCGATTTCTGGGCGGAATGGTGCGGCCCGTGCCGCATGATCGGCCCGTCGCTGGAGGAAATCGCCAGCGAAATGAAGGGCAAGGTGAAGATCGCCAAGCTCAACATCGACGAGAACCCGGGCATTGCGAGCAAGCTCGGCATCCGCTCGATCCCGACCCTGATGATGTTCAAGGACGGCAAGCTCGCCGCCCAGAAGCTCGGCGCCGCGCCCAAGAGCGAACTGGTACGCTGGATCAACGCCTCGGTCTGACCCGCTGACTCCCCCGCCGCGCCCCTCTCCCGCTCGCGGGAGAGGGCCGGGGTCAGGGGTGTGCAAGACGAAGCGCCCGGCTTGCCATGCTCGCATCGGGAGCTTCGCGCGAGCGCTCGGCCAACGTGTCTGCGTCCCGCCGCCCGCACGCGGAAGAGGCGCGCTAATCTTCCTCCCCCGCCAGATCCGGCCTCCTCTCGCGCGTGATCCGCGCCGCCTCGTCGCGCCGCCATCGCGCGATCCGCGCATGGTCGCCCGACAGCAGCACGTCGGGAATCGTCCGCCCCTCCCATTCGCGCGGCCGCGTGTAATGGGGATATTCGAGCAGGCCCGCCTCGAAGCTCTCCTGCGCCGCCGATTCCGGCTTTCCCATCACCCCGGGCAGCAGCCGGACGCAGGCGTCGAGCACCGCGAGCGCGGCGATCTCGCCGCCCGAAAGCACGTAGTCGCCGATCGAAACCTCGATCAGCCCGCGGGCGGCGATCACGCGTTCGTCGACGCCCTCGAAGCGCCCGCAGACGACAACGAGTCCCGGGCCCGCCGCCCATTGGCGCGCGCGCGCCTGGGTCAGCGGCGCGCCGCGCGGACTCATCAGCAGCCGCGGGCGCGCGTCATCGGCGCCGGCCGCCGCGTCGAGGCTCTCCGCCAGCACGTCGGCGCGCATCACCATCCCCGGGCCGCCGCCCGCCGGCGTGTCGTCGACCGCGCGATGACGGCCGCGGCCGTGGGCGCGGATGTCGCGCGCCGCGCAGGACCACAGGCCGCGCGCGAGCGCCTCGCCCGCCAGCGAAAAGCCGAGCGGGCCTGGAAACATTTCGGGGAACAAGGTCAGGATCGTCGCCGCGAACATCAGGCCTCGCCGTCGATTTCGAGGGGCGGGACGACGACGATCCGGCCGGCGCCGAAATCTATTTCGACCGCCACCGCCCGGGTGAACGGCAGCAGCAGGGTATCCCCGCCGCCCGGCGGCGCGATTTCCATGATGTCGCCGGCGCCGAAATTGGCGAGCGCCGCGACGCGCCCGAGCGGCTCCCCTTCGCGGGTCACCGCTTCGAGGCCGACGAGATCGTCGCGATAGAACTCGTCCTGCGACGGCGGCGGCAGCTGGTCGCGCCGCACGAACAGTTCAGCGCCGGTCAGTTTCTCCGCGGCGTCCCGGCTGTCGACGCCCGCGATCCGGACGACGAGCATGTCGTCCTTCAGCGGGCGCAGCGCGAGAAGCCTGAACGCGCGTACGCCCGCACTTTCCGTCAGCTCGCCATAGGCGCCGATCGCCTTGGGGTCCTGCGTGTAGGATTTCACGCGCAGTTCCCCGCGCACGCCGTGCGGCGCGCCGAACACGCCCAGAGGGATGAGCCGATCGGGATTGGACAAGCCTCGCGTCCTTGCGGTTCACCCTCCGCCCGAAGCGCGGTTGAACGGCCGCGAGGTCACGCCGCCGCCGCGGCCTTCTCGGCCGCGGCCGCCGCCGCGGCGCTGCGCTCCTGCGCCTTCTTCTTCGGCAGCGCCTTTTGCGGATTGTTCTGCGGCGCCCGCTTGACGACGCCGAGCCCGTCGAGCAGGCGCAACACGCGGTCGGTCGGCTGCGCGCCCTTGGCGAGCCAGGCCTTGGCCTTCTCGACGTCGAGCACGAGCCGCAGCGCGTCGTCCTTCGCCTTGACCGGATCGAAGGTGCCGATCTTCTCGACGAAGCGGCCGTCGCGCGGCATGCGCGCGTCGGCCACGACGATGCGGTAGAACGGACGCTTCTTGGCGCCCCCGCGGGCGAGCCGGATTTTCAGGGACATGGATGCTTTCCTTCTTTCATGACTGGGGTTGAGAGACTTCGCCCCGCGGCGCGGGACGGCTGAGCCGATCGAGGTCGGACGACGGTCTCGAAGCCTTTGCGCGCCTCGAAGGCCCTCACCCCGGCCCTCTCCCGCAAGCGGGAGAGGGGGCGCGGGCGGGCGTCCGCGCTTCGCATCATTTCTTGCGGCCTCCGAACGGATTGAATCCGCCGGGCAGGCCGCCGCCGAGACCCGGCAGGCGCGGCGCGCCGAGACCGGGAAGCCGCGGGGCGCCGAGACCGGGCAGCGCCGCCGGCGGGCGATCGAAGGCGCCAGGCGGCGGCGCCTCGGGCAGGCCGCCGGGCGGCGCGCCGCCCATCTGCTTCTGCAGCGCCTCGACCTGCTCGGCCGTCGGCTCGGGCATGCCGCCCATGGCGCCGCCCATTCCGAACATCTGGCCGAGCCTGGCCATCGGCCCGCGCTTGCCGGCGCCGCCCATCGACTTCATCATGTCGGCCATCTGCCGATGCTGCTTGAGCAGCCGGTTGACGTCCTCGACCCTGGTCCCCGAGCCTGCCGCGATCCGCTTCTTGCGCGAGGCCTTCAGCATGTCGGGATTGCGTCGCTCCTTGCCGGTCATCGAGGAGATGATCGCGCGCTGCCGGCCGATCACCTTGCCGTCGAGATGGGCGGCGGCGACCTGGTCCTTGATTTTGGCCATGCCCGGCAGCATGCTCATGACGCCGCCCATGCCGCCGATCTTCTCGATCTGCGCGAGCTGTTCGGAGAGATCGTCGAGGTCGAACACGCCCTTGCGCATGCGCTCGGCCATCTTGGCCGCCTGCGCCATGTCGATGTTCGCAGCCGCCTTCTCGACCAGGCTGACGATGTCGCCCATGCCGAGGATGCGGTCGGCGAGGCGCTGGGGATGGAA
>JBEKEI010000086.1:0-19040 GCA_050013915.1 Roseiarcus sp.
CGCTTGCTCTCGCGCGGAACGAAGTTACTTTGAACTCGTTCGTCGTTCGCTAGAGAGACGAGCGCGAACGACTCGACTTCTAGAGGACACATCAAATGGCGAAAGCTGCAGCAAAGAAACCGGCCAAGAAAGCCGCCGCGAAGAAGCCGGCGAAGAAGGGCGCGGTGAAGAAGGCCACGCGCAAGGTCGCCGCCAAGAAGGGCGCGCGCAAGGTCGTGACCAAGAAGGCGACGGGCAAGGTCGCCGCCAAGAAGGCGACGCGCAAGGTCGCCGCCAAGAAGACCGTCGCCAAGAAGGCCGTCGCCAAGAAGAAGGCCCCGGCCAAGCGCAAGAAGGCCGCTCCCGCGCCGGTGACGCCTCCGGCCCCCGCGACGCCGATGAACTGACGCGCGGCATTCGCGCGCCGCCATATCAGGCGCGGTCTCCCTTGATTTGAGGGGCCGCGTCTGGATAGTCGGACTTCAGTCTTGCGCCTTGCGCGGCGCTGCCCGGCAAGGCGCAGGCGTGCGTTTGGCGCGCGCCGGAATTGCGCCAATCGGCGACCGCGCCGACGCTTGGCCAAGCGACGCGCGGCCATTTCATTCGATGCGCTTTCCGCGCTATGTTCGACGGGCTCGGCGTCCCGGGCCGTCGGTGCGACGCAGCGTCGCCGGCCGGCGCAACGTGCAGCGAGCGAGCGCGCCATGCCTCAGCCGACCGATCCCATCGCGCTCTACTACTGGCCGACCCCCAACGGCTGGAAGGTCTCGATCATGCTCGAGGAGTGCGCGCTGCCCTACGAGCCGCGCCTCGTCAACATCGGCAAGGGCGAGCAGTTCGCGCCGGAATTCCTGACGATCTCGCCGAACAACCGGATTCCTGCGATCGTCGACCCCGACGGCCCGGATGGCGCGCCGATCTCGGTTTTCGAATCCGGAGCGATCCTGCGCTATCTCGCGCGCAAGACCGGCAGATTTGGCGGTGCGGACGAACGCGAGCGCGTCGCCGTCGACGAATGGCTGTTCTGGCAGGTCGGCGGTCTGGGGCCCATGGCCGGCCAGGCCAACCATTTCCGCAATTACGCGCCCGAGAAGATCGCCTACGGGATCGATCGCTATACCGACGAGGTCAACCGCCTGTTCGGCGTGATGAACAAGCGCCTCGCCAGCCGGCAATTCCTCGCCGGCGCGCATTATTCGCTCGCCGACATGGCGAGCATCGGCTGGACGAGGGGGTGGGAGCGGATGGGGCAGGACATCGCCGAATTTCCGCATCTGAAGCGCTGGCTCGACCAAGTGCTCGCGCGTCCAGCGGTTCAGAAGGGTCTGGCGCTATGCGCCGAGGCGCGCGGCAATCTGGCCGACGACAAGGACGCCCAGAAGATACTGTTCGGGCAGCGCGCGCGCTGAGCAGGGCGCTCGCTCAAGCCGTCCGGCTGCGCGTCATCCAGAAGATCAGCGCCGCCGCCTGGCCGACCGCGGCGACCGTGACGAGCTGGTGCCAGTAGCGCCAGCCCTCGGGCATGACATGTCCGGCCGCCTGGATCAGGATGAGGCCGAGGAAAGCCGCCAGCGAACATATCGCGCCCGTGGCGACATAGTAAGGCAGGCGGTCGGCGAATCGCCTGTGCAGACCGGTCATCACCCAGGACACGAGCAGCAATTGGGCGCGCACCAGCAAGGTCATGCAGATCGAAATGAACAGGTAGGCGATCACCAGTTCGAACAACTGGAAGACCACGCCGAACAGGGCGATGAGCGGGCCGCGTTCGGCGACCTCGCCGCCCGTCCAGAAGCCGGGCGCGATCAGCGTATAGATCAGGCCGGCGGCGATTCCGACGGCTGCCGACCCGGCGCAGGCCATGCCGAGCGGCGTGGCCGGCTGTCTGGCGATCGATGTCAAGCGGCCTCACTCCCGGCTGCGACGCCCGCGCTCCCTCCACAGACTTCGTTCGAATCGGCGCTTATAGAGGCGATTAACGCTTCGTCGGGCGGCTCCGCAAGGCCAGGGGGCGAGCTTCGGGCGGCGCCGGTCGCCTCACGCGCTCTTCTCGAACAGCTCGCGCCCGATCAGCATGCGCCTGATCTCGCTGGTGCCGGCGCCGATCTCGTAGAGCTTGGCGTCGCGCAGCAGGCGCCCGGTCGGATAGTCGTTGACGTAGCCGTTGCCGCCGAGCAGCTGCATCGCGTCGAGCGCGACCTGGGTCGCCCGTTCGGCGGCGTAGAGGATGGCGCCGGCGGAATCCTCGCGCGTCGTCTCGCCGCGGTCGCAGGCCTTGGCCACCGCATAGACATAGGCGCGCGCCGCGTTCATCGACACATACATGTCGGCGAGCTTGCCCTGCACGAGCTGGAACGAGCCGATCGGCGCGCCGAACTGGCGCCGCTCGTGGACATAGGGCAGCGCGACGTCCATCGCCGCCTGCATGATGCCGAGCGGCCCGGCGGCGAGCACGACCCGCTCGTAGTCGAGCCCCGACATCAGCACCGCGACGCCGCGCCCGAGCGCGCCCAGCAGGTTCTCCTGCGGCACCTCGCAGTCCTGAAAGATCAGCTCCGACGTGTCGGAGCCGCGCATCCCGACCTTGTCGAGCTTGGTTCCGTTGGAGAAGCCCTTCATGCCGCGCTCGACCAGGAACGCGCTGATGCCGCGCGCGCCCGCGGCCGGATCGGTCTTGGCGTAGACGACGAGCGTGTCGGCGACCGGGCCGTTGGTGATCCACATCTTGGCCCCATTGATCACGAAGCGGTCGCCGCGCCGCTCGGCGCGCGTCGTCATCGAGACCACGTCGGAGCCGGCGTTGGGCTCGGACATCGCGAGCGCGCCGACATGGTCGCCGGAGATCAGCCCGGGCAGATAGCGGCGCTTCTGCGCTTCGTCGCCGTTGCGGACGATCTGGTTGACGCACAGATTGGAATGGGCGCCATAGGACAGGCCGACCGAGGCCGAGGCGCGCGAGACCTCCTCGATCGCGACGCAATGCTCGAGATAGCCGAGGCCGAGGCCGCCATATTCCTCCGGCGCGGTGATCCCGTGCAGCCCGAGCGCGCCCATCTTCGGCCAGAGATCCCTCGGGAACAGATTGTCGCGATCGATCGCCGCCGCCCGCGGCGCGATCTCCGCCTGCGCGAAGCGCTGCGCGGATTCGCGGATCATTTCGGCGCTCTCGCCGAGATCGAAGTTGAAGGGGCGGGGGGCGTTGGGGATCATGGGGGGCTCGAATGAGAGAACGGTCAGTGGCGCCCCTGATCCGTCATGCTGCGCATGGCGCCATCTCCCGCAGTGCGGGAGAAGGCGGCCTCGCGTCAGCGAGGTCGGACGAGGGGCGGCGCCGACGCCGGAGGCGACGGCGACACTGGCGGCTATTGCCCAGGCTGTCCAGCGCGGGCGCTTTGGAGGCCCGGGCGCCTGTCACCCCGCCGCCTCCACCGCCGCGATCGCGGTCATGTTGACGATCCCGCGCGCGGTGACCGAAGGCGTCAGGATATGCGCGGGCTTGGCCGGGCCGATGAGGATCGGGCCGACCGGCAGGGCGCCGGCGATGACACGGGTCAGCTGCAGCGCGGTGTTGCCGGCGTCGAGATTGGGCAGGATCAGCACATTGGCCTCGCCCGCCAGACGCGAATTCGGCAGCACGCGGTCGCGTGCGGCGAGCGACAGCGCCGAATCGGCCTGCATCTCGCCGTCGACCTCGAGTTCGGGGGCGCGCGCGCGGATCAGCTCGAGCGCCCGGCGCATCTTCAGCGCCGAGGGCGTGTCGGCGGAGCCGAAATCGGAATGCGAGATCAGCGCGATCTTCGGCGTGATGCCGAAGCGCCGGACATGGCTCGCGCAGGCGATCGCCATGTCGGCGATTTCCTCGGCATTGGGATCGAAGCGCACGTGGGTGTCGGCGAGAAAGAAGGCGCCGGTCGTCGCGATGACCAGCGACAGCGCCGCGAAATCCTGCGCGCCGGGCGCGAGGCCGATGATGTCGCGGATGTGCTTCAGCCGCGACTGGAAGCGCCCGTCGAGCCCGCAGATCAGCGCGTCGGCGTCGCCGCGGCGCACCGCGAGCGCGCCGATCACGGCGGTGTTGGTGCGCACCAGCGTGCGCGCGGCGCTCGGCGTCACGCCCTTCCGGCCGGCGACTTCGAGATAGGTCGCGACATAGTCGCGGTAGCGCGGATCGTCCTCGGGGTCGACGAGTTCGAAGTCGCGCGCGGGGACCATCGCGAGGCCGAACCGCCGGATCCGCTCCTTCACCACGTCGGGACGGCCGATCAGGATCGGCCGCGCGATGCCTTCCTCGAGCACCACCTGGGTCGCCCGCAACACCCGCTCGTCCTCGCCCTCGGCGTAGATGACGCTGCGCCGCGCCGCCTTGGCGCGGGCGAAGATCGGCTTCATGATGAAGCCGGAGCGGAACACGAAGCGGTCGAGCTGGTCGGCGTAGGCGTCGAAATCGGCGATCGGCCGGCGTGCGACGCCCGAGTCCATCGCCGCCTTCGCCACCGCCGGCGCGATGCGCAGCATCAGGCGCGGATCGAACGGGCTCGGGATCAGCGAGGCGCGGCCGAACGGCGCCGCCTCGCCGCCGTAGGCGCGCGCGACGACCTCCGAGGGCGCCTCGCGCGCGAGCCCGGCGATCGCCTTCACCGCCGCCGCCTTCATCGCCTCGTTGATCGTCGTCGCGCCGACGTCGAGCGCGCCGCGGAAGATGTAGGGAAAACACAGGACGTTGTTGACCTGGTTGGGATAGTCGGAGCGTCCGGTGCAGATCATCGCGTCGGGCCGCTCGGCGATCGCCAGCTCCGGCATGATCTCCGGCGTCGGATTGGCGAGCGCGAGGATCAGCGGATCGCGCGCCATGCGCTTCAAGAGCTCGGGTTTCAGCACGCCGCCCGCGGAGAGGCCGAGGAAAATGTCGGCGCCGCCGATGACGTCGGCGAGCGTGCGCGCTTCGGTCTCCTGCGCGTAGACCGCCTTCCAGCGGTCCATCAGGCTCGTCCGGCCCGCATAGACCACCCCCTCGATGTCGCAGACGAATATGTTCTGGCGGCGCGCGCCGAGCAGCACGAGCAGGTTCAGCGAGGCGAGCGCGGCGGCGCCGGCGCCCGAGGCGACGATTCTGACCTCGTCGATCCGCTTGCCCGTCAGCTCCAGCGCATTGGTCACGGCCGCCGAGACGATGATCGCGGTGCCGTGCTGGTCGTCGTGGAAGACCGGGATGCCCATGCGGGCCTTGGCCTTCTCCTCGACCTCGAAACATTCGGGACCCTTGATGTCCTCGAGATTGATGCCGCCGAAGGTCGGCTCCAGCGCGACGATGATGTCGACGAGCTTGTCGACGTCGGTCTGCGCGACCTCGATGTCGAACACGTCGATGCCGGCGAATTTCTTGAACAGGACCGCCTTGCCTTCCATCACCGGCTTGGCGGCGAGCGGGCCGATCGCGCCGAGGCCGAGCACCGCGGTGCCGTTGGTCAGCACCGCGACGAGGTTCTGCCGGATCGTCAGATTGGCCGCCTCGGCGGGGTCGGCGGCGATCGCCTCGCAGGCGAAGGCGACGCCGGGCGAATAGGCGAGCGCGAGATCGCGCTGGTTGCCGAGCGGCTTGGTCGGCTGGATCTCCAGCTTGCCGGGGCGCGGCTCGCTATGGAAATGCAGCGCGTCGGACTTGAGGTCGTGGTCGGCTTCGCTCGCCATGAGCCTGGGTTCCGCTGGTGGTCGGGGCGCCGAGATTGGCCCCGTGCGCGCCGTCTCGGCAAGGACGAATTTGCACGCCGCCGCGATCGGCGCGCAATGCCCGCGAGGCGGCGCAATCGGCGGCGACGTCCCATGGAACGGCGCGACTGCGGCCGGATGTTCGCCGCACTGGTCGAGACCGGCAGCTTGCCCGCCGCCGCGCGCCGGCTCGGCGTCAGCGCCGGCCGGGCCTTCAGGCTGGTCGGGCGCGCTGTTCCTCGTCCACGCCGGGCTGGAGATTTTCGCGTTCACGCCCGCCGGCGCCGCGCAAGTCTTCGGCTCGCCCGGCCTGCGGCCGGCGCTCGCCCGTGTCGCCATCGCCCGGCAGATCGTCGGCGCGCTCGCGCTGACCCCGGTCCTGGTCGGCGCCGCGGGCTTCTTCTTCAACAACGCCGATGGCGGCCGGGAATTTCCCGCGCTATGGATCGTCCGGCTGCTCGCGCTCGCGCCCGGCGGCGACGGCGCGTCGGCGCCTGACGCGCGACGCAGGAAACAGGAGACCCGGCCATGACCGCCACCGCCAACGCGCCGCTGCGCATCGGCCGGGTCGCGCTCACCGTCCACGATCTCGATCGCGTCGGCGCCTTCTACCAGGAGGCGCTCGGCCTGCAGCGGATCGCCGGCGACGCGAACTCGCTCCGGCTCGGCGCCGGCGCCACGGTTCTCGTCGAATTGCGCCGCGACCCCGACGCCCCGCGCGCTTCGACGCGCGAGGCGGGCCTGTTCCACACCGCGTTCCTGCTGCCCGCGCGCACCGACCTCGGCCGCTGGCTCACCCATGCCGCGCGCACGCGCCTGCCGATCCAGGGCGCTTCCGACCATCTGGTCAGCGAGGCGGTCTATCTCGCCGACCCCGAGGGCAATGGCATCGAAGTCTACGCCGATCGCCCGCGCGCGGAATGGCGCTGGGCGGACGGCGCCATCGTGATGGCGACCGAGGCGCTCGACGTCCAGGGCCTGATGGCGGACGGCGGCGGCGAGGCCTGGCGCGGCGCTCCCGAGGGTACGACCGTCGGCCATGTCCATCTGCAGGTCGGGGCGATCCCGGCCGCCGACGCCTTCTATGGGACGCTGCTCGGCTTCGCGCTGACCTGCCGTTATCCCGGCGCGAGCTTCTTCGGCGCCGGCGGCTATCACCACCATTTCGGCGCCAACGTCTGGAACAGTCGCGGCGCCCGCATGCGCCCCGAGCGCACGACCGGCCTTGCCGAGGTCGAGGTCGTCGCCGCCGACGCCGCGATTCTCGCGGCCATTGGCGGCCGCGCGCAGGGGACGCCGCTGGACGCTGCGCCCGGCCGGCTCGCGCTGCGCGACCCCTGGGGCACGAAGATCGCGATCGTCGCGGCGGGAGGCTGAGCGATGCTGGTCGACGGACGCTGGACGGCCGACTGGCAGCCGGTCCAGGCGAGCGACGCCAAGGGCGGCTTCGTTCGCCAGACCTCGAGCTTTCGCAACTGGGTGACGCCGGACGGCGCGCCCGGGCCGACCGGCGAGGGCGGCTTTCCCGCCGATCCCGCGCGCTACGTGCTCTATGCCGGGCTGATCTGCCCCTGGGCCTCGCGCACGCTGCTCGCGCGCAAGCTGCTCGGCCTCGAGGCGATCGCGGTGCGCATCGTCGAACCCGCGATGACCGACGAAGGCTGGCGCTTCGGCGACTATCCCGGCGCCAGCCGCGACGACGTCAACGGCGCGACCCATATGCACGAGCTCTATACGCGCGCCGATCCGCATTTCACCGGCCGCGCGACGATCCCCGTGCTGTGGGACCGGGTTCGCGGCACGATCGTCAACAACGAATCGGCCGACATCCTGCGCATGTTCGGCTCGGCGTTCGGCGCGCGCCCGGTCGACCTCTATCCCCATGACCTGCGCGCCGAAATCGACGCGCTGAGCGAGGCGATCTATCCGGCGCTCAACAACGGCGTCTATCGCGCCGGCTTCGCGCTGACCCAGGAGGCCTATGACGAGGCCTTCGCCGACGTGTTCGACATGCTCGACCGGCTCGAGGCGCGGCTGGCGCGCGGGCCGTTCCTGTTCGGCGCGCGGGTCACCGAGACCGACATCCGCCTGTTCGTCACGCTGGTGCGCTTCGACGCGGCCTATCACGGCCTGTTCAAATGCAACCTGCGCCGGATCGCCGACTATCCCAACCTCTCCGGCTGGCTCGAAGTCATGCTCGCCCTGCCGGGCGCGCGCGAGACGGTGAACCTCGACCACATCAAGCGCGGCTATTATTCGATCAAGGCGCTCAACCCCGGCCGGATCGTGCCGCGCGGCCCGGCGCTCGCCTGGGATCGCGCCGGCGCGCCCGAGAGCCGCGGGGCGGGCGCGTGACGGCCTAACCTCGGCCGCCGCTGGCGTTCCTGCACGGCGTCGGATCGAGCGGGCGCGATCCGGCGGCGCCGCCGGAACCCTCGTCCTGGCGCGCGTCGGCCACACGATCGCGCCGGCAGGCGCTGCGGCGGCGCTGCGGTTTCCGAAGGCGCAAGGCTTCGGCGGGTTAGCGGCCTTGTCCCGCATCGTCCGCGCGTCCCCGACCGGCTGTGGCGTCGCTGTTTCGGGCCCTTTAGGGCCGTTTCGACCCCAAACGACCCTTCGCGGCGCGTCCAAACCGCGCCTAAGTCCTTGACATCGAGGCCGGCCAAGGGCCGTAGGAAGCCGCGGATCGAGCAAGATCAGGGGCTTGTGCGCTTTTCGGCGTAGCCTCCGGCGCCGGCAGCGAAAGCCGCGGCGCCGGCGGCCGCGAGGCCACCGCGTCGCGGGCGGCGACGGCGCGCTCGAGGCGGGTGCGCGATTCGGCCGGGCTCTGGAACCGGTAGGCGGAGGGCGGCGCCGTCGGCTTGTGATAGCGGTCGAGCTCGACGAGCACCTTGAGCATCCGGTCGACGGCGGCGAGCTTGCCCTCGTCGATCTCGCGCATGATCGCCGAAAGCGCATGTTCGAGCCGGGCGATCTGGACGAGCGCGAAGTCGTCGCGGGGATCGAAATTGCTGCGGTTCAGCCCCTCGTGAACGATTTGTCTCAGCCGGCGCGGGGTGATCGCTTCGGCCGCGGCGATCGCGGCATAGGACTGGCCGTCGGTCAGGCGGGCGAAGATGCGATCGCGCCGGACGAGGCTTTCATCGACGGTGAGGCGGCCCTTGCGGGCGGGCCGGGCGGGCGGGGTCATCAGGGGCTCCTCTCAAAGCGGCAGATTTTTAGAATATCAGAATTTCTGTTTTTCACAAAGAACATTCTCGCCTCTATCGCGTCAGGCGTGGTCGATGAGTTGCGGCCAGCGCAGTCCCCCTCATCGCGAGGCGCTATTGCGAGGAAGCGATCGAGGGCTCGACGAAGCCCGCGGGATGAGCGCCCGCTGACGACACCCTGTCGCCGGTGAACGCTCAGAAGAATAAACACGAGTTATTTGAACGGCTTGTTTCGGTTCCGCGACTCACCCTGCACAGGTGGGACGGGCAGGCGCTCGCAGCGTCCGGCCGGCCTATTTCGGCCCGTCGAGGAAGGCCTGCCATTGCTCCGGCGTGCCGTAATAGGCGTTCTGATCGACATGTCCGGCTATGCCCGGCGTCGCGCCGTCGGCCTGGTATTGCCAGAAGTGCCACTTGCGCGCGCCGTAGCGGACCGAGGGATGATGCTTGGTCGAGCGGACCCAGATCGGATAGTCGGAGAAGGCCCCGCCGGACAGGATCGCCTCGTAGAAGTCGACGCTGGTGTAGATGACCGGGCGGCGGCCGTAGTGGCGCTCCATCTCCTCCAGCATCACCTTCATGTCGGCGATTGCCGATTCGCGCTCGAGATGGCGGTGGCAGGTCTGCGAGGTCGGCGTCGGCTCGACGTCGAGCACCGGCGGCAGCATGTCGTCCTCGACCGGCACGTTCTGCTCGAACCACGCGACCTCCTCGCCCGGCGGGCGGCACCAGTAGACGAAATGATAGGCGCCGTGCGGGATGCCGACCTGCTTGGCGCCCGCCCAGTTGGCGGCGAATCGTTCGTCCGCATGGTCGCCGCCTTCGGTCGCCTTGATCCAGACGAACTTGACGCCGCTGTCCTTGACCGCCTTCCAGTCGATGTCGCCCTGGTATTTCGAGACGTCGATGCCGTGGATCGGATAGTCGCTCGGCCGCGGCAGGCCGTCGTCGACGTCGAAGCCGCCGCCGCCGCAGCCGGCGAGCCCGAGCGTCAGCCCGAGCAGGGCGCCGAGGCGGGCGGAATGGGTGGAGGGGACGCGCATGGGACAGGCCAGGGACGATACGGTAAGGTCGGGCGCAAACTAGAGCGGCCGGGGTAACGCGCCGTTAACGCGGCTCGCCGGATCGGATTCACCAAACGTTTACGCCAAATCGAGGGCGCCTCGTGAAGTTGTTCGCCGCCTGGCTCGCGCTGTGGCTCGTCCCGCTCGCCGGCCTCGGCGCCGAATGCGCGCCCGACCGGCTCGGCGTTTCGCGCGTCGTCGCGGTCGGCACGCAGGGCGGGCTGGCGGTCGGCCTGAAGACTTATCCGCGCGATATTCCGCTCGCCGACCACGAGGTCATCCTCACCTTCGACGACGGCCCGGAGGCGGCGACCACGCCGCAGGTGCTCGACGCGCTCGCCGCCCAATGCGTGCGCGCGACCTTCTTCGTGATCGGCGCCAAGGTCGAGGCGACCCCCGAGCTCGCGCGCCGCGAGGCCGCCGAGGGCCACACGATCGCCCACCACACCTACACCCATCCGCAGCCGACGCTGCGCTACATGGGCGCCGCGCAGGCGCGCGCCGACATCCTGCGCGGCATGATCGCGATCGAGCGCACCGTCTACGGCGCCGATTTCAGCGCCGGCGAGCCGCGCGATCTCGGCGCTCTCAAGCTGCACACGCCGTTCTTCCGCTTCCCGGGCTTTGCCGACACCGCCGATCTCAGGGCCTGGTTCGCCGCCAACAACGTCGGCATTTTCGGCACGGACCTGTGGGCCAACGACTGGGTCGAGATGACGCCCGAGGTCGAGTTCAACGTCATCATGGGGCGGCTGGACGCGGCCGGGCGCGGCATGATCCTGCTTCACGACAACCACCCCTGGACCGCGCAGATGCTGCCGCGCTTCCTGCGCGAATTGAAGCTGCGCGGCTACCACGTCGTCCACATGGTCGCCGGTCCCGGCGTCGGCGCGACGGTCGAGGCGCCGCCGGGCTGGACGTCCGAGACCGAGCGCGCGCTCGGCCGGCTGAAGCCGCGGCTGTGAAGCGGAGACGGCGGCCTGGGGTCGGCAGTCGAAATTCACCGGCGCGGCCTAAGAAAAGCAATCTATTGTAGCCTTATCAATGCCTTGCGCCACGGCGAAGGCGCTTCAACGCTGCGCGCTGTAAGCGCGCTGAGTCGACCGGGGCTATGTGATGGCGCGCCCGAGCGGATGAAGATGAGAACTCTGCGCGGTGGACGGTCTTGCTCGTTAATTCTAACAAATCAGTGGCTTAGGACACGCACGAGACGGCTCCGGGTCGGAAGCGGACACTTGCTCCTGATTTCCGCCCAGCGGCAAATACGACAAGGGCCCGCGTCTTGCCCCGCTCCAGCCCGTAATCGATTCTTGCGCCAAACCGGCGCGGAAGACAGCCCTGCCGGCGGAGGCGGACGTCTTCCGGCGCAGGCGAGACGCCGGCGCGACCCTCTGGTCGCAAACGGGAGTGGTCGCCATGCTGCGGGAAATGGCGCTGGCCATGTTGTTTTCGGCGGCGCCCGGCGCGAGCGCGGCGCTGGCCGACGCGCAGCAAGACTGCCGAAGCCTGAGGGGAGAAGCGGCGATCCAGGCCTGCGACCAGGCGATCCGTCAGCTTCCGCGCGACCCGCGAGGTTACTATTACCGTGGATTGGAATATGGCGCCAAAGGCGATTTCGACCGCGCCATCGCCGACTTCACGAAGGCGATCGCGTTCGATCCGAAACACGCCGCCACCTACTACAACCGCGGTGTCGCCTACCGGGCCAGGGGCGATTTCGACCGCGCCATCGCCGACTACACGAAGGCGATCGACATCGATCCGAAAGACGCCGCCGCTTACTACAACCGCGGCCGCGCCTACGACGCCAAGGGCGATTTCGACCGCGCCATCGCCGATGAAACGAAGGCGATCGAGATCGATCCGAAAAACGCCGCCGCTTACAACAACCGCGGTCACGCCTCTAGCGCCAAGGGTGATTTCGACCGCGCCATCGCCGACGAAACGAAGGCGATCGAGATCGATCCGACAGACGCCGCCGCCTATGACAACCGCGGCTCCGACTACGACGCCAAGGGCGAATTCGACCGCGCCATCGCGGACGAAACGAAGGCGATCGAGATCGATCCGAAACTCGCCACCGCCTATGGCAATCGCGGTCACGCCGAGGACGCCAAAGGCGATTTCGACCGCGCCGTCGCCGACTACGCGAGGGCGACCGAGATCGATCCGAAATACGCCCTCGCCTACAACAACCGCGGTCACGCCTATGCCGCCAAGGGTGATTTCGACCGCGCCATCGCCGACGAAACGAAGGCGATCGAGATCGATCCGAAAGGCGCCGCCTCCTATGGCAACCGCTGCTGGCTGCTTGCCGTCGCCAACCGCGATCTGCCGCTCGCCCTCGCAGACTGCGACGCCGGCGTCCACTTGGCCCCGAACAACGCCACTATTCTCGGCAGCCGCGGGTTCGTCCATCTGCGGCTCGGCCGCCTCGACGAGGCCATCGCCGATGACGACGCGGCGCTGAAGCTCAACCCCAGGCTCGCGACCGCCCTGTACGGGCGCGGCCTCGCCAGGCGGAGGAAAGGCGATCAGGCCGGCGGCGACGCCGACATCGCCGCCGCCAAGGCCATTCAGGCCGATATCGCCGAGGAATACGCGAAATACGGCACAATCTGAGGGCCCGCCAGCGTGAACCGCCGCGCCGCGAAGGGATCGACGGGGACCGGTCGAAAGCGGATTTCGCGCGTTGCTGGATTCACGACTTTTTCCACACATCGAACGTCGCTGTAAAATCAAATCACGCCATCCCTTGCGCGACGAGGGTGCGTCGGCCCTGGCCGGCCTCGCATCGTTTTCGTGTGACCTCGAGGTTGAGACCGCGAAGGACCCAAGGGTGCCCACGCCGGTCCTGAAGCCCTCCCCTGCCCCCATGGCGCGCCCGGAGAGATTCGAACTCCCGACCCCCAGATTCGTAGTCTGGTGCTCTATCCAGCTGAGCTACGGGCGCAATCGACCACATCGCGGGACGTGGAGCGAGGGGCTTCGTCTAGACGCTCCGCGCCGCAGTGGCAAGCGCAAAGCGAGCCTTTTCCTCAGGCCCGGCGGGCCGAGATTTCGAGCCTGGCCGGCCGTTCGGCCGGCGCGGGCAGGGTGATCTGGAATCGGGCGCCGCAATAGAAATCGTCGGGCAGGCGCGGCGCCAGCGCGATCGAGCCGCCGTTGCGGTCGGTCAGGTCCGCGGCGATCGCGAGGCCGAGGCCGGTGCCGCCCTCGCGCGTCGACAGGTGGAACGGTTCGAAAATGCTCTGCGCCAGATGTTCCGGCAGTCCGGGACCGGTGTCGACCACTTCGATGATCGCCGCGCCTTTGGCGCGCATCGCGCCGAAGCGGATGGCGGGCGGACGCCCCGCGGCCGGCCCGTGCTGGGCGAGGGCCTGCACGGCGTTGCGGGTGACGTTCTCGAACACGCGCAGGACGTGTTCGGGGTCCGCGAACAGTTCGACCGTATCGGGCACGTCGATTTCGTAGCTGACCCGTTCGGCGTCCCGCTCGCCCGCCGATTCGATCGCCTGCTGGATCACGTCGCGCAGGCCGAGACGGCGGCGTAGCGGCGGCTTCTCCATCGCCGCGCCGTAGCTCAGCGTTTCCTGGCAGAAAGCGATCGCGCGATCGAGCGTGGCGACCAGCCGCGGCGCGAGGCGCTGGGCGAGAGGATCCGGAATGGTCGCGAGCCGGTCCGAGATCAATTGCGCCGCGGTCAGCATGTTGCGCAGATCGTGATTGATCTTGGCGACGGCGAGGCCGAGCTCGGCGAGCCGCTTCTTCTGGCCGAGTTCCTGTGCAAGGGCGGTCTGCATCGTGGCGAGCGCCTGTTCGGCGCGGCCGATCTCGTCGCGGCTGCCGCCGGGCGCGATGATGCGCGCGGCGTCCTGCGGCCGCTCGCCGAAAGCGACGATGTTGGACGTCAGGCGGCGCACCGGCCGCAGCACCATCAGCCACAACGCGGCCCAGATCACCAGAACGACGACCGCCGAAATCGTCATCACGACGGCGAGGAAATTGCGGGTGAAGCGCCACATGGCGGCGGTCAGCGGAGTCTCGTCGAGCGTGATTTCCAGGAAGGCGTCCTGCATCGGCGCCGGGCCGATGACTCGCAGGATCGCGCCTTCGGGCGCAAACAGCGCCCGGACCGCGCCGCTGACCCCCTCCGCCATCGTGGGATCGCGCAGATCGAAGGAATCGTTGACGACAGGGGGCATTT
This sequence comes from Roseiarcus sp., assembly GCA_050013915.1. Lineage (GTDB taxonomy): Bacteria > Pseudomonadota > Alphaproteobacteria > Rhizobiales > Beijerinckiaceae > Roseiarcus. The sequence goes on from JBEKEI010000086.1 coordinate 14,166, forward strand.
CGGCGACGGCGAGCAAACGGTGGGTGTCGCGCGTCTTGATCGCGATCGTCTTGGCGCCGACGCTGTCGAGGATCTGGCGCGCGAGTTCGGTGGGCAGCATGTCGTCGGGCGCGGCGGCGAAGACGAGCGCGGCCGTGTTGGCGGCCGCGAGCCGGTCGCGCAGCCAGTTCTCGCGCACGGTCGCCAGGCGCGGCACGAAGATCATGATCTGGGCGAGCAGCGCGAAGCCGATCGTCAACAGCAGGACGCGAGAGGCGAGCCCGACCGGACGGGCCGATTCGGCCGGCGGCGCGGCGGGCGCTTCGGCCGGCGGCGGCGCGTCGCGGCGCCGGGGCTCGATCGGCGATTCCGCCGGCGCCGTTTCGACGTCTAGCATAGCCTCGTCATCCAGTCCGGCCGCCATGTTCTTCTTCGATGTGGTTCCTGACGATGGCCTCGAAACTCTCCTCCACCGCGAACCCGAGCTTCAGCGCCCGATCGGCCGCGAAGTTGGCGGGCCAGCCCGCCACGATGCGCGCGATGCCCGGGTCGGGCTCGCGGCGGATCAGGCGGACGGGCGCATCGCCGGCGACGCGCCGAAGCGCCTCGATCTGTTCGCCGACGGTGACGCTGACGCCCGGCATGGTCAGATTGCGCCGCGCGCCCAGCGCGGCCGTGCCCATCGTCGCGGCGTGGACCAGGAAGCCGACGGCCGAACGCGGCGACGCGTGCCAGTGCCGCACGTCCTCGGAGACCGGCAGCACAGCCGGCCGACCGGCGAGCGGCTCGCGGATAATGTTGGAAAAGAAGCCCGAGGCAGCCAGATTGGGCTTGCCGGGACGCACGCAGATCGTCGGCAGGCGCAGGCCGACGCCGTCGAGGAAGCCGCGCCGCGAATAGTCCGACAGCAGCAATTCGCAGATCGCCTTCTGCGTGCCGTAGCTGGTCAGCGGCGTCTCGAAGAATTCGTCGTCGATGACGGCCGGGAAGGGGGCGCCGAACACTGCGATCGACGAGGTGAACAGGACGCGCGGGCGATAGCGGCCGCCGGTGAACAGATGTCGCTGCCTGATCGCCTCGAAGATCCCGCGCGTGCCGTCCAGATTTACGGCGTAGCCTTTCTCGAAATCGCTCTCCGCCTCGCCCGAGACGATCGAGGCGAGCAAAAAGATCGCGTCCGGCTCGCCGGCGATCAGCTTGGGCGCGACATAGGCCGCGCCGATGTCGACCGCCGCGCAGGCGGTGCCGAACGGCGCGTCGGGCGGGGCCTCCGGCGCGACGATGTCGACGAGATCGGCGTGCCCGATTTTCGCCGCGCCGAGCGCCCCGTCGCGGGCGAGCCGCGCGACCAGTTTGCGCCCGATCATGCCCGCGGCGCCGATGACGAGGATTCTCAAAGGCTTGTCTCTCCTGACCGGGCAACCCCGCCGAATCGTCGGCGCCATTCAGCGGCGCAATCGCGCCCAAATGACGGCGGCCCCTATTTCGACGCATGATTCCGCCATCACCCGATATGGGACGGCAGGTGAAACTAAACAGGAGTCTTACCATTGCTCAAAGCGATTTTCGGCCTTCTGGGCGTTTTTGTCGCAATTTCTCAGACGCAGGCGAGCTGGATCGGCCGTGCGTCCTACTACCGGAACCCCAAGTTTCCCGGCCTCATCGCCGCCCACCGCAGCCTGCCGTTCGGCACGCGGCTTCGCGTGACCAACCTCGGCAACGGACGCGCGGTCACGGTCGTGGTGGTCGATCGCGGCCCCTTCATCCGCAACCGGATCATCGACGTCTCGACCCGGGCGGCCGACGCGCTCGGCTTTCGCGGCGCCGGCGTCGCGCAGGTCAGGCTCGATCTCATCGACAAGTAGCGTCTGCGCCCGGCGGCGCATCGCGCGTGCGCGCCAGCATGCTCGATGGGCCGGCGGCGATCGATCGCTGAACCGGCGCCGTCGCCTTCGCGGGCGAACCCATGGCGCCCGCTCGCCCGGAATCATGGCCGGAGCCGGCGCGCCACGGCCAAAGCCGGCCGCCGCCCCGTCGACGCGGACCTGGCGCGAAGACCCACCGCGCGGCCTCGAACGCCGCCGCGACGCTCGCCCGGAGCGCGGCGAGGCTCCCCACCGGGATCGCCGCGAAGTCCGTGGACAGTCCGCGCGCGCCCGTTTCGTTCCCGTCCGAATGCTGCACCGCCGGCGCATCGTCTCGAAGGTTGGAATCCTCCTTCGCCGCGGTCGATCGGAAGTCGATCGAGGGGGCGAGCCGCAATCCGGGCCGAGCGATGAATCATGCTTACCCGGACTTCAAGACATGCGCCCCGATTCCAAGGCGCCGGTTCACCGTTATTTAAATCAAGTGTTCCTAAAATCATATGAATTTCGCGCAACGCAGCATGATCGGCCGATGAGATCGTTCGCGTTACTGGCAAGATCAGACCCTTGGCGGCTGACCATTCGTCCGCTCGACGCGCGGGTCGCGGATCTGTCGAACGACGACGCGCGCGCGCTGCGGGCCGCCCAGCTCAACGCGGTGTTCCGGCTGACCCCGACCCTGCTGGCGGGGCAGGTCACGAGTCTGGCGACGATCCTGTTCGTCTCCTGGCGCGGCGGTCCGCAAATCCTGCTCGGCGCATGGGCCATTTCGCTCTCGGTGGTGTTTTCGCTGTGGTTCCGGCGCTGGCTCGGCATGAGGAGGGCGCCGCCGAGGCTGGGGGCCTCGATTCACGGCGTCCGGGTGCTGACGATCAACAGCCTGATGATCGGCGTGCTCTGGACGGTTCCGCTCGCGGCCCTCTTCGACAATCCCGACCCGGTCCAGCGCATGGTGGTCGCCAGCCTGACGACCGGCCTCGTCAGCGGGGGCGCCCTGGCGATGGCGACCGTCTGGCAGGCGTCGTTCGCCTTCACGGCGATCGTCATGATTCCGGCGATGCTGAACCTCCTGAATCTGGGGGCCGACGGCGATACGGTCTGCCTCACCCTCGCCGCCATGGCCGTTTCGCTGATCTTCGTGATCGGGCGAACGGTCTACGAGCGCTCGGAACTGTTCGTCGAGAGCCACGTCGCCAATGTCAAGCTGAGGGGGCAGAGCCAGATCATCAGCCTTCTCCTGAAGGACTTCGAGGACCACGCGAGCGATTTTCTCTGGGAGACAGACGTCGAGGGACGGCTCAACCGGGTCTCGCCGCGACTCGCACAGCTCGTCAGCAGGACGCCGGACGAACTCGAGGGGGTGGATTTCGCCGGGCTGATGGAGAGCCAGCCACCGGCCGAGCCCGGCCGGCTCTCCGGCCTCGGCGCGCAGCTTGCCTCGCGCGAGCCGTTTCGCGATCACAACGTCGACCTGACGATCGACGGCGAGCGCCGTCAGTGGTCGATCACGGGCAAGCCGATCTTCGACATGGCCGGCGGGTTCCAGGGCTTTCGCGGCGTCGGCTCCGACATCACCGCCACCGAGCGCCTCGCCAATTTCGACGTGCTCACCGGTCTGCCCAATCGCGCCCTGTTCCAGCGCCACGTCGAGCTCGCGGTCGCCCGACTCAAGCGCGGCGGCGCCGGCTTCACGCTGTTCAGCCTCGACCTCGATCGCTTCAAGCGCGTCAACGACACGCTCGGCCACGCCATCGGCGACGCCGTGCTGTGCGCGGTCGCGACGCGATTGACGGACTTCCTCGGCCCGAACGACGTGGCGACGCGATTCGGCGGCGACGAATTCGTCATTTTCCGCGACGACCCTGAACCCACCGACGCGCGCGCGCTCGGCGAGCGGCTGATCGCCGAGATATGCCGGCCGTTCGAGATCCAGGACTACCGCATCCTGATCGGCGTCAGCATCGGCATCGCGCTTGCGCCCGCCGACGGAGACGCGTTCGACGGGCTGTTGCGCAACTCGGACCTCGCGCTGTATCGAGCGAAGTCGGACGGCCGCGGGGTTCTGTGCTTCTTCGCGGCGGCGCTCGACGAGGCGATGCAGGCGCGCCGTCAGCTGGAGGTCAACCTGCGCGGCGCGCTCGGTTCCAACGAGCTGTCGCTGCACTTCCAGCCGCTCGTCGACATGCGGACCGGCGCGATCAGCACCTGCGAGGCGCTCGTGCGCTGGCACAGCCCGCAATACGGCAATGTGTCGCCCGCCGACTTCATCCCGCTCGCCGAGGAGACCGGCCTCATCGCCGGACTCGGCGAATGGGTGCTCGTCGAATCCTGCAAGGCGGCCGCGCTTTGGCCGCGCGAGACGCGCGTGGCGGTCAACGTCTCGCCGGTCCAGCTGCGCAGCGGCGGCGTCGGCAAGGCGGTCGAGCGCGCCCTGGCGGCGAGCGGGCTGAGCCCGGAGCGGCTCGAGATCGAGATCACCGAATCCGTCTTCGTCGAGAACTGGGCGGAGATCCAGGAGACCCTGAAGACCCTGCAGGCGCTCGGCGTGCGGGTCTCGCTCGACGATTTCGGCACGGGTTATTCGTCGCTCTCCTATCTCTGCAGCTTCAAGTTCGACAAGCTGAAGATCGACAAGTCGTTCGTGCACGGGCTCGGCAAGCACGACAACAGCGCCGCGGTGGTCAAGGCGATCGCCGCACTGGCGGCCGACCTCGGCATCTCGATCACCGCGGAGGGCGTCGAGACCGAGGAGCAGCTGGAGCTGCTCGCCGCGCACGGCTGCACCGAGGCGCAGGGGTTCCTGTTCAGCCGCCCGGTCAATGCGACGGATATCGTCTTCCTGCTCGGCGCGCCGGTGGCCGATCCGGTCTTTGCGCGCGGCGGCGCGCGCGCCCCGCGCCCCGCCGCCCCGGCCGAAGCGCAGCCGGTCGCCGCGCTCTGACCGCGCCGGCGCGGCGACGACCCACGACCGCGGTCGCCGATCCGCCGCGTCTGAACAGCCGGAAGAGGCGGATCGGCGGACGCGCCGCCA